>DASQGW010000026.1:0-29632 GCA_035632415.1 Burkholderiales bacterium | reverse complement strand
ATCCTGTCGGCGGACTACTCGCAGATCGAGCTGCGCATCATGGCGCACCTCTCGGGCGACGAGAACCTGCGCCGCGCCTTCAGCGAGGGCGAGGACGTACACCGCGTGACCGCCGCCGAGGTGTTCGGCGTCCCGCTCGACGCGGTCGAACCCGACCAGCGCCGCATCGCCAAGGTGATCAATTTCGGATTGATCTACGGCATGTCGTCCTTCGGCGTGGCGCAGAACCTCGGCATCGACCGCGCGCAGGCGCAGACCTACATCGAGCGCTACTTCACCCGCTATCCGGGCGCCAAGCGCTACATGGACGAGACGCGCAAGCGGGCGAAGGAAGTCGGCTACGTCGAGACCGTCTTCGGCCGCCGCCTATGGCTGCCCGAGCTGAAGAGCGGCGCGCCTGTGCGCCGCCAGGCCGCCGAGCGCGCGGCGATCAATGCGCCGATGCAAGGCACCGCCGCTGATTTGATCAAGCTCGCCATGATCGCGGTGCAGGGGTGGCTCGACGAATCGCGCGCACAAGCGAAGCTCATCATGCAGGTGCACGATGAGCTGGTGCTGGAAGTCCCGGACGCCGAGATCGAGAGCACCAAAAGCAAGGTGCGCGAGCTGATGGAAGCGGTGGCGAAGCTCGACGTCCCCCTCGTCGCCGAAGTAGGCGTCGGGGAGAACTGGGACCAGGCGCACTAGCGAGTAGCCGCCTTACCTACCCAGCGCGCCGAAGACCTTCTTGATGATGCTCGACCCGGTGCCCACGGGGGGTCCTTGCGAATTTTCTTCTCCTCCTCGGCGACCATCAGGTAGAGCCCGTCCAGCGCCTTCTGCGTGACGTACTCGTCCAGGTTGGCGTCCTCCTTCTTAAGCATGCCCACCGTGACAGCCTTGTCGGCGAACTGCTCATAGCGCTGCGCAAGCTGCACCCGCGCGGTCGCCTTTTTCACGATGGGCAGGAAGCGCTTGTGCAGCGGATCGCGTGTCGTGCGCCTGAAATACTCGGTGGCCGCAGTGTCGCCCCCGGTGAGGATGCCCTTTGCATCCTGCACGCTCATCTTCTTCACCGCGTCGACGAAGACGGCCTTCGCTTCCGGCACGGCCTGCTCGGCGGCGCGGTTCATCGTGACGATGAGCTCGTCCGCGTATTTCCCCATGCCGAGCCGCCGCATGGCGTGCTCGGCGCGCTGGGCCGATTCCGGCAGCGGGATCTTGACCTGCGGATTGCCAAGGAAACCATCCACTTTTCCGAGCTTGGCGACCGCTGCGACGCTGCCCTTCTCGAGCGCCGCTCTCAGCGCGGCGGTCGCATCCTTGCTGGTGATGTGCTCGAGCTGCGCCAGCGCGCCAGCCGACCAGAGGATTGTGGCAAAGGCCAGGGCCCTCATCCGCCCCATTATCGCTGGTACGTGGCGAGCAGCACGCCGGCGAGGATCGTCGCGACGCCCACCGCATGGAAGACGCGAAATTCTTCATGCAGGAAGACGATCGCGAGCAGCGTGCCGAATGCGGGCAGCAGGTGCAACGTGAAGCCGGCGGCGTTGGCGCCGACCATGGCGACGCCGCGGTTCCAGCAGGTGAACGCGATGACCGACGCGCCCACGCCGACGTAGATTACGGCGAGCACGGCATCGAGCGGCGGCACGACCGGCGATGCGAGCGAGCTCGCGACGAAGAACGGCGCCAGCATCGTCACGCCGAGGAGCGCAATCACGAAGAGCAGTCCCACACCGCCCAGCTCCGGCGGACGCCGCTTGAGCAGCACCGAATAGAGTCCCCACAAGGGCATGGCGGCGAGGATCCACGCATCGCCCGCGTGGAATTCCAGATCCGCGAGGTGCGCCACCTCGCCACGCGTCATGATGATGACGATGCCGGCGAGCGAGATCAGCATGCCCGCGACCTGCCTAGCGCTCGCGTGCTCGCGCTCCACGAACCACGAGCACGCGATCATGAAGACCGGCGCCGACGAATTGAGCAGCACGGCGTTGATCGCCGTGGTCGTGCGCAACCCCTGGTACACCATCGTCTGGAAGAGCGGCACGCTGAGGAGGGCCAGCAGCACGAGAATGCCGGCGTGCCGGCGCAGGAGCTCGCCCTTGCCTGCCACCGCACGCAGGCCGAAGGGCGCGAGCACGACGAGGGCCACCAGCCAGCGCCAGAAGTTGAGGGTCACCGGGTCGAACGTGTCGCGCAGCGCGCGCCCGAGCACCCAGTTGCCGGCCCACAGCAGGTTCGTGAGCGCGAGGAGAGAGAACGCGGCGAGCCGCGAGCTAGAGGCCCGCAGCGTGCGCCTGCTGGTCGGCGTGGTACGACGAGCGCACGAGCGGTCCTATCGCGGCGTGCTTGAAGCCCATTTGCGCCGCTTCCCTCTCGAACAGCGCGAACACCGCCGGCTCGACGTAGCGCTCGACGGGCAAATGATGCGGCGAAGGCTGCAGGTATTGGCCCACGGTCAGCATGTCGACGTCGTGCGTGCGCAGGTCGCGCATCACCGTGAGGATCTCGGCATCGCTCTCGCCGAGGCCCACCATCAGACCGGACTTGGTCGGCACGTCCGGATACAGCCTCTTGAACTGCTGCAGAAGCGTAAGCGAGTGCCGGTAGTCGCCGCCCGGCCGCGCCTGCTTGTAAAGGCGCGGCACCGTCTCGAGGTTGTGGTTCATGACGTCCGGCGGCGCGGCGGCGAGGATTTCCAGTGCACGGTCCAGGCGGCCGCGGAAGTCGGGCACCAGCACTTCGATGACGGTGGCCGGACTGGCCTCGCGCACCGCGCGGATGCAGTCGACGAAGTGCCGGGCGCCGCCGTCGCGCAGGTCGTCGCGGTCTACGCTGGTAATCACGACGTAACGCAGCTTCAGCTGGGCGATCGTTTCCGCCAGATGGCGCGGCTCCTCGACATCCGGCGCAAGCGGCCGTCCATGCGCGACATCGCAGAACGGGCAGCGACGCGTGCAGATGTCGCCGAGGATCATGAAGGTCGCGGTGCCCTTGCCGAAGCACTCGGCGATGTTCGGGCAAGTCGCTTCCTCGCAGACCGTATGCAGCTTCTGCCGGCGCAGGATGTCCTTGATCTCGTGGAAGCGGGAATTCGGGCTCGCGGCGCGAACGCGGATCCAGGCGGGCTTCGCGAGCGGCGCGCCGCGCGGGACGATGCGGATCGTCTTGGCCTTGCCTTTTTCCTTTACGCCCGCTTCACGCATGCTCGAGATGATGGATGACGCGGCTCGCGAGCTTCTCGCCCATGGCGGCGGGCGTGTCCGGCAAGCCGAGATCGCGCGTCTGGGTCACGCGCAGCCCCGGATACCCGCACGGGTCGATGGCCGAGAAAGGCGAAAGGTCCATGTCGACGTTGAGCGCTATGCCATGGTACGCCCGGCCCTTCATCACCCGGATGCCGAGAGCCGCCACCTTGGCATCGTCGACGTAGACTCCGGGCGCGCCCGGGCGGCGAATGGCTTTGCTTCCCAAAAGATCGATGACGGCTTGCTCGAGAAGCCGCACATAGGGCTTCACCTTGATGCCGCGGCGTGCCAGATCGATGAGCGGGTAAAGCACCACCTGCCCGGGCCCGTGATAGGTGATCTCTCCTCCGCGATCCGCCGCGACGACCGGGATGGCGTTTGCGACTCGCGCCGGAGCGGCGCCCTGCCCCAGCGTATAGACCGGAGGATGCTCGAGCAGCCAGAGCTCGTCTGACGTGCTCTCGTCGCGGCCGCGGGTGAAGCGGCGCATCGCTTCCAGCGTCGGCTCGTAGTCGACGCGCCCGAGGTGCTTGACGATGATGTCAGCCACGAGGGTCACAGCACCATCACCACGGAGGGGTGATCGCAAAGCTCCTGGTAGAGCGCATCGAGCTGCTCCCGCGAGGTCGCGCGCACGACGCACGTCACGCTCAGGTAGCGGCCCTTGCGGCTCGGGCGCATCTCGACGCTCGCCATGTCGAAGTCCGGCGCGTGCTTCACCACGATCTCGGTCACGGCCTGTGCGAATCCGGGCTGCTTGCGACCCATCACCTTGATGGGGAAATCGCAGGGGAACGCCAGCAGGGAGCTGTCGGCGACTAGCGGCATTGCCGAGCGCCTTTCAGGCGGGCAGCGACTCGCGCCGGCCCGCGCGCATCACCTTTTGCTTGAAGTCCTGGTAGAGCCGATACATGCGCCGGAAAAGCGGCCCGGGCCTGCCGTCGCCGACCGGCGCGCCATCGAGGCGCACGATGGCGAGCACTTCCTTGGACGACGAAGTGACCCAGACCTCGTCGGCAGCGCGCAGCTCGGCTTCGGCGATGTCGCGGAATTCGAGCGGCATCGCGTGCGCGCGCGCGAGCTCGACGACCACGTCGTAGGTGATCCCGGGAAGAATGAGCTCGTTCTTCGGCGGCGAATGGATGACGCCGCCTTTGACGATGAAGACGTTGGACGCCGAGGCCTCGGTCAGCCTGCCGTCGCGGAGGAGGATGGTTTCCGTCGCGTCGGCTTCGGCGGAGAGCTGGCGCAGCAGCACGTTGCCGATGAGCGAGATCGACTTGATGTCGCAGCGCAGCCAGCGGTTGTCGCGCGCGGTGATCGCGGCAGCGCCCGCTTCGACCTGCGCCTGGGCCGGCGGCACGAGAGGATTCGACATCATGAAGACCGTGGGCTGCGCGTTCTTCGGGAAAGCATGGTCGCGCTTGGCGACCCCGCGCGTGACCTGGAAGTAGACCGCCTGGTCTTCGAAGGGCTGCCGCGAGACGATGCCTTCCACGAATCCGCGCCATTGCTCGCGCGTGTAGGGATTGCGGATGCCGACCGCGGCGAGGCTTCGCTCGAGGCGCACGAGATGCTCTCCGAGCCGGAACGGCACCTTCGAATACACCGGGACGACCTCGTAGACGCCGTCGCCGAAGATGAAGCCTCGGTCGAGGACGGGAACCTTGGCTTCTTCGAGCGGCAGGAATTCGCCGTTCAGTAAAACTACTTGATCCACAGCCTCAGTGTATCCCAGGCGCGGCCGATGAGGCCCGCCGGGCCGATCGCCTCGAGCGCGAAGAGTTGATGCTCGGCGAGCGGCTTGCCGTCGAGCGCCACGCGCAACATCGCCACCGGCTGCCCCTGCGCGATTGGAGCGATGATGGGCTGCTGCGACACGACGTCCGCCTTCAGCTTGTCGGCATCGCCTTTGGGCACGGTGACGTAAAGGTCTCGCCTGGTCCCCGCCTTGACGACGTTGGCGGAACCCTTCCAGACGTCGAGCGTGCGTACCACTTCGCCGCCAGCGAAGAGCTTGACGTCCTCGAAGAACTGGTAGCCCCAGTTCAGGAGCTTGAGCGACTCCTGCGCGCGCGTCGCATCCGAGGTGGAGCCGAGCAAGACCGAGAGCAGCCGACGCGGGCCGCGCTTGGACGACGCGATGAGGCAGTAGCCCGCGGCCTCCGTATGGCCTGTCTTCACGCCGTCGACCGTAGGGTCGAGCCATAGCAATCGGTTGCGGTTGGGTTGCGTGATGTTGTTGTAGCGGAATTCCTTGATCGCGTAATAGCGCAAGTACTCGTCCGGGAAGTCGCGGATCACGGCCGCAGCGAGCGTATAGAGATCCCGCGCCGTGCTGTAGTGCTGGGCATCCGGCAGGCCGGTCGGGTTCATGAAGTGTGTACCGGTCATGCCGAGGTGCGCGGCCTCGCGATTCATGAGCTCGACGAAGACATCCACCGAGCCGCCGACCGCCTCGGCAAGCGCGATGCACGCGTCGTTGCCGGACTGAACTTCCATGCCCTTGATGAGCTCGTCCACCGTGACGGGCTTGCGCGGCTCGATGAACATGCGCGAGCCGGGAGCGCGCCACGCGCGTATCGAGACCGTCACACGCTGCTCGAGCGCGAGCTTCTTGTCGTGCAGCGCCCCGAAGACGAGATAGGCCGTCATGAGCTTGGTGAGAGAAGCGGGCTCGATGCGCTCGTCGGCCCGCTCGGCGAGCAAGACCTGGCCGCTCGTCAGATCGCCGAGCAACCATGCCTTGCCCATCACGCGCGGCGCGGGCGGCGGCACGGCCGCATGCGTGGCGGCAGCGAGGAGAACGCCGACGAGGAGAGTGACGAAGCGGGCCATCAGCGGCAAAAGGCGCGGATTATAAGCCGGCGCGCGAGCCGGGAACGATGGCCTCGACCTCGACCTCGCCGCTGCCCGCGCCGATCAATCCCAGACGGTATGCCGCGGCGTATGAAAGATCGATCACGCGCCCTGAATGGAACGGACCACGATCGTTGATGCGAACGATGATCTGCTTTCCGGTCTTCAGCGAAGTGACGCGCGCATAGCTCGGGATCGGCAGGACGGGATGCGCGGCGGTCATGGCGTACATGTCATAGGTCTCGCCGCTCGAGGTCCTCTGTCCATGAAAGCGCTTGCCGTACCAGCTGGCGAGGCCGCGCTGGTGAAACGGCTGCACCCGGGTCAACGGAACGTATTTCTTGCCGAACACCACATAAGGGCGGTTCGCCGCGCGGTCCAGCGGCTCCGCACGCGGTCTTGCATCCGGGACGCGATCGAGATTGCTCGGCGGATTGCGCTCGGGGCCGTCGTCCTTGTAGTAGCCGCCCTTCTTCGACGTGGAGCTGCACGCCGTCAGCAAAGCCAGCAGAAGAACCGGGGCGAGCCGCCTCACGCCCCGCCCATGGGGTCATAGACCACGTTGCCGGCCACGATCGTGTAGCGCACGCGCCCGGCAAGCTCGTAGCCGAGGAATGGCGTGTTCTTGCCCTGGCTTTTCAGCGTCTCGGCCGAGATCCGCAGCGTCGCTTGAGGATCGAAGAGGGCGATATCGCCCGGCGCTCCCAGGGCGAGCTTGCCCGAGCCGACGCCCAGCACGCGTGCGGCGTCGGAGGTGATCTTCGCAAGCGTTTTCGCGAGCGGCAGCCTGCGCGCCTCGCCCCATTTGAGCGTAAGGGGCAGCAGAAGCTCGAGCCCCGTCGCACCCGGCTCGGCTTCGGCGAACGGCAGGTGCTTGCCGTCCTCGTCCACGGGCGTGTGATCGGAGCACACGCAGTCGATCGTGCCGTCCTCGACGCCGCGAGCGAGCGCATCGCGATCGCGCTCGCTCCGCAGCGGCGGCTCGAGGCGGCAGTTGGCGTCGAAGTAACCGAGGTCCTTTTCGGAGAGATGGAGGTGGTGGATGGCGACGTCGCAGGTCACCGGCAGCCCTTCGCGTTTCGCGGCGCGCATCATCTCCACCGCGCCCGCAGTCGAGAGCCGGCAGACGTGCACGCGCGCCCGCGTGGCGCGGACCAGCTCGAGCAGCGTCGCGAGCGCGATGGTCTCGGCGAAGGGCGGAATCCCGGGAAGGCCGAGGCGGGTCGCGACTTCGCCGTCGTGCGACACACCGCCTTTCGCGAGCCAGGTGTCCTCGGCGCGCAGCCATACGGGGAAGCCGAACGTGGCGGCATATTGCAGCGCGCGCCAGAGCACCTGGGTGTCGGCGAGCGGCGTGTTCGCCTGCGAGAACGCCACGCACCCGGTTTCGGCGAGCTGCGCCATCTCGGTGAGGCGCTTGCCCTCCAGCTTCACCGTCAGCGCGCCGATCGGATAGACGCGCGCATGCGCGAGCGCCTTGGCACGCCGGCGCAACATGTCGACGAGGCCGGGCTCGTCGAGCGGAGGATCGGTGTCCGGCGGGCATGCAAGGCTCGTCACGCCGCCGGCGACCGCGGCCTGCATCTCGGATTCAAGGGTGGCCTTGTACTCGAAGCCGGGCTCGCGCAGCCGCGCCGCGATGTCGATGAACCCGGGTGCCGCGATAAGGCCCTTCGCATCGATCGTGCGATCGGGCTTGCCGATTTCCGCGCTGATCTTCCCGTCGGCGATATAGAGATCACCCTGGCTATCGCGGCCGGTGGCCGGGTCGATGATGCGCGCGTTCTTGATGGCGAGCTTCATCAGTTTCCGGCCACGATGCTCATCACGGCCATGCGGACCGCGATGCCGAAGGTGACCTGCGGCAGGATCACCGAATGCGGGCCGTCCGCCACGGAGGAGTCGATTTCCACGCCGCGGTTCATCGGTCCGGGGTGCATGACGATCGCGTCGGTTTTCGCAAGAGCGAGCTTCTCGGCGCCAAGCCCATAGTGCTTGTTGAACTCCTGCGCCGACGGCAGCAGCGCCCCGCCCATGCGCTCGTTCTGCAGCCGCAGCATCACCACCACGTCGCAATCGCGCAGCCCTTCTCGCATGTCGTGGAAGACCTTCACGCCGAGCGCTTCGACGCCGACCGGCAGGAGCGTCTGCGGCCCGATGACGCGTACCTCGGGCGCGCCGAGAGTGGTCAGGCCATGGATCAGCGAGCGCGCCACGCGCGAGTGCAGGATGTCGCCAACGATCGCCACGGTCAGCCGCGTGAAGTCCTTCTTGTAGTGGCGGATCGTGAAGAGGTCGAGCAATCCCTGCGTCGGATGGGCATGGCGGCCGTCGCCTGCATTGATCACATGCTCATGCGGCTTGACGTGACGCGCGATGAGGAACGGCGCGCCCGAAGAGCTGTGGCGCACGACGAAGATGTCCGCCTGCATCGCCGAGAGATTGGCTACCGTGTCGAGCAGCGATTCGCCTTTGGTTTGGGAGGAAACGGCGATGTTGAGATTGATCACGTCCGCCGAGAGGCGCTTGGCGGCGATCTCGAAGGTCGTCCGGGTCCGTGTGGACGGTTCGAAGAACAGGTTGAAGACGCTCTTGCCGCGAAGGAGCGGCACTTTCTTCACTTCACGCTCGGTCACGCCGGCGAAGGATTCGGCGGTGTCGAGGATCTGGGTGAGGATCTCGCGCGGCAGGCCTTCAATGGAGAGCAGATGCTGGAGCTCTCCGGCGGCATTGAGCTGGGGATTGCGGCTAACCGGCACGGGCCGCTTCGAGCACCAGCACGAGCTTGCCGTCGTTGCCCCGCGTCAAGCGCAGGCGCTGGCCGGCGGGGACATCGACCTTCGCGCCGCAGTGCTGCGCGCAGATCGGGAGCTGGCGGCCGCCGCGGTCGACGAGCACGGCGAGCGAGATGCTCGCCGGGCGGCCATAGTCGAACAGCTCGTTCATCGCGGCGCGCACGGTGCGTCCGCTATAGAGGACATCGTCGATCAGGAGCAACTCGGCGCCGTTCACGTCGAACGGGATCTTCGTACGCTTGGGATCATGCTTCAGGCCGCGCGCGGCGTAGTCGTCGCGGTAGAACGCGATGTCCATCAGCCCGAGCGGCGCCTTGAGCGCGAGGTCCTTGTGCAGGCGCTCCGCCAGCCAGGCACCCCCGGTGTACAGGCCGACCATCGCGGTTTTCGGTCCGATGCGCGGCTTGAGCTCGTTCACGAGCTGCGCGCAGAGCTTCTCGGCCTCAGGCAGCTTGGTCAAAGTACTGCTCCAGAATGAGTTGCGCGGCGACCGAGTCTATCGACTTATTCTTCACGCCGCGCAGGCGGCTCTCTGCCTCGACCGAGGTGAACCGTTCATCGACCCGTGCCACCGGGACGCGAAAGCGTCCTTCGAGCTGGCGCGCGAATCGCTCGACGCGTCGGGCGAGCGGATGCTCGCCATTTGCGGCAATGGGCAGTCCGACGACGATCTGCGCCGGTTGCCATTCGTTGATCAGTCTTGAGATGGCGTCGAACCCCGGTGCGGCGATCGCGGGCAACGGATGGGCCGTGCCGAGCTCCGGCTCCCCCACCGCTACTCCAATACGCTTAAGACCGAAATCGAAGGCGAGTACCGTGCGGGTATTCTTGGCTCGCGCAAAGCGCTCGGCGCGCTCAGGCATGCCCTGCTTCGTCCTGCAGCCTCGCGAAATCGAGGCCGAGCAACTGCATGGCTTGAGAGAGCCGCTCTTCCGCTGGTATATCGAAGAGGATCGCGTCCTTCGCCTCGACGGTGAGCCAGGCGTTCTGCGAAAGCTCCTGCTCCAGCTGTCCGGGCGACCAGCCGGCGTAGCCGAGCGTGACGAGCATGCGCTTCGGGCCTTCCCCGCGGCCCACCGCTTCGAGGATGTCCTTCGACGTCGTGAGGCCTATGGCCGCGCCGACGCGCAGCGTCGATTGCCAGTTGCCGGCGGGCTCGTGCAGCACGAAGCCGCGATCGGTCTGCACCGGTCCGCCGAAGTAGATCGGCGCCTCGGACACCGCGCGGTCGGAGATCGAAAGCGAGAGCCGCTCGAAGAGCGCCTGCAGCGTCATGTCGATCGGGCGATTCACCACCAGGCCGAGCGCGCCCTGGTCGTTGTGCTCGCAGATGAACGTCAGGCTTTTCGAGAAGTACGGATCGGCCATGTTCGGCATGGCGATCAGGAAGTGATGCGTCAGGTTGATCGAAGACATGCGCCGGCAACGCGCATTTTACCGTATCAGATCTCCACCATTTCGAAGTCTTCCTTGCGCGCGCCGCATTCGGGGCAGGTCCAGTTCATCGGCACGTCGTCCCACCGCGTGCCGGGCGCGATGCCTTCGTCCGGCAGTCCTGCCGCCTCGTCGTACACAAAGCCGCAGATGAGGCACATCCACGTCTTGTATTGCACCTGATTTTCGGTCATAGAATGGGCCCGGATATTAACCCATGTCGTCTCGCTCGCCCGCGGCGGTGCTCGCCTTCGCCGCCTCCGATCCGACAGGCGGCGCCGGGATCCAAGCGGATCTGCTCACCATCGCCGCGCTCGGCTGTCATCCGCTGTCCGTGATCACGGCTCTGACCGTGCAGGACACGCAAGGCGTCGAGCGTCTGCTGCCGATCGAAGCCCAGTGGATCACGGCGCAGGCCGAGCGGCTGCTCGCTGACATACCGGTTGCCGCGTTCAAAGCCGGCGTCCTCGGCTCGGCGCAGAATGTGCGCGCCGTGAGCGACGTCGTCTCGCAGCACGGCGCGGTTCCCTTCGTAGTCGATCCGGTCCTTGCAAGCGGACGCGGCGATTCTCTCGCACACGACGAGGCGATCGAAGCGCTGCGCGAGCTGATCCTGCCGCAGGCGACGATCCTCACGCCGAACAGCCTCGAAGCGCGGCGGCTCGCCGGCGCAATGGATCTCGGTGAATGCGCGCGCCGGTTGATCGACCAAGGCTGCGAGTACGTGCTCATCACCGGCACCCACGAGGCCGGTGTCGATGTCGTGAATTCGCTCTACGACGCGAGCGGCATGGTGCGCGAAGACCGCTGGCCGCGACTTCCCGCGAGCTACCACGGCTCCGGCTGCACTCTCGCCTCGGCGATCGCCGCCGAGCTGGCGAAAGGCCTGGAGCCCGCGGAGGCCGCACAAGCTGCACAGCGCTTCACCTGGGAATCGCTCGCCGCAGGCTTCAAGCCGGGCGGTGGACAGCACGTGCCCAATCGCTTCTTCCGCTCGTGAAGCTGCGCGGCCTCTATGCGATCACGCCGGAGGGCGGCGATGTGGAGCGAAGCACGCGGCTTGCGCTCGAAGGCGGCGTTGCGCTCCTGCAGTACCGCCAGAAAGAGCGCGACCTCGGGCTGGCGCGCGCCGTCGTGCGCATGGCCCGCGAATTTCGCGTGCCGGTGATCATCAACGACGACGTCGAACTCGCGCTCGAGCTGGGCGCCGACGGCGTACATCTTGGGCGCGACGATGGCGACCTCGGCGCCGCGCGCGAGCGCTTGCGCGGCAAGCTGCTGGGCGCTTCCTGCTACAACGATGCCGCGTTGGGGCAAGCGGCGGTCAGGGCAGGCGCCGACTACATCGCTTTCGGCAGCGTCTTCCCCTCCCCTACGAAACCCGCGGCAGTGCGCGCCCCACTCAGCCTGTTCACGGAAGGCAGGAGACTGGGCGTTCCGCTTGCCGCCATTGGCGGCATCACGCTCGATAATGCGCGCGAACTGGTCGCGGCCGGCGCCGATCTCTTGGCGGTGATCACCGATCTTTTCGAGGCGCCCGACATTCGGCAGCGGGCGCGTGACTATGGGAAGCTCTTTGCATGAAAAACGAAATCCTCTTCGAGCGCGCGCAGCGTGTGATTCCCGGAGGTGTCAACTCGCCGGTGCGCGCCTTTCGTGCCGTCGGCGGCACGCCGCTGTTCTTCGAGCGCGCCGCCGGCGCCTATTTGTGGGACGCCGACGGCCGCCGCTATATCGATTACGTCGGCTCCTGGGGCCCGATGGTGCTCGGCCATACGCACCCCGCGGTGGTTTCGGCAGTCCAGGGCGCGGCCGCCCGTGCGCTCTCCTACGGCGCGCCGACGGCGGAAGAAACGCAGCTCGCCGAACGCCTGTGCGAACTGGTGCCGTCGCTCGAGCGCGTGCGCCTGGTTTCGTCGGGCACTGAAGCGACGATGACTGCAATCCGCCTCGCGCGCGGCTTCACCGGCCGGAAGTTGATCGTGAAGTTCGAGGGCTGCTACCACGGTCATGCGGACGCGCTGCTCGTGAAAGCGGGGTCGGGTGCCCTCACCTTCGGCAACCCGAGCTCGGCCGGTGTGCCGGAAGAAACGGCGGCCCACACCGTGGTGCTGAACTACAACGATACCGCGCAGGTGCGCGAGCTCTTTTCCCGCCAAGGCAAGGAAATCGCCGGCGTCATCGTCGAGCCCGTCGCCGGCAACATGAACCTCGTGTTGCCCGCGGCCGGATTCCTAGAGGCGCTGCGCGAGGAATGCACGCGGCACGGCGCGGTTCTCATCCTCGATGAGGTCATGACGGGCTTTCGCGTCGCGCTCGGCGGGGCGCAGGCGCGCTACGGCATCAAGCCGGATATCACCACGCTAGGCAAGGTGATCGGCGGCGGCCTGCCCCTCGGCGCTCTCGGCGGCCGGCGCGACATCATGGAAAAGCTCGCGCCGCTCGGGCCGGTCTACCAGGCAGGTACCCTTTCGGGCAATCCGATCGCCGTAGCGGCGGGATTGGCGACATTGCAGCTGGTCGTGCAGCCTCGGCTCCTTGAACGCATCGAAGCGACCACGAAGGCGCTGGTCGAAGGACTGTCCAGCGAAGCACGCAAGCGTGGCATCGTGTTCTCGGCACAGTCGATCGGCAGCATGTTCGGCCTCTATTTCCGCGAAGCGCCGCCGAAGAGCTTCGCCGAGGTCATGCAATGCGATCGCGAGCGGTTCAGCAAGTTCTTCCACGCCATGCTCGAGGGCGGCGTCTATCTGGCGCCATCGGCCTACGAGGCGGGCTTCGTCTCGGCCGCGCATGGAGAAGCGGAGATCGAGGCTACGCTCGCCGCCGCGCGCGCGGCTTTCGGGCGCGTCTGACTACACCAGGAAGACGGTCGCCAGCCCGAGGAAGATGAAGAAGCCGCCGGAGTCCGTGCAGGCGGTGATGAGCACCGAGGAACCGACCGCGGGATCGCGCCCGAAGCGCTCGCGCAGCCAGGGGATGGCGACGCCCATCACCGCGGCGAGCACGAGATTCAGCACCATTGCGAGCGCCATGACGCCGCCGAGGGCGACGTTGCCGTAGAAGATGTACGCCACCACCCCGAGCAGGCTGCCCCAGATGACGCCGTTGAGGAGTGCAACCCCGATCTCCTTGGCGAAGAGCTGCCTCCAGTAGGCGCCCGAAATCTGGCCCAGGGCGAGCGCGCGCACGATCATGGTGATGGTCTGGTTGCCGGAGTTGCCGCCGACACCGGCCACGATCGGCATCAGCGCCGCGAGCGCGACCAGACGCTCGATCGAACCCTCGAAGAGGCCGATGACCCGCGAGGCGATGAACGCGGTCACGAGATTGATCGCGAGCCAGGCCCAGCGGTTCTTGAAGCTATCGAGGACCGGCGCGAAGACGTCCTCTTCCTGCCGCAGGCCCGCTTCGGCGAGACGCGATTCGGCGCTGCGTTCGCGGATGTAGTCGACGACCGCGTTGACGGTCACACGGCCAATCAGCGTTTCCGTCGCATCGACCACGGGCGCCGAGACGAGGTCGTAGCGCTCGAACGCGCTTGCGGCCTCCTCGGCCGAATCCTCGGGGTGGAAACGCACGCTGTCGGCGCTCATCACCCTGGACACCTCGTGCTCGAGGTCCGTGACGATGAGCCGAGCGAGCGAAAGCGAGCCCTTGAGGCGCTGCGCGCGGTCGACAACAAAGAGCTGGTCGGTATGATCGGGCAGCTCGTCCATGCGGCGCAGGTAGCGCGTCGCCGCTTCCAGCGTCACGTCTTCGCGCACAGCGACGTGAGCGAAATCCATCAGCGCGCCGACCGAGCCTTCCGGGTACGAGAGCGCCGCGCGCAGCCGCTCGCGCTCTTGCAGCGGCAGCGACTGCACCACCTCCTCCATGACGCCGGCCGGCAGGTCGGCGGCGATGTCGGCGAGCTCGTCAGCCTCGAGCGTCTCGGCAGCGGCGACGAGCTCGGCCGAGTCCATCGATTCGATGAGCGACTCGCGTACCGCCTCCGAGACTTCCACGAGGATCTCGCCGTCGCGATCGGCCTTGACGAGATTCCAGACGGCGAGGCGCTCTTCAAGCGGCAGTGCCTCGAGCAGGAACGCGATGTCGGCCGGATGCAGCGCGTCGAGCTTGGCGCGCAGCCCGGCGCTGCGCGATTTGTCAGCGGCGAGCGGCTGGATCTCGCGCAGCGTCTGCTGCAGGTCCTCGACTTCGAGCCGCGCCAGCGCCTCGGGCATGGCCGAAGCGTATCAGGGGATTTGCACGCTACCCATGCGGTTGAGGATCGTGTCGACGCGCCCCGCGAGGTACGGCGTAAGGCGGCCGCGCTGGTAGCGGCGCGGGCTCGGCAGGACCACCGCGAGCCACGCGGCCTGCTCGGCGGTAAGCGCGGAAGCCGGCACGCCGAAGTGGTAGCGCGCCGCGGCCTCGGCGCCAAAGACGCCATCGCCCCACTCCGCCACGTTCAGATACAGCTCGAGGATGCGCCGCTTGCTGAGCAGATCCTCCAGCATCCAGGTGATGATGGCCTCCTCGCCTTTCCGCAGCCATGAGCGCTCGCCGGAGAGGAACAGGTTCTTGGCAAGCTGCTGGCTGATGGTCGAGGCGCCCGCTACGATCCGCCCGCGCTTTTCGTTCCGTTCCATCGCTTTTTGGATCATTTCCCAGTCGAAGCCTTCGTGGTCGAGGAACCGCGCGTCCTCTGCCGCGACGACCGCCCGCTTGAGGTTGACCGAGATGCGCTCGTAAGGCACCCATTGCTGCCTGAGATGCGCCCGTGGATCTTTCTCCTGGAGCGCGTGCACGGTGCGCTCCATGAAGGCAGTGGAGCTCGGCGGATACTTCGACCAATAGAAGATGTGGGCGTAGAACCAGAGCTGCGCGATGACGAACGCGATGACGAGGGCGCCCAGCGTGTAGCTGAACGCCTTCCAGGCGATCACGACCCAGCGCAAACGCTTAGCGGCCACGCAGCTCCGCGAGCACGCTCTGCGTCGGCGGGCGCACTCCGCGCCAGATATAGAACGATTCGGCCGCCTGCTCGACGAGCATGCCGAGGCCGTCTGAGCAGTGCGCGCCCGCTGCGCGCGCCGCCTGCAGGAACGCCGTATCGCGGCTATAGACCATGTCGTAGGCAAGCGTGGCGCGGCCCATCGCAGACGAAGGCAGCATGAGCGGCTCGCGGCTCAGGCCAGCCGAGGTGGCGTTGATCACCACGTCAAAAGGGCCGCGCAGATCTTCGTAGCGCACGGCGCTCGCGCGGCTAAATCGCGTGGCGAGCGCCTCCGCCTTGGCAAACGTGCGGTTCGCGATCACGAGGCGCGCGACGCGTGCTTCGAGGAGTGCGCCTACGACTCCCTGTGCCGCGCCGCCGGCCCCCATCAGCAGCACGCTTTTCCCGACGAGCGGCAACGCAAGATTCCCTTCGATGTCGCGCACCAGCCCCACGCCATCGGTGTTGTCGCCGCGGGTCCGTTCGCCGAAAACGAGCGTATTCACCGCCTGTGCCTCTCGCGCGCGGTGCGCGACGTCGTCGCAATAGCGATAGGCCGCCTGCTTGAAAGGCAGCGTGACGTTCAGTCCCCGTCCGCCGGCGGCACGGAATTCGTCGACCGCGCGCTCGAAGCCGTCGAGCGGCGCGTCAATGCGCCCATACTCGATGTCCTGGCCGGTCGCCTGCGCAAAGCGCGCGTGGAGGGCCGGCGATCGGGAATGCGCCACGGGATGTCCGATGACCGCGTAACGCTCGGTCATGGCGCCGCGATTACTCGGTCCAGATCTTGTCGCCCTGGGAAAAAAACCAAGTGCGGGTAATCACGAGAAGATCGGTATCGCGCTTGATCGAGGCTGGGAAGGCTGCGTACGGGGCCGCCATGCGCACGATCTTGAACGCGGCGGCGTCCAGGATCTTGAGCCCCGACGAGCGATCAAGCTCCACCGAATCGACGCTGCCGTCGGGACGGATGGTGACGGTCAGGCGCAGGTTGCCGTAGATCTTGCCGCGCGCTTCGGCGGGATAGTTCACCGTTCCGAAGCGCTCAACCTTGGCGCGCCACTCTTCCTCGTACTGGGCAAAGCGATACTCCGCGGCGTTAGCGCCGATGAATTTCTTGCGCGGGCGCTTCTGATAGTCGTCGATCTGCTTGTCGATCTGCGCCTGCAGGCGCATCGCCGCAAGCGCCAGGTCGGCAAGGTCGCGGCCGCTCGGCTGCGGCGCCGCCTCCTCCGAGGGCGTGCTCTTCGCCTGCTGCGCTACCTTCGCCTGCGCTTGGCGCGCGAGCGCCATCAGCTCCTGCTGCCTCGCTTCCAACTCGCGTACGCGCCGTTGCGCTTGCGAAAGGTCGCGTCCCGGGTTCTTCGGCTCGGTAACCGGCAGCGGCGAGCGCGCCCTGCGCTTCTCATCCACATTGCCGCCCCGATCGAGGTTGGCTTGCGCGAGGACGTCGGCTTTTGTCGGACGCTCGCGTGTCTTCGCGTTGACGAGCACGACTTCCATGCGCTGCTCGGAGCTCTGCAGGCGGGGAATGGTCGGGAACCTGAAGTGCACTGCCAGCAGCATCGCGTGAAGCACGATGGAAGTCCCGATCGCCATCGCGAGCACGCGATCGTTCTCGGGTATCCAGCGCAAATTCATGTACGTTCTTATTTCAGTGGGACAAGCCCTTAATAGTCTAGGCTTTTTCTACAGCGTCCGCAGCTACCGCCGGGCGCGCCGCGCTTCCTTCGCCCAGCGTCTCGCGGTAGGCGGACTCGATCGTGCGCTCGAGCAGATCGATCGATTTGACCGCCAGCCGTACCCGCACGTTGGGCGCCGTATCAGGCAATGACGGGACACGAAAGACAAGCGGCAGCCCCTCTGCGCGCACCACATTCTCACGCAGGACGGTGGCCTCCAGCTCCTTCACTTCCTCCTGCAGGACCCAGCGCAGGCTCCAGTAGGTCTCCATGCCTCGCTGGTGCTCGTCGTACCCCGAATAGGTGATCTCGAAAGCGCGCATGGCAGCGAGCAGCGCCTCGGATGTCCGGCCGAATGGCGCTCGCCGGCCGTGCAGCGCCGCAATGAGCTGCCATTGGTTCACGAGGTCGACGTAGCGCCGCAGCGGCGAGCTCATCCATGCGTAACAGCGCAGGCCCAATCCTTCGTGAGGCTCCGGGTGCACGGAAAGCCGCACCTTGCCGGTCGATTGCACGCGGTAAATAGCCGCGACATCGCGCTCCGCCAGCAGTTCCCCCCAGCTCGAATTGACGAGGATCATCAGCTCCGAGACGAGCTTGTCGAGTGGCGAGCCCCTCTTGCGCGGCACGATGCGCACTCGCTCGCCCTCGACGAAGAAGCTGTAATCCAGGATCGCCGCCCCCGTGCTCGGACGACCCCGCTGCTTTTCCAGCGCGAGCGCCGTGCGCCAGAGCTGGCGCAGCTCCGCCTCGTACGGCAGTCCGGCGTCCTTACCGTTCTCGAACGCCTCGTTCAAGACATCGTATTGCGCGTGGCGCAGATTCGCGGCGATGTGCACGCGCTCCACCCTGCTCTGTGTCGCGCCAGGAAGCCCGTCCTCGCCGACCTCGCAGTAAAGCGACACCGCAGGCTGCGCCGCGCCGTGGTCGAGGGAGAAGCGCGCGACTACGCCCTCCGGCAGCATGGTGTATTTCCGGCCCGGCATATACGCCGTCGAGAGCCGCTCGCGCGCGATTGCATCGAGCGCGGAGGCCGGCGCAATGCCGAGCGCCGGCGCGGCGATGTGAATGCCGATGCGCAGCCGGCCGGAATCGAGCGGCGTGACGGAGAAGGCGTCGTCGATTTCGGACGTGCCGATCTCGTCGAGGCTGAAAGCTTCGACCGTCGCCGTGGGAAGGTCCTCCGGCGTTGCCGGCAGGTCATGGGCGGGGAATGCGGTGCCGCGTGGAAAGAATTCGCGCAGGAAGCGCTTCAAGTGGTAATCGTGCGTATCGTCGAGCAGCCCGCAGCGCTGCAATAGCCTTGCGGGGGTCAGGCTGAGCTCGCGACAGGCGTGCTCGAGCGCGCGCGTCTCCGGCTTGTTGCGATCCGGCGCATAGAGCAGTTCGTCTTTCAAAGCCGCGATCTCCGCCGGGCATTCGAAGCGCGCGAGCGCCTGGGCCCATGCGTCCTGCCGGGCCTGGACGCGCTTTTTCTTTTCAACGCTCGCCAGCGCCAGCTTGAGCGTGGCCTCCGGGGCTGGCTGGAAGCGCCCTTTCGCGCGTTTGTAGAAGTACATCGGCGCGCCGTGCAGCTTGAAAAGAATCGCGGCCGCCTCGACTGGCGTCGGCTCGCGCCCGACGTAGTCGCGCGCCAGGGTCTTGAAGTCGAACTCGGCGCCTCCCGAGCATTGCCAAAGGAAGTCGACATCCATTTCTTGGGAAAGGCGCTGCGCCTGCGCGAGCAGCTCCCCTGCCGCCGGCTGCTCGAACGTAAGGAGCACGTTGCCCGCCCGCACCTTGGTGCGCCGGCCGTGCAGGCTTTCGACCTGGAAAGAAGCCGGTGCCTGCCCGAGGACAGTGCCCGCCTTGAGATCGCCCTCCTCCTCGTACAGGACGTGCACTCAGTACCCCGCGAAGCCGAGGATGCGTTGGAGGTGGTCAGGGAAGCTCTGCAGGCTATGGTCGCCTCCCGTCACCACGATTTGCTCCTCGCCCGCGTAGCGTTCGACCGCTCGGCGGTAGTCGAGCACCTCGTCGCCGGTCTCGACGAGGAGCAGGTAACGACCCGGCGTCACCGCGGGTACGTCGATGGCGCGCCACTCCTCGAGATGCTTTTCCGTCAACTCGTAGGCTTCCCCGGTATGGAGATTCTTCTGCAGACCGAGATAGGCCCGCAGTCCGACGTGGGGATCTACCGCCGGATTGATCAGCACGGCCTTGCCACCGTGCTTTTCGACGAGGTAGGTCGCATAGAAGCCGCCGAGCGATGAGCCCACGTAGCACACCGGGTCCCTTCCTTCGACAGCGTCCCGGATGACGCGCACGGCCGCGTGGGCCGAGACCGGCAGCGCCGGGCAGGCGAATTCGCGGCCGAGGCCACGCGCCTCCATATACCGCTTCAGCACCTGGGCCTTGTGCGATTGCGGAGAGGAATTGAATCCGTGCAGGTAAACGATCACGCCGCAGCCGCGCTTTGCAGGCGGCCGAGCAGCTTGGCGTGGATGCCGCCGAAGCCGCCATTCGACATCACCAGCACATGGTCGCCTGAGCGTGCGTCGGCCGCGATCGTCGAAACGAGCGCCTCCAGGTTGTCAATGCAGCGCGCGCGGCCACCGAGCGGAGCGAACACGGCGCTCGCATCCCAGCCGAGGTTCGAGCTGAAAACGTAGATACGGTCGGCCTGGGCAAGGCTCTCGGGCAGCGCGTCCTTCATCACCCCGCGCTTCATCGTGTTCGACCGTGGCTCCAATACGGCCAGGATGCGCGCCTCCCCCACCCGTTGCCGCAACCCTTCGAGCGTGGTGCGGATCGCAGTGGGATGGTGCGCAAAGTCGTCGTACACCGTGACTCCTGCAGCATGACCGCGCACTTGCATGCGCCGGCGCACACCCGAGAAGCGCGACAGCGCTCGGATACCCTCCTCGCCCGAAACGCCCACGTGTCGGGCGGCCGAAAGCGCAGCGAGCGCATTCATGCGGTTGTGCTCCCCCAACAACTGCCATTGGAGGCGACCTTGGCGCGCACCTTGCCAGGCAATTTCGAAGCTGCCGTCTTTGTCCGGCGCGCCCGCCGTCCACCCATTGGATACTCCGAAGCGCTCGACCGGGGTCCAGGATCCCTTTGTAAGTACTCGCTCCAGCGCGTGGTCTTGCCCGTTCACGACCAAAAGGCCAGACCTCGGTACGATCCGCACAAAATGGTTGAATTGCCGCTCGATGGCTGCAAGATCATCGAAGATGTCTGCATGATCGAACTCGAGATTGTTCAGAACTGCGGTCTTCGGCCGGTAATGCACGAATTTGGAGCGCTTGTCGAAGAAGGCGGTGTCGTATTCGTCCGCCTCGATGACAAAGAGCTCGCCGCCGGTGTGCCGGGCTGAGACCGGGAAATCGACCGGCACGCCGCCGATCAGGAACCCCGGGGAGCGGCCGGCGCTCTCCAGGATCCAGGCAAGCATGGAGGAAACCGTGGTCTTGCCATGCGTGCCCGCAACGGCCAGCACATGGCGCCCGGCGAGCACATGCTCCGCGAGCCACTGCGGGCCCGAGACGTAGCGGTCGCCTCGCTCAAGGATCGCTTCCATCAGCGGATTGCCGCGCGTCACGACGTTGCCGACCACCCATAGGTCCGGTTTCAGCTCGAGTTGGTCCTCGCCGAAACCCTCGATCAACTTGATGCCGAGCGCGGCCAGCTGGTCGCTCATCGGCGGATAGACGTTCGCATCGCAGCCGGTCACCCGGTACCCGGCCGCGCTCGCGATGGCGGCAATGCCGCCCATGAACGTGCCGCAGATGCCGAGGATGTGGAGGTGTTGTGCCAAAGGACGAAACCGCGAGGGAGCGTGGATTCTAGTGGATGACCTATGATTGAACGGCAGCCATGGCCCGCAATAGCAACCGTCGTACGGACATGCGCGCACGTATCGCCGCCGCGGCCGCTCGCCTCATGGCCGAGGATGGCATCGACGACTTCGCGCTCGCCAAGCGCAAGGCCGCGCGCCAGCTCGGCGCCTCCGAGAAAGAGTCACTGCCGCGTAACGACGAGATCGAGTCGGAGCTTCGCGCCTATCGCGCGCTCTACCAGGCCGAAGAGCACCCGCACGTCATCGGCGAGCTGCGCCGCATCGCCCTAGACGCCATGCAGGCGCTCGCGCAGTTCAACCCGTATCTCACCGGGCCGGTTCTTAAAGGCATCGCCGGGCCTTATGCCGAGATCGACCTCCAGCTTTTCCCGGACAGCGCGAAGGATGTCGAAATCTTCTTTCTCGATCGGAACATCCCATTTTCCACCCATGAAGGACGCCGGTTTTCGGGTGATCAGCCGCGCGCAGCGAGCTTCATTTCATTGCTGTGGCGCGACGTTCCCTTGCGGCTCGCGGTGTTCGATCCGAGGGACGAGCGGTTGAGCTTGAAAACCTCCCAAGCCGGCCGCGCCATAGAAAGGGCCGGTATAGCGGAAGTTGGCGCTATCATACTTCGCGAAAATGACCCTAAAAGAGAATAACTCCGGGTAAAATGCGAAGAACGTCGGCGATATAGAATTTCGTCGTTGTCGCAGTCGATGGGTGGTCCGAGCACCCAAGACGGGCGCAGAGCACCATCCAAATGCCCCGGCTAAAATCGCAGCCTTCTGCACCGATCAATAAGGAAAATGCCCCCAACTCGCCGCAAGGTGCAGCCCTAGATGGACCTGCGCAAGCTCAAGAAGCTGATCGACCTCGTGCAGGAGTCCGGCATCGCCGAGCTGGAGATCACCGAGGGCGAGGAGAAGGTCAAGATCGTGAAGGGCGGGGCCGTCGCCATGCTGGCTCCGGCACCGATAGTCGCGCCAACGGCCGCACCCGCAACTGCAGCCCCTGCATCCGTGGCCGCAGTCCCGCCAGGGACGACCACGGAGCCGGCGGCTGGGCAGGAAGGTCACGTGGTGAAGGCGCCGATGGTCGGCACGTTCTACCGCTCGCCCTCGCCGGACGCCAAGGCCTTCGTCGAGCTCGGCCAGGCCGTGAAGGAGGGCGACACGATCTGCATCATCGAGGCGATGAAGCTGATGAACGAGATCGAGGCCGATGCCTCCGGAACCATAAAGGCGATCCTCGTCGAGAACGGCCAGCCGGTGGAATACGGGCAACCGCTCTTCATCCTCGCCTAGATGTTCGAGAAGATCCTGATCGCCAATCGCGGCGAGATCGCGCTGCGCATCCAGCGCGCCTGCCGGGAGATGGGCATCCGCACGGTGGTCGTGCATTCCGAGGCCGATACGGAAGCGAAGTATGTCAAGCTGGCCGACGAGTCGGTGTGCATCGGGCCGCCGCCCGCCGCATCGAGCTATCTCAATATCCCGGCGATCATCAGCGCCGCGGAAGTGACCGACGCCGAAGCCATCCATCCCGGATATGGCTTTCTCGCCGAGAACGCCGATTTCGCCGAGAAGGTCGAGCGCTCCGGGTTTATCTTCATAGGGCCGCGGCCGGAGAACATCCGGCTGATGGGCGACAAAGTGAGCGCCAAGGCGGCGATGATCAAGGCGGGGGTGCCCACCGTGCCGGGATCCGACGGGGCGCTTCCCGAGGATGGGAAGGAGATCGTCCGCATCGCCCGCAAGGTTGGCTACCCGGTCATCATCAAGGCTTCAGGCGGGGGTGGCGGCCGCGGCATGCGCGTCGTGCATACCGAAGCGGCGCTCCTCAACGCGGTCAACATGACGCGGAGCGAAGCGCAGGCCGCCTTTGCGAATCCCGTTGTCTATCTGGAGAAGTACCTGGAGCATCCGCGCCACATCGAGATCCAGGTGCTGGCCGACGGACAGAAGAACGCCGTCCATCTCGGCGAGCGCGATTGTTCGCTGCAGCGCCGCCACCAGAAGATCATGGAAGAAGCGCCGGCACCGGAGCTTCCGCCCAAGCTGCGGGAAAAGATCGGCGACCGCTGCGTCGAAGCCTGCCGCAAGATCGCCTACCGCGGCGCCGGCACCTTCGAGTTCCTCTTCGAGGACGACGAGTTCTATTTCATCGAGATGAACACCCGGATCCAGGTCGAGCACCCGGTGACCGAGATGATTACGGGCGTCGACCTGGTCCAGGAGCAGATCCGTGTGGCCGCAGGGGAAAAGCTTCGCTTCCGGCAGAAGGACATCGTACTGCGCGGCCATGCGATCGAATGTCGCATCAATGCCGAGGATCCCTATCGCTTTACGCCCTCGCCCGGCAAAATCACCTCGTACCACCCGCCGGGCGGACCCGGCATCCGCGTCGATTCGCACGTTTATCAAGGCTATAGCGTGCCGCCGTATTACGACTCGATGGTGGGGAAGGTGATTGCCTACGGCGCAACGCGCGAGCAGGCGATCGCCCGGATGCGCATCGCGCTTTCCGAGATGGTGGTGGAAGGGATCCAGACCAACATTCCCTTGCATCGCGAGCTCCTTAACGACACCCGTTTCCTGCGCGGCGGGGTCTCGATCCACTACCTCGAGCAGAAGCTCGCCCAGGAGCAGACCAAGAAGAAGTGATGGCGTCGCTCGCGCTTCGCGTAGAGGTCGACATCGCGGCGGCGGAGGCGTTGAGCGATGCGCTGCTCGAGGCCGGCGCGCAATCGGTGAGCGTCGAATCGCCGGCCGGGCCGCGCACCGCGCTCAGCGCGCTCTTTGCGGATGCAAGCGATCCCGCAGGCGCGTTGCGTCGCGCGCTCCAATCGTGCGGCCAGCCACCGGGGCTTGCGCATACCGTGGAGACAGTGCCGGACGACGACTGGGTGCGTCGCAGCCAGTCGCAGTTCGCACCTATAGAGCTCGGTCGCCTATGGATCGGGGCGAGCTGGCACGAGGTACCCTCAAGCGCCGAGCGGGTACTGCGCATCGACCCCGGACTCGCGTTTGGCACCGGCAGCCACCCAACGACGAGGCTGGTGTTGCGATTTCTGGAACAGCAAATTCTCGGCGGCGAGCGCGTGCTCGACTACGGCTGCGGCTCCGGCGTATTGGGCATCGCTGCAGCAAAGCTCGGGGCAGCCCGAGTCGTAGCGATTGACATCGACCCGCAAGCGGTGGCCGTGACACATGAAAATTCACTCGCCAACGGCGTGCGGATCGACGCTTCGCTGCCGGAAGCGCTACCCGCAGGCCGCTATGATGTGATCGTGGCCAACATACTCGCGCAGCCTCTCATCGAGCTCGCGCCGGCGCTCGCCTCTCTCGCGGACCGAGGTGCGCGCCTCGCGCTCGCCGGGATCCTTGAATCGCAAGCCGCCGACGTCGCGCAAGCTTATGCGGAGCGTTTTGAGATGAGCGTCGGACCGCGGGAGGAGGGCTGGGCGTTGCTCACAGGAGTGCGGCGTTGAGCCTCGTCACGCGCTGCCCGGTGTGCGGCACGGCGTTCCGTGTGCACAGCTCGCAGCTCGCCGCGCATTCCGGGACGGTGCGATGCGGCAAGTGCGGCGGGGTGTTCAATGGCGTCGCAGCGCTTGTGGAGGAGGGCGAGGAACGCCTTGCGCTGGAGCCTTCGCCGCAACTGGGCCTGTTCGATCCGGGACGCCGGCAGCCGGAGGTCTCGGCCGACCCCAACGCTCCGGTGCCAGACTTCCTCGCCGACGACCCGGCTTCGCGCCGCGCACGCTGGTTGTGGGCTGTCGCCGCCGTGTTCGCGGCGTTCGCCATAGCGGTGCAGGTGGCTTATCGATTCCGCGCCGAGCTGGCCGCTGCTGCGCCTCAAGTGCGCGACCCGATGCGCACTTTATGCCGACCGTTCGGCTGCGAGGTGCCGCTGCCGCGACGGCCGGAGCTGATGAGCATCGACTCTTCGGAGCTGCAAGCGGACGCACGGCGCGAAGGCCTCATCGTACTGAACGCGGTCATTCGCAACCGCGCCCGTTTTCCGCAGGACTATCCCGCGCTGGAGCTCACGCTGACCGATGAAGGCGACCGGCCCGTGCTGCGCCGTGTTCTCGCTCCCGGCGATTACCTCGAGCAGGCCCGCCGCGATGAGCTCGTGCGCCAGGGCATCGCCGGCGGCACCGAAGCAGTATTGCGGGTCTTCCTCGATACCAGCCGCACACGCGCCACAGGCTATCGGCTGTACCTCTTCTATCCCTCATGAAGACACTCGTCACTGGTTCCATCGCGTACGACACGATTATGGTGTTTCCGGATCGCTTCCGTAATCACCTCCTCGCTGACCAGCTTCACATCCTCAACGTCTGCTTTCTGACGCCGGAGATGCGCCGGGAATACGGCGGCACCGCGGGCAACATCGCCTATAACCTGCGCCTGCTGGGCGAAGACTCGCTGTTGATGGCCACCGTCGGCGAAGACGCGGCGCCCTATTTCGAGCGGCTTCGCGGCCTGCGCATCGGCACCGAGCTGCTGAAGCGGGTTCCCGGGCAGTTCACCGCGCAGGCGTTCATCACCACGGATCTCGATGACAACCAGATCACCGCGTTCCACCCCGGGGCGATGAACTACTCGCACGAGAACCACATCACGCGCAAGCTCGGTGCGGGCCTTGCGATCATTGGCCCGGACGGCAAGGAGGGCATGCAGCAGCACGCGCGCGAATGCGCCGAGGCGGCCATTGCCTTCATGTTCGACCCCGGGCAGGGATTGCCGATGTTCTCGCCTCAGGAGCTCGCCGAGTTCATCCGGCTCGCGCAGTACGTTGCAGTGAACGATTACGAAGGCAAGCTCCTGGAAGAGCGCACCGGGCGCAAGCTGGAGGAGATCGCTCGGGAAGTTAAGGCGCTGATTTGCACGCTCGGAGCGAAAGGTTCCTTGATCTTTGCCGGCGGTCAGCGCCACGAGATTCCGATCGTCCAAGCGGAGAAGGTCGTCGACCCCACAGGCTGCGGCGATGCCTATCGCGCGGGCCTGCTCTATGGCATCGCGCATGGCTGGGACTGGCCGAGCACCGGACGGCTCAGCGCGCTGATGGGCGCGATCAAGATCGCGCAGCGGGGCGCGCAGAATCACACGCCCGCGCGAGCCGAGATCGAGGCGCGCTTTCAACGCGCCTTCGGCTATAGAGCCCCTTTCTAGGGGAGCGCCTTTCGGATCGCGGCCGCGTACTCCGCCAGCTTTTCACGCGGCGGATTCTTTGCCGGCCAAGTGAGTGCCATCCCGTCCCCCTCATGTCGCGGCAAGAGGTGCATGTGATAGTGGAAGACGCTCTGCCACGCGGCCTTGCCGTTCGCCTGGTACACCGACAGGCCCTGCGGCTGGTAGGCGTCGCGGATCGCGCGCGCGACGCGCGCTGCCGTACGCAGTAGCGCGCCGGCCTGGGCGTCGCTCAGTTCATAAAGGTTCTCCGCGTGTCCCCTGGCCGCGACGAGAACGTGCCCGGGGTTGACCTGGCCCGCGTCCATGAAGGCGAGGGTGTGCTCGTCCTCGTATACCACCGCGGCCGGAATCTCCTTTGCGACGATGCGGCAGAAGACGCAATTGCTCATTTCATTCTCCAGCAGCTTGATAGCCGCGGCATGGTACTTGGTAAAGCGTGCGGTCTTCCAGCCGCAGGGCGCTCAGCTTTCCGCCCCAGACACAGCCGCTGTCGAGCGCGGCGAGTCGCCTCGTCATCTTGAGGCCAAGCGTCGACCAGTGGCCGCAGATGAGCGAGGTGCTCTCTTTCGGCCGCAAGTCAAACCATGCTTCGTAGCCATGCGGGGGTTCCGTGCCCTTCGCGTGAAAGTCCATTTTCCCGTCGGGCCTCGCGAAGCGCATCCGTGTCATCGCATTGACGATCACGCGCAAGCGATCCCAGCCTTCCAGCTTGTCGTTCCAGCGATCCGGCTTGCTGCCATACATGTTGGCGAGGAAGTCGCGGTAATTCGGCGCAGCGAGGGCGGCTTCGACTTCGCGCGCAAGCTCGAGGGCTCGCTTGATCGTCCATTGCGGAAGCAAGCCGGCATGCACCATCGCGAATTCGCCGCTCGCGTGCATCATCGGCCGAGTCCGTAGCCAGTCGACCAGTTGCCGTCGATCGGGTGCGTCCAGCACATCATCGATCGTGTCGTCTTTGCGAGGGTGCTCGAAGCCTTCGTGCTGCGTCACAAGGTGAAGATCATGGTTGCCTAGGACCGTCACGGCGCGGCTGCCGAGATCGCGCACGAAGCGCAGCACCTGGACTGATTTTGGTCCGCGGTTGACGAGGTCGCCGACGAACCAGAGCCGGTCCCGCTTGCCGAAGCGCACGCGCTCCAGCAGCGCCTGCAGCTCGTCGAAGCAGCCCTGGACGTCGCCGATCGCATAAGTGGCCATCAGACCTAGAAGCTAGCATCGAGCCGCCGGTACTGTATTGCTTCGGCGACGTGCTCGGCCTCGATGGCTGCCGCGCCGGCGAGATCGGCGATCGAGCGTGCGACCCGCAATACGCGATGGTAGGCGCGCGCTGACAGCAGCAGCCGCGCGAGGGCGTGGCGCAGAAGCTCGCCTGCCTCGCGGCCCGTGGCGCAGTGCCGGTCAATCTCGCGGGTGCCGAGCAGGGCGTTCGCCTTCCCCTGACGCAGGAGCTGAACCTCGCGTGCTCGGGCGACACGCGCTGCTATGGCGGCGGACGCTTCGCTAGCCACCGGCGCCACCAGCTCGCCCTCCCGCGGCGCGGGCACTTCAAGCTTGATGTCGATGCGATCCGCGAGCGGTCCTGACACGCGGCCGCGATATCGCGCAATGCGCTCCGGGGTGCAGCGGCAGCGTCCGCTCCGGTCGCCGCAATGGCCGCAAGGGCATGCCCGCGTTGCCTTTTTGCCAAACGTCCCGGTACGGCTCAGAGGCTTGAAACCAAAGCAACTCGAAGCCGAGCCGTCCAATCTCGCGGAGCACGTCCGGGTACGTCGCAGAAACCTCGGGCTCACGCAGGCGCAAGCTGCCCTCCGGATGGGCGTAAGCGAGTGGACAGTCCACAACTGGGAAAACGCGAAGGCGGTGATCCCGGTGCAGGCGATTCAAGCCATTGTTCGGTTCTTGGGCTATGAGCCTTTTCCCGCCCCCAGGACGCTCTCAGAGCGCATGCTGGCTAAGCGCAGACGCATGGGATGGTCCGTGAATAAAGCGGCGCGTCGGCTGGGCGTAGACCCCGGCACGTGGGCCGCCTGGGAACGGCAGGGCGCGGTCCGCTGGCCGCGGTATAGGGAGATCCTTGACAGGTTTCTAGCGGAAGGCGTATAAGCCTAAGCTTACTTACACGCTCACCTTATGGCTAAGGACCCGAAGTCGATTTTCCAGCTGAGAAGTGATCTCGGTTTGTCCCAAGTGCAGTTTGGTCAACTGTTCGGCGCGCATTTCATGACCGTCAGCAAATGGGAGCGAGGTCTTCTCTCGCCGTCCGACTATCAATGGGCGCTCATGGAACAGTTTCGGAAAACCGCCGATCAGAAAAAAGCACAGGCCCTGCAAGAGCTGGGGAAGATCCTCGTTGGCGCCGGGGTGGTGGCCGCGCTCGTTTTTCTGCTCGGAGCACGATAAGAAGGGAATACGTATGTACTTCGATCTATTACGAAGACCAGACATCCTGATCATATCTCGCCCTAAATTCGACGGCGGTTTTGGCAGGCACTACGGCGTCGATTTCCAAGACGGTAACGTCGTGCACTTCACTTCAAGTGGCCGAATTGAGTTCACCACACCGGAAGGGTTTGCGTGCGGCGAAGATGTGGCTACGGAGCGCCCGGTTTCGGGAGAGAAATACCTCGAGATTCAAGAGCGACTTCGCATCGCCCTGATGAATCCACGTCCGTACCAGCTCGGCGTATGGAACTGCGAGACATTCGCTAACTGGCTTACCGACGGCAAGGCCACAAGCTTCCAGGTTTTGGGTGTAGTCGCACTCGCAGCTATTGCGGCGGTCGTCGCCGCAGCGAAGTAAATCAACTACTGCTCGACGCGGGCCCTCTTCATCCTGCCTCGCCTTTAGCATCCTACGGTCCCTCCGCGCCCTCTAGCGCGTACGTCGGGCTCGCGGTGCGTCCGGCTCCGACAGCAGGGTAAGCGCCTCAGACGGATCGACACCAAGCGCACGACTCACTTCAACGAACTCAACAACGTCGAGGCGTTGGTGTGCTTTCTCGTACTTTGAAACAAAGGACTGGGGCCGGCGGAGCTTCTTGGCTAGGTTTTGCTGGGTAAGCCCGGCGGCCTTGCGAGCAGCCCTCAAGCGGGCAAGCAGTCGGTCGTACCCATGTGTACGCGTTGATTTCAAGCGGGCACCCCGAAGAACCTGGGGTAGCCCTTTTAATTCTCATTTCGGATTATTCGAAATAAGAATAAACTGTTCCCCGATTGAAAGCTGCTCTATTTCGTAGGAGTTGAGATAGTTGTCAGTTTCTTAAAAGCAGTTCCTTGGGGAAAGGGAAACCGTCATGAAAAGACTCAGTATGTTGTTCCTGGCGTCCGTCTGCATCGGGCTGGCCGGATGCCAGCTCGCACCGCTCGCGATACAAGGCGCAGCTCAAGCCGGCGCAAGAGCGAACGCGAGCAACATGCAGGCATCAACGGACGCCGACAAGCTAACGGTCGAGCTCGCCGCGCCGACAACAGAGAAAGTCTTTATCCAGACCGCAAAAACCGTGGTCGGCCGTCTCGACTATCAGACCACGAACGTCGGCAGCGGGATGGTCATGGCCCAAAAGCGGTTCGTCGACCGCGCGATTACGGTCTTCGGGAAAACCGAATACCAGACCACCACGG
>DASQGW010000025.1:0-13363 GCA_035632415.1 Burkholderiales bacterium | reverse complement strand
GATCTCATCTGGTTCGGCGTGCTGCTCGGGGTCAACATGCAGACCTCGTTCATGCACCCGCCGTTCGGCTACGCGCTCTTCTACCTGCGCAGCGTCGCGCCGGCGAAGGACTACGTCGACAAGATCCTGAAGAAGCCGCTCGCCGGCGTCACCACCGGGCAGATCTACTGGGGCGCAGTGCCGTTCGTCATCATCCAGGTCATCATGGTCGGCATCGTGATCATCTTCCCGCAGCTCGTCACCGGAAATCTGGAGAAGCTGACCATCGACCCGAGCAAGGTGAAGATCGAGGTGCCCGTCGAGACGCCCGAGCAGCAGCAGGAAGAAGCGCCGCCGAACTTCGGCCCACCCTCCGACAGCGGCGGCGCTTCCGGGCAAAAATCCGAGGAGTCGGCGCCCGCCGACGACCTGCAGAAGCAGCTCGGCGGCAAGTAGCTCGAATAAAAAAACCCCGCCGAGGCGGGGTTTTTCTTGGAGCCTGCGGGGGCTACTTCGCCTTCATGCCCAGCTTGGAGTTGAACGCGTACGTGTCGTATGTGTGCTCCGCGACGCGGAACCACAGGAACTCATCGTTGCGGAACTTGAGCCAGTCCGGGTACATGCGCGCCCAGTGCTTGCTCTTCTGCTTGAGCTCGTCGTAGAGCTCGTAGGAAGCCTTTTCGGCCGCCTCCATGACCGGGCGCGGGAAAGCGCGCAGCTGGGTGCCGCCGGCCACGAGGCGGCGCAGCGCCGCGACGTTCGCAACGTCGTACTTGGCGGGCATCCAGGTGTTGGCCTCGCCGCATGCGGCCTGGATCGCGGCCTGGTAGTGCTTGGGCAGCGAGTTCCACTTCTCCAGGTTGACGATCGTGTGCAGCATCGGGCCGCCTTCCCAGAAGCCGGGGTAGTAGTAGTACTTGGCGACCTTGTTGAAGCCGAGCTTCTCGTCGTCATAGGGGCCGACCCACTCCGCCGCGTCGATCGTGCCCTTCTCGAGCGCGGGATAGATGTCCGGGCCGCCGATGAGCTGCGGCACCACGCCGAGCTTCGCCATGATGAGGCCTGCCATGCCGCCGATGCGGAACTTGATGCCCTTCATGTCGGCGACCGACTTGATCTCTTTGCGCCACCAGCCGCCCATCTGGGTGCCGGTGCTGCCGGCGAGCAGCGCCTTGCAGTTGTAGTCCTTCATCAGCGGCTCGGCCGCCTGCTCGCCGCCGCCCTCGTACCACCAGGCGTTCGACTGGCGGGTGTTCGGCCCGAAGCAGACCGAGCAGCACAGCGCAAGCGCCGGATCCTTGCCGAAGTAGTAGTAGAGCGCGGTATGCCCCATTTCCACCGTTCCGGCCTGGACTGCGTCGAGCACTTGCAGCGCCGGCACGATTTCGCCCGCGGCGAAGGTGCGGATCGTGAAATTGCCGTCGGTGATCTCGCCGACGCGCTTCGCCACCAGGTCGGCCCCGCCGAAGAGCGTGTCCAGGCTCTTGGGCCAGCTCGCCGCCAGACGCCACTGGATCTTGGGATTCGATTGCGCGATCGCCGGTGCGGCGACCGATGACACGACTGCGCCGGCGGCGACTTTCTTGAGGAATCCGCGTCGCCAGGCCCGCACTGCTTCCGTTTTCATTTCCGCTCCTCCGAAGGAAAGAAGCCGCGATTGTAGGTCAATTAAGCCGTGCGCAGCGCGCCGAGACATCCACCAGCCTCGAGCGCACGTCATCGAGGTCGGGGGCGTCCGGCTCGCGCTCCACATAAGCTGACAAGTCCTTAAGTGCCGCGCGATAGCACTCCAGTTGCTGGTAGACGATGCCGCGCTCGCGCAGCTCGGCCGTCGATTCGGGGGCGACGACGAGCATCCGGTTCAGCACCTCGAGCATGCGCTCGGGCTTGTCGGTTTCGCGGTAGATGGTCTTCAGATTGCGCAGCATGCGCGCGATGATCTGGCGGTTGGTCGCCGGCTCGATGAATTGGCCGAGCGGCAGCTCGGAGATCGGCACGTTTTCGGTGGCGCCGGGCGGAATCACACGCTGCAGCCGCTCGCGCAGCTCGGTCTCCGACTGCGGCGCGCCCGCGGCGAAGGGATCGAGCACGAGCACCCCTGCGCGCAGCCGCAGCCGCACGAGGAAGTGGCCCGGAAACGAGACGCCTTCGAGCGGCAGCCCGACGCGCCGCCCGACCGCCATGTAAAGCACGGACAGCGAGATCGGGATGCCGACCTTGCGGTCGATGACGTCGTTCAGATAACTGTTGCGCGGGTCGTAATACTCCTCGGTGTTGCCGCGGAAGCCGAGATCCTCGAAGAGGAACTGGTTCAGCGCGGCGACGCGCTCTTCGGCTCCTCCAGTATTCGGCAGGCGCGCGCGCAGCCGTATCGCCATGCGCTCGATGTCGCCGAGATAACGGTCGACCTCGAGGGCGGGATACGCGTCCTGCGCAATGAGCAGGCACGCATGCGCCAGGTCGATGCGCGCATCGTCGCCGGCGACGAGTTCGGCGAAGGTGTCGAGCGCAACCGCCATCAGCTAGCCCCGCGCCGCGAGAAATCGCGCAACCGGAAACCGAAGAGCGCGAGCGTCGCGCCGTACGCGGCGGCGCCGAGCGCGACCAGGCCGAGCACCGCGGGCAGCTTCTTCTGCCAGCCGGCGTGCAGCCACCAGCTCGCCTCCCCCATGGTGCTGAAGAGCACGATCGCCATGAAGCCGACCGCCGCTGCGACCTTGAGAAGGAATACCGGCCAGCCCGGCTGCGGCATATAGAAGCCGCTCGAGCGCAGTCCCCGATAGAGCAGCGCCGCATTCAGGCACGCGCCGAGACCGATCGCAAGCGCGAGCCCGGCGTGCTTGAGCGGCACGATGAAGGCCAGGTTCATGAGCTGCGTAAGGACGAGCGTCAGGATGCCGATCTTCACCGGCGTCTTGATGTTCTGGCGCGCGTAGAAGCCCGGCGCAAGGATCTTGACGAGGATCATCCCGATAAGCCCGATGCTATAGGCAACCACCGCCCGGCGGGTCATCCACGCATCCTCCGACGTGAACCGGCCATAGTGGAAAAGCGCTGTGATGAGGGGGATGGCGAGGACGGCGAGGGCCGCCGCAGCAGGCACCGCGAGGATCACCGTGAGTCGCAAGCCCCAATCGAGGAGCCGCGCGTACTCGGCGTGATCGGCGGCCGCATGATATTTGGACAGGCTCGGAAGGAGGATCGTGCCGAGGGCGACGCCGAGCATGCCGGCAGGAAACTCCATCAGCCGGTCCGCGTAATAGAGCCACGAGACGCTGCCGGAGACGAGGAATGACGCGAAGATCGTATTGATCAGCAGCGAGACCTGGCTGATCGACACGCCGAACGCGGCCGGCGCCATCAGCTTAAGTATCCGCCGCACGCCGGGATGCGCGAGATTGAGCCGCCATCGCGGCAGCAGCCCCATGCGATAGAGGTAAGGTACCTGCAGCGCGAGCTGCAGCACGCCGCCGGCGAACACCGCCCATGCGAGCGCGACGACCGGCGGATCGAAGTAGCGTGCAAGGAATACGGCCGTCACGATGAACGAGACGTTGAGGAGCGCCGGCGTGATGGCCGGCACCGAGAAGTGGTTCCAGGTGTTGAGCACCCCCGCCGAGAACGCGACGAGCGAGATGAAGGCGATGTACGGAAAAGTGATGCGCAGCATGCGCACCGTAAGATCGAACTTGGCCGGGTCGGTGCTGAAGCCCGGGGCGGAGATGTAGACGATGAGCGGCGATGCGAGGACGCCGATCAGGGCGGCAATCACCAAGGCGATGAAGAGCGCCGTCGCCACGCCGTCAAGGAGGGCCTTCGTTTCCTCGGGCGGCTGGCGGTTCTTGTACTCGGCGAGCACCGGAACGAACGCCTGGGAGAAGGCGCCCTCGGCGAAGAGCCTCCTCAGCAGGTTCGGGATGCGGAAAGCGACGAAGAAAGCGTCGGTCGCGAGCCCCGCGCCAAACGCCCGCGCGATGAAGAAGTCGCGCACATAGCCGAGGATGCGCGAGACGAGCGTGAGACTGCTGATGGCGAGCAGGGCGCGTAATAGGTTCAAGGGCTTACCTGCAGGTTCATGCTAGAATTCGCCCCCTTTTCAGGATCCGATCCTCATGGCAAACATCAAGTCCGTGCGCAAGCGCGCCAAGCAGGCGCTCGAGCGGCGCGATCACAACATGGCGCTGCGCACCGAGGTGCGTTCGGCAATGAAGAAAGTCGTCAAGGCGGTTGCGGCGGGCAACAAGGAAGCCGCAGCGGCCACGCTGCGCGAGTCGCAGCGAGTCATCGACCGCATCGTCGCCAAGGGTGTCATGCATCGCAACGCGGGCGCCCGTCACAAGAGCCGGCTCGCACACGCTTTCAAAGCGCTGAAGTAGCCTACGCAGTATCTCCGACACGCTGCAGTTCAGCGAGCTTGGTGCGCTCCCCGATACGGCCGTCGCGCACCTTGAGCTCGTTGTCCTTCGCGAAGCTCAAGAGAAAGCGGTAGGCCATCGGCTCGATCTCCTCGAGGCGGATGTCCACCACCACGCAGCGCACGCCGTTCGCGGTGACCGGATGCACGAACGGCGAGTACTGCATGCGATGATCGCCGCCGAAAGCGGACATCACGCCGCACAGCCGCTCGGCCCAGTCGCTCGGCCGGAAGGGCTTGCCGTCCTTGGTTTGTCCCAGGATAACGAACTCGCAGACCTCGGTCGTAGCGGCGGGTTCGGCCATTTGCGCGGATTATAGGGGCTCGGCCTCAAGGGATAACGCGTGGCGAAGCCCGTCAGCCGCATCCTGGTGATCAACGACGAAGCGCTCGAGCTGCGCGAGTTCGTCAAGGGCCTGAACGCGGCAGCACGCTCGCTCGACAATCCCCTCGGCATCAGCTTCACCGGCGTCACGACTGCGCACGAGGCGCTCGCCGCGATCGAGCGCGACGGCGACCTGCAGGCGGTGCTGGTCGACGACACACTCTACACCCTGAAGAACGGCGCGCGGCCCAAGGCCGAAATGTCCGCGCTCGAGCTCGTGCAGCGGATCACGCGCTTTCGGCCCGAGCTCGACGTATACATCGTCATCGCGCGCGAGGAGGAAGACGACATCGTCGACGCCCTCTTCGCCGAGGCGGTCGACGGCTACTTCTACCGCGAGGAGCGCGATTACCGCGGCATCTACCGCATCCTCAACGCGCAGATCCAGGAGCGCGCGCGCACGCCGTTCTACGACCAGCTCAAGAACTACGTCTGGATGGCGAAGGACCAGTGGCATACCCCGGGCCACTCCTCGGGCGAATCGCTGCGCGCGAGCCCCTGGATCAACGACTTCTACGAATTCATGGGCGAGCACGTGTTCGACGCCGACCTCTCGGTGTCGGTGCCGATGCTCGACTCGCTCATGGAACCGAAAGCCGTGATCGCCGAGGCACAGGGCAAAGCCGCCAAGGCGTTCGGCGCCAAGCGCACTTTCTTCGCCACCAACGGCACTTCGACTGCGAACAAGGTCATCTTCCAGACGCTGATTGCGCCCGGCGAGAAGCTGATCCTCGACCGCAATTGCCACAAGAGCGTGCACCACGGCGTGGTGCTCTCGGGCGCGCACCCGATCTACGTCGACGCCGCCCTGAATCGCAAATACGGCCTTTATGGCCCGGTGCCCAAGAAGGCCCTCCTGAACGCGATCAAGCACCATCCCGACGCGCAGGCGCTGATCATCACCTCGTGCACCTACGATGGCCTGCGCTACGACCTGCCGCCGATCATCGAGGCGGCGCACAGCCGCGGCATCAAGGTGATCATCGACGAGGCCTGGTACGGGTTCGCGCGCTTCCATCCGCACTTTCGCCCGACGGCGCTCGAAGCCGGCGCGGACTACGCCACGCAGTCGACGCACAAGGTGCTCTCGGCCTTCTCGCAAGCCTCGATGATCCATGTGAACGATCCGGGATTCCGCGAGCATCTTTTCCGCGAGAACTTCAACATGCATACATCGACCAGCCCGCAATACGGGCTGATCGCGAGCCTCGACATCGCGCGCAAGCAGGCCGTGATGGAGGGCTACAAGCTGCTCAGCCGCACGCTCGAGCTCGCCACCGAGGTGAGGAAGCTCATCAACTCCACCCAGGCGTTCCGTGTCCTCGAGCTGGAAGACCTGCTGCCGCCCGAAGTGCGCCACGACGGCATCAAGCTCGATCCGACCAAGGTCACGATCGACATCTCGGGCTGCGGCTACACCGTCGAGGACCTGCAGAAAGAGCTCTTCGAGCGCTACAACATCCAGGTCGAGAAATCGACCTTCAACACGCTTACGCTGCTGCTGACGATCGGCACGACGCGCTCGAAGGTATCGCGGCTCTACGACGCGCTCATGCGCATCGCGCGCCAGGGCCGGCCGCCGCGGCGCCTGGTGCAGACGCCCGAGATCCCCAACTTCACGCGCCTGCGCTACCTGCCGCGCGACGCCTACTACTGCGGGGGCGAGCTGCTGCCGGTCTTCGACGAGCGCGAGCGGGTGAATCGCAAGCTCGCCGGCTGCGTGTGCGCCGACCAGATCGTGCCCTACCCGCCGGGCATCCCGGTGCTCGTCCCGGGGCAAGTCATCACCTCTAAGGTCGCCCAGTACCTCGGCGACCTGCTGCACTCCACGCGCCGCATGGAGATGCACGGCATCGTGCACGAGGGCTACGTGCCCTGCGTCCGGGTCCTGAAGCCGGCGGAAGAGAAGGGCCTGCAGCGGCTCCCCTGAAGTTGTGCCTTGTCCCCTAGGTTTTTCTGTTAGGATTTTTCGAACGGCGGCCGGTGCCGCCGTTTTGCATTTGGGGGCTCCATGTCGCATGTGATGAACACTTACGCCCGGCAGCCGGTCGCCTTCGTTCGCGGCGAAGGCGTGTGGCTCTGGGACGAGGAAGGCCGCAAGTACCTCGACGCGCTCGCCGGCATCGCGGTGAACACGCTCGGCTACGCGCATCCCAAGTTCACGAAGGCGCTGGAGGCCCGCATCCGCTCGGGCGTGATCCATACCTCCAACCTCTGGCGCATCCCGGACCAGGAGGCGGCGGCCGATCGCGTCGCCGAGATCACCGGCCTCGACGAAGTGTTCTTCTGCAACTCGGGCCTGGAGGCTAACGAGTGCGCCATCAAGGTCGCGCGCAAGTACGGTCACGAGAAAGGCGTCGCCGAGCCGGCGATCATCGTCATGGAAAAGGCCTTCCATGGCCGTTCGCTCGCCACGCTCTCCGCGACGGGCAGCCGCAAGGTGCAGGCCGGCTTCGAGCCGCTCGTCTCGGGCTTCGTGCGCGTGCCGCTCAACGACCTGGAGGCCGTGCGGCAGGTCGCCGAGCACAACAAGAATGTCGTCGCGGTCTTCATAGAGCCGATCCAGGGCGAAGGCGGCATCAACGTTTCGCGCCTGGAGTACCTGCGCGGCCTGAAGGAGATCTGCGACAAGAAGCAATGGCTCTTCATGTCGGACGAGGTGCAGTGCGGCCTCGGGCGCACCGGCAAGTGGTTCGTCTACCAGCACGCCGGCTTCCTGCCCGACGTGGTGCCCCTCGCGAAGGGCCTCGGCTCCGGCATGCCGGTCGGCGCCTGCGTCGTCGGCGGCCGCGCCAAGGGCGTGTTCAAGCCGGGCAACCACGGCTCGACTTTCGGCGGCAATCCGCTCGCCATGACCGCGGTGCGGACAACCATCGACACGATGAAGGAGGAGAACCTCCTTGCCAACGCGGTGCGCATCGGCGACGTGATTCGCGGCGGCCTGCCCCGCGTCGACGGCGTCACCGAAATCCGCGGCATGGGCGCCATGATCGGCATGGAGCTCGCGCGGCCGTGCGGCGAGATCGTGAAGCAGGCGCTCGACGCCGGCCTGGTGCTCAACGTCACCGCAGACAACGTGATCCGCATGCTGCCGCCACTCGTCATGAGCGAGGCGGAGGCGCGCATGGCGGTCGAGCGCCTGTCGCCGCTCGTGCAACGGTTCCTCGAGAAGCGCGTCGCGGCGGCCTAGTGAAGAAGGCAAAGACGCCGGCGCCCAAGAAGCCGGCGCTGCGCCATTTTTTGCGGTTCAGCGACTTCTCGCGCGCCGAGCACGAGTACCTGTTCGCGCGCACCAGGGCGATCAAGGACAAGTTCAAGCGCTACCAGCGCTATTGGCCGCTGGAAGACCGGACGCTGGCGATGATCTTCGAGAAGCCCTCCACCCGTACCCGCATGTCGTTCGAATCGGGCATGCACCAGCTCGGCGGCACCGCCATCTACCTCTTCACGCGCGACTCGCAGCTCGGGCGCGGCGAGCCCGTGGAGGACGCGGCCCAGGTCATCTCGCGCATGTGCGACGTGATCATGGTACGCACCTTCGAGCAGGACATCATCGATCGCTTCGCCAGGAACTCCCGCGTGCCGGTGATCAACGGCTTAACCGACGAATACCATCCCTGCCAGATCCTCGCGGACGTCTACACCTACATCGAGCACCGCGGCCCGATCAAGGGCCGCACCGTAGCCTGGATCGGTGACTCGAACAACGTCTGCAACACCTGGATCGAGGCGGCCGAGATCTTCGACTTCCGCCTGCACATCTCGACGCCGCCGGGCTACGAGGTGGAGGCTGAGCGGCTGAACAAGAACTGCACGACGTTCACTGATCCGATGGCGGCGGCGAAGGGCTCGGATCTCGTCACCACCGACGTCTGGACCTCGATGGGCTTCGAGGCCGAGAACGAGGAGCGCAAGCGCGACTTCGTCGACTGGCAGGTCGACGCCGAGATGATGAAGGCCGCGAAGAAGGGCGCGCTTTTCATGCATTGCCTTCCGGCCCACCGCGGCGAAGAAGTCGCCGCCGACGTAATCGATGGCCCGGCGAGCGTAGTGTGGGACGAGGCGGAGAACCGCCTGCATACCCAAAAAGCCCTGCTCGAGCTTCTCGTCCTGGGAAGAGTTAGGTCTTAGGCTTCTTCTTGCCGGTGAGAAGGGACGCGTTTTCCCCAAGCAGGCGCGCTCTTGCGTACAGCTCGAGCTTGTCGCGCGTGTCGGCGATGTCTAGGTTGCGCATCGTGAGCTGGCCGATACGGTCGGCCGGAGTGAAGAAGACGTCCTTCGCCTTCTCCATCGTCAGCCGCTCCGGACGGTAGGTCAGGTTGGCGCTCTTGGTATTCAGGATCGAATAGTCGTTGCCGCGGCGAAGCTCGAGCGTCACTTCGCCGGACACGGCGCGCGCCACCCAGCGCTGCGCGGCCTCGCGCAGCATCATCGTCTGCGGATCGAACCAGCGCCCGGCATAGAGCAGCCGGCCGAGGCGCCGGCCATTCATCCGGTATTGCTCGATCGTGTCCTCGTTGTGGATGCCGGTGATGAGGCGCTCATAGGCGATGTGCAGGAGCGCCATGCCGGGCGCCTCGTAGATCCCGCGGCTTTTCGCCTCGATGATGCGGTTCTCGATCTGGTCGGACATGCCGAGGCCGTGGCGGCCGCCGATGGCATTGGCTTCTTCCATGAGCTTCACTGCATCGGCAAAGCGCTGGCCATTGAGCGCAGTGGGCACGCCTTCCTCGAGCCGCACGGTGACGCGCTCCGGCTTCACCTTGACGCTGTCGCGCCAGAAGGCAACGCCCATGATGGGCTTGACGATCGCGATGCCCTTGTCGAGGTGCTCGAGGTGCTTCGCCTCGTGCGTGGCGCCGAGGATGTTGGAGTCCGTGGAGTACGCCTTGTCGGCGCTCATCTTGTACTCGAGCCCCGCGCCCGCCAGGTAGTCGGACATCTCCTTGCGGCCGCCGAGCTCGTCGATGAAGCGCTGATCGAGCCAGGGCTTGTAGATGCGCAGCCCGGGGTTTGCGAGCAGGCCATAGCGGTAGAAGCGCTCGATGTCGTTGCCCTTGTAGGTGCTGCCGTCGCTCCAGATATCGACGCCATCGTCGCGCATGGCGACGACCAGCATGGTCCCGGTCACCGCGCGGCCGAGCGGCGTGGTGTTGAAGTAGGTATTGCCGGCCGTGCTGATGTGGAAGGCGCCGCACTGGATCGCGGCGATGCCTTCGGCGACGAGCTGCGGCCGGCACTCGACCAGGCGCGCTTTCTTGGCGCCGTAGGCGAGCGCCTTACGGGGAATCTCGTTGTAGTCCTTCTCGTCGGGCTGGCCCAGGTTCGCCGTATACGCGTACGGGATCGCGCCCTTCGCGCGCATCCAGTGCACCGCCGCGCTCGTATCGAGCCCGCCGGAAAACGCGATGCCGACCTTCTTGCCCTTGGGCAGCTTGCTGAGGATGTTCACGGGGGCGAATAATAAGTGATCCGGCGCGGCCGGCTTAGAATGCGCCCTGCGTGCGCTTCCTCGGCCTCTTCCTCGCAGCGTTCGCGAGCACCGTGCTCGCCGCGCCGTTCGCCGTGCAGGTCGGCGAGGCGAAGCTCGCGCTCGACACGCCGCCGGGCTTCACCGACGTGCAGGCGACCGGCTCGCCGCGCCTTCTCGAGCTCGGCGAAGCGCTCACCTCCGCCTCGAACAAGATCCTGCTCTTCGCGCTGGAAGACAGCGACATGCGCCGCTTCACCGTCGGCGATTCGCCGGAGCTGCGCCGCTACGTGATTGTCTTCACGCCTCGTGACTATCAGACCGCGCGCATGAACCTGGCGGCCTTCCATGAACTCGTCGCCGATGCCGAACGCGATTTAGGATCCCCCCCTGATCCGAAGCTCGAGCTGCGCCAGTATCTCGACGCCGAGCCGCGCGGGCCTAAGCTGCTTGCCGAGCTGCGCAAGGACCAGGAGGTTGTCTCCGTAATGCAAGGTGCGCGGCTACCGGATCCCCCCCGCGCGCGTGAGCCGCCCCGCTATCTCCTTTCCAGCAAGACGCTGATGCTGATCCGCGGCAAGGCGCTCACCCTCGCCCTGTATACGAGCCACGACGGGCCGGAGGACGTCGATTGGCTACGCGGGGCCACGCTGCGCTGGATCGAGGAGCTGCAGCAGCTCAACCTGCGCTGACAAGTAGAATCGCCGCCCTATGCCCTCCTTCGACATCGTCTCGCAGGTCAACCCGCAGGAAGTGAAGAACGCGGTCGAGCAGACCAACAAGGAGATCTCGACCCGCTTCGACTTCAAGGGCTCGGACGCCCGGGTCGAGCAGGCCGAGATGGTCCTGACGGTCTACGCCGACGACGAGTTCAAGCTCGGCCAGGTGACCGATGTGCTGCGCGGGCGCCTCGCCAAGCGCAACGTCGACGTGCGCGCGCTCGAGCAGGGCGCGATCGAGAAGATCTCGGGCGACAAGGTGAAGCGCCCGATCACGGTGAAGGTCGGCATCGCGCAGGAAAAGGCGAAGCAGATCCAGAAGCTCGTCAAGGATTCGAAGATGAAGGTCGCCGCCTCGATCCAGGGCGACGCCGTGCGCGTCTCAGGCGCGAAGAAGGACGACCTGCAGCTCGCGATTCAGCTGGTGAAGAAGTCGGTGACCGACATCCCCGTCCAGTTCATCAACTTCCGCGACTAGGCTCGACTGATTCCCGCGGTCCAGCGGTCGTAGATCCGGTTCGCAACCTGGTTGAGCGCCGTCAGGCGCGGCTCCATCTCGCGGGTGATTTCAGCCGGGTCCTGCACGGCGGGACTCGAGCGGCTCTCGGCGATCTCCTCCCCGCCCGTGGCGATCCAGGTGTTGATGAGCTCCGCGGTCATCTCCACGTGGCACTGCATGCCGAAGTGGCGGCCGAGCGCGAAGCCCTGGTTCTCGCAATGCACGTTCTGCATCACGCGCGTCGCGCCCGGCGGGATGCTGAAGGTCTCGCCGTGCCAGTGGAACGACTCGAACGACTGCACGTCGCCCAGCCATTCGCGCGCGACTTCGTTGTCGGCGACCTGCACCATCCCCCAGCCGATTTCCTTCACCCGGTTGGCGCGAACTGTCCCACCGAGCGCTTTCGCCATCAGCTGGCCGCCCAGGCAGTGGCCGAGCATCGGCACGTCCTTGCGCACCGCGTCACGCACCAGGTCGAGAGCAGGAATAATCCACGGCAGCTCGTCGTTCACGCTCATGGGCCCGCCCATGAAAACGAGGCCGGAGAATTGGCGCGCGTCGCGCGGCACCGCCTCTCCGGCGTCGAGCTTGACCAGGTGCCAGGGAATTGAGCGGCGCTCGAGGTAGGTGGCAAAATAGCCCGGCCCTTCGGTTGAAGAAGCTCTGAAGATCGCCACGGGCTTTACTGCGGGTTTCACGATGCGCCATTTTATTTGCCTTTCGTTGCTCCTCCTTGCCTGCAGCGCGGCCGCCGCGCAGCAGGTGGCGCTCATCGGCGTGATCGGCAACAAGGCCGCGGTGCTCGCGCTCGACGGCGGCGATCCGAAGACCGTCAAGACCGGGCAAACATGGCGCGGCATCACCGTGCTGCAGGTCGAGCACGACCGCGCCACCGTGGAGATCGACGGCCAGAAGCGCGTCCTGCAGCGGGGCGCGTACTACCGCGGCGTGGCGCCCGCGCCGACGCGCGAAACCGTCACCCTCGGCGCCGACCCGCGCGGGCACTTCTTCACCGACGCCACGATCAACGACATGACGGTGCGCAGCGTGGTCGATACCGGAGCCACCCGGGTCGTGCTTTCGGCGGCCGATGCGACGCGCCTCGGCGTCGACTGGCGCAACGGCACTCGCGGCGTCATGCAGACGGCGAACGGCACGACGAACGGCTACCTGGTGAAGCTCGACAAGGTGAAAGTCGGCACGATCGAGTTGCACGACATCGACGGCGTGGTCGTCGAGCAAGGCCCGGGGGTCGCGCTCCTCGGCATGAGCTTCCTGAATCGCCTGGAGATGAAGCGCGACGGCGATACGATGACGCTGACCCGCCGCTTCTAGGGCTTTCCAGGAACCAGCGGGACAAAACGCACCGGGATGATCTCCCGCTCGTCGTAGCCGCCGCCGGCGCGCTTGGTCACGACCTTGAGGTATTGCACGAAGCCGTCGCCGCCGACGGGGATCACCATGCGGCCGCCCGGCTTCAGTTGCGCGACCAGAGCCTCGGGGATCTTCGGCGCCGCCGCGGTGACCACGATGCCGTCGAACGGCGCTTTTTCGGGCCAGCCGGCATAGCCGTCGCCGACCCTTACCTCGACGTTGCGATAGCCCATTTCCCCGAGATGCTTCGCCGCCTTGCGGCCGAGCGATTCGATGAGCTCGATGCTGTAGACCTGCTTCACCATCTCGGCCAGCACCGCCGCCTGGTAGCCGGACCCGGTGCCCACCTCGAGCACGACATGCTCCGGCTTCGGCGCAAGGAGGTCGGCGGAAAGCGCGACGATGTAGGGCTGCGAGATGGTCTGGCCGTTGCCAATCGGCAGCGGACGATTGGCGTAGGCCGCACTCTGCTGCTCGCCGGGTACCAGGCGGTGGCGCTCGACCTTGCCCATGGCCGCACGCA
>DASQGW010000024.1:0-25489 GCA_035632415.1 Burkholderiales bacterium | reverse complement strand
GTAGCCGACATTGCCCGAGCGCTCGAGCGAAGGAACAAGAGCGGCGTCTATAAGATTCTGGCGACGAGCGGAGGCATCGCTCCGCGGCCGCGCCGGCGATCTGCGGTAGCGCTCAGAGTTGAAGAACGCGAGGAGATCTCGTCAGGTGCACCATCTTTTATCGGTACTCGAGTTTGCCTATCGCGAATGCGCATCTTGGGATCCTTTGCCTTTCTAGCGGGAATAGCGTTGTTCCTCTATTCGGGCCGCTGAATGCTACAGGTGCCTCGCCGGCAATTTCTGACTCACCGCTTGCTCCAGCCTTGCGTGTCTGGAAGCCGGATTAGTTGTTTACGCACTGCAGGCTCGAGCGAACATCCGCTATTGGCCGAAAGCAGACCTCAGTAAGGTTCCTCTCCACATCGCGACTAAGGCCGAAGGAGACGCTCTCATGAATATCCTGACCCTCTTGCCTGTGCTCGCATTGTCGGCGTGCATGTCACCCTCGCTCGCGGGTCCGTTGCCCGATCCGGCGGCGGACGTGCCGCTCGCAAAGGAGCACGGCACGGCGAGCGCGGTGTTCGCGGGCGGCTGCTTCTGGGGCGTCGAGGCGGTTTTCGAGAACGTGAAGGGGGTTAGCGACGCCGTCTCGGGCTATTCGGGCGGCAACCTTCCATCGCCGACCTATGAGCAGGTGAGCAGCGGCCGCACCGGGCACGCGGAGTCGGTCCGGGTGACCTACGACCCGTCAAAGGTCAGCTACGGTCAGCTCCTCAAGGTGTTCTTCGCCGTTGCGCACGACCCGACGCAACTCAACCGCCAGGGACCGGACAGCGGGACTCAATACCGCTCCGCGATTTTCTACGCGAACGCCGAGCAGCAGCGCGTGGCGCACGCCTACATCGCACAATTGACGGACGCGCGTTCGTTTCGCCGCCCGATCGTCACCGAGGTCGCCCCGCTCAAGGCGTTCTACCCGGCGGAGGGCTATCACCAGAACTACCTGGTGCAGCACCCGGATCAGCCCTACATCGTCATCAACGACCTGCCGAAGCTCGCCGCGTTGAAGACCGAGCTGCCGCAGCTCTACGCGGGTAAGTGATAGGCGGAAGAATTAAGGACGTTGTCCGGAATTAGCGGCGCGATACAAGACAAGAATTCACCTTCCGCGGGTCGACAGATGAAGCTGCCTCGCCCAAGCTTTCGGGTGAGTGAAAACGACGACCACCCTGTTCATCGGCATCGCCGGCTTGTCGGGATGCGGGCCATTGCCGGTCTCCACCGCCTCCGTCGAGGCGCCGCGCAGCCAGCCCTGCGCAAGAATCTTCTGGCGTGACCTCGGCTCGGCACGCGACATCAATGCCGCGATCGCTACCGAGAAGCCGGACGCCCGGCTTGTGAGGACAGCGTACGCGCCGCCGGAGCTGGACGACAAGGCCTCCATGAAGGAGATCGAGCGTTGGCTGCAGGCGCACCTCGCCGTGCAAGTGCGCAGCTGCCCGGCTAGCGCTCCGAATCAGTAGCGCGCGTTCCCCGGAGTCCTGGGGAAGGGAATCGCATCCCGAACGTTGGTTAGTCCGGTGACGTAGGCGATCGTGCGCTCGAAGCCGAGGCCGAAGCCGGCGTGCGGCACGGTGCCGTAGCGGCGCAGGTCGCGGTACCAGCCCATGTGTTCCTTGTCGATGCCGATCTCGTCCATGCGTGCATCGAGCACTTCGAGCCGCTCCTCGCGCTGGCTGCCGCCGATGATTTCGCCGATGCCCGGCGCGAGCACGTCCATCGCGGCGACGGTCTTCTGGTCGTCGTTCACCCGCATATAGAAGGCCTTGATGGCCTTGGGATAGTTCATGACGATGACCGGCTTCTTCGCGTGTCTTTCGGTGAGATAGCGCTCGTGCTCCGACTGGAGATCGACGCCCCACTTCACCGGGAACTCGAACTTCTCCTTGGCGCGCTCGAGCACCGCGACGGCTTCCCCGTACTCCATGCGCACGAACTCGGACTGCACGATGCCCTGCAGCTTCGCGACGAGGCCCTTCTCGACGCGCTCGTCGAAGAACGCCATGTCCTCCGGCCGCTCGTCGAGCAGCGCCTTGAACGTGTACTTGAGCAGCGCTTCCGCGAGGTCGGCATCCGCGGCCAGGTCGGCGAACGCGATCTCGGGCTCGATCATCCAGAACTCGGCGAGATGCCGGCTCGTGTTCGAGTTCTCGGCGCGGAATGTCGGGCCGAACGTGTAGACCTTGGTGAGCGCGAGGCAGTAGGCCTCGACATTGAGCTGCCCCGACACCGTGAGGAAGGTCTCGCGGCCGAAGAAGTCCTGCGCGAAGTCGACCTTCCCATCCTTTTTTGGGATGTTCGCAAAGTCGAGCGTGGAGACACGGAAGAGCGCGCCCGCGCCTTCGGCATCCGCCGCCGTTATGATCGGCGTATTCACCCAGAGGAAGCCGCGCTCGCTCAAGAAGCGGTGGATGGCTTGTGCAACCGTGTGCCGTACGCGGGTCGCTGCGGCGATGACATTGGTGCGCGGGCGCAGGTGCGCCACCTCGCGCAGGAACTCGAACGTGTGCGGCTTCGGCTGGATCGGGTAGTGGTCCGGGTCCTCGACCCAGCCGATGACGCGCACCGCGGTGGCCTGCATCTCGAAGGGCTGTCCCTTTGCCGGCGACGGCACGATCGATCCCGTCGCTTCCACGGCGCAACCTGCAGTGAGGCGCATCACTTCATCGGCGTAATTGGCGAGCGTATTCGGAGCGACCACCTGAACCGGGTGGAACGACGAGCCATCCGAAAGGTGAATGAAGGAGATTCCGGCCTTCGAGTCGCGCCGGGTGCGTACCCAGCCGCGGATCGTCACCGGATGGTCTTTCGGAGCGCGCCCGGCAAGGACGTCGCGCAGTGAAAGCTCGTTTTTCACAGCGTGAAGCGTAGCGCGCTTAGGAGCGCGCCCGGCAGCCGTGCGCTCGCGGTCTGGCGCTCGCCATAGGTCGAGGCATCCGGCAGCAGCTCGCGCTCGCGCGTGAGCTCGACCAGCGATTCGCCGAGAATGCGATAGACCGAGTCGTCGAAGCGCATCGGCGTCACCGGCGCCACGATGCTTCCCTTCTCCACCCAGAACGTCGCGAAGCGCGTCATGCCGGTGATGCGCCCCGCCGGGCGGTCGGAGAAGTTCAGGTACCAGAGGTTCGAGATGTAGAGCCCGGTGCCGAGCTTCGCCAGCACTTCGCTCTCGGGGAGCGTGCCCGCCGCCATGTCGAGCGATTGCGGGCTCTCGTCGCCGCCTGCGCCATTGGCGGCGAGGCTGTATTCCTTCGCGGTGCGCGGCGAGGTGAGCGCATCGCCGAGCTTCCCGCCGGAAATGAGCGTCACCGTCGCAGGGCGGATGAAGCCTTCCGCCTGGAATGCCGGCGCGACGCCTTCGCCGATGTTCTCCGTGACCGTCACCTTCTGCGAGAGCATGCGCCCCTCCTGCATGCGAAGGAGCGGGCTCTGCTTCGTCTGCCGAGCGCGGGCGGAGAAGCCGCCCCACGAGAGCAGGCCCATCACGTCGACGAGCGCGCGCGGCGCGAGATAGGCGCGGTATTCGCCCGGCTCGATCCTGCGCACCGGCAGTCCCAGCAATTCCACCTGGTCAGAGGCGCGCTTCATCTTCGCGGCGAAGTCGGCGGGATTCCAGGCGAAGCCGGCGTAGCTCGTCTTCACCGCCTGGTCGCCCTGCCTGTAAATGCTCCAATCGAAGTCGAAGCTGTCGACCTCGTGCCAGTTCCTCTGCCCGAGCGAGTTGGCGAAGCCGCGATAAAGCGTGCCGCCCGCGTAGAAGCCGACGAGATCGCGGCCGTTGGCCGAGCGAAGCGCCTGCTCGACGACTTCCTGCGCCGGCAGCACCTTGCCGTGGCGCTCGGTCTTCGTGGACTGCGGCTTGTCGTTGATCAGCAGCCAGGGATCCTTCGGCAAGTCGGCGATGCCGTCGCGCAGGCTGCCAAGGGTCCGGGCACAGAGCGGAAAATCCTCGTTGTTGCCGGCGAGCGCCACCGTGGCCGACACCTGCCGGCCGTCGCGCACGAGTCGCAGGTTCAGGTAGCGCTGCTCGACGCTGCCGGCCTGGCGCACGAGCGCCTTGTTGAAGCGCACGAAGTCCGAGCGCTCGGCCGAAAGATTGCAGAGCAGCGTCTCGCCGCCCTCGAGACTTTTCTCAAGCCGCTCGACCAGCCCGTAGAACTGCTCCTTCATCGCGGGCCGGCCTCGCTTCGTTGTAGCGCGGCAAGGCTCCCCAGCGCTCGAAGTAGTCGCGCAGCTCTTCCGCCGCGCGCGTCTTCGGCGCGTTCGTGACCTCGTAGCTGAAATGGGTGCACGACAGGTCCTCCGCCATCGCCATGGTGAGCGCATGGCTGAGCTCTGCCCGCAAGGTCGAGCGCGGCGCCGTGCGGCCGACGTAGACGAGATGGGCGTGATCCCACAGGCAAAAGACGCCGGGCTTCTCCGGCACGGATTGGACGTGCTTGTCCTCGAATCTGCGATGCATCGCTCGGATCTCCTCGGGTTGGAGACCGCCGAGCACGCGCCGTGCCCCGTTTTGTCACTGGAGTCGCGATTTTCTCTATCCCTCGGCGCCGCCGAAGACGTCAACGTCGCCAAACACGCACACCGGCGCCGCATGCCCGGTATGGATCACCTGGTTCGGCTCTCCTTTGCCGCAGTACTGCGTGCCGTGCACCTCGAACGTGCCCGCATCGCCCACCGCCCGCAGGCTTCTCCAGAACGTCGCCGAGATGCCACGGTAGTTTGGATTCTTTACCACGCCCTTCCTCTTTCCATCCTCGATCAGCTCGCCCCATTCGCAGCCGAACTGGAACTTGTTGCGCGAATCATCGATCGACCACGACACGTTGGTGCGCATGAGCACGCCGCGCTTGACCGATCCGAGCATCGAATCGAAGGAGCTCCTGCCCGGCTCGATGTTGATGTTCCCCATGCGGTCGATCGGCGGCCGGTTCCACGCGCAGGCACGCGCATTTGCAGTGCCGTTGAGGCCGGCGCGCGTCTGGGAGAGCTTTCCACCCAAGGGGGCGAGGAGCACGCCGTCCTTGATGAGGAATACCTTGGATGCCGGCGTGCCGTCGTCGTCGTAGGCAAAGGCCGCCACTTCCTCCCGCAGCGTCGGGTCGTAGGTGACGTTGAGGAGCTCCGAGCCGTAGCGATAGGTGCCGAACATCTCCGGCGTAACGAAGCTCGTGCCGGCGAAATTGCGCTCATCCCCGAGGATGCGGTCGAGCTCGAGCGGATGACCGATCGACTCGTGGATCTGCAGCATCACCTGGTCGGGCATCAGGACGAGATCCATCTTCCCCGACGGGCAATTGGGCGCCGCGAGGAGCTGGAGCGCCTCATCGGCGAGGCGCGCCCCGCTGCCGACGAAGCCCGCGCCGCTGACGAGCTCGAAGCCGCCCTGCTGCACATGCTCGTAGCTGCGCGCCTGCGTATCGCCGCCGCTGTTCCCGACGACGCGCATCTTCGGGATCGCGAAATGGAAGCGCTGCCTGAGCTCGCCGCCGGTATTGGTGAGATAGACGCGCTCGTCCTCGACGAGCTCCACCACCGCCACCCGTTCGACGATCTTGTCGCGCTTCGCGCTCCTGCATTCCTGCGCCAGCAGGTCGTGGATCGCGCTTCGGCCGGGCGCCTTCGCCTTGTGCGGGCTTTCGTATTCGCCCTTAGGCGCCGCCATCTTCGACGGCTCGTAGCGCACCACGCTCTTGCCTTTGGTCGCCTCGGCCCAGCGCGTCGCCCGGTCGAGCGCGTGCTGGAGCCCGGCCGCCGACAAATCGCTCGTCGCGCAGTAGCCGTAACCGCCCTCGACGACGGCAGTCACCATCGCCCCGCGATCGACGGACAGGCGCGGCGGCTCGAGCGTGTCCTGGCGCATGGCCAGTGTCTCGCGCTTTTCCTCGTGGTAGCGAACAGACCAGAACGGGGCGCTCGAGCGCAGTGCCCGGATATCGAGAGACATCGATTTCTTGACTTGGCTTAAATCAACGAGCGCGGATTATAGCTAGTGCGCGCCCGCGGCCGCGGCGCCGCCGGCACGCCGCGGGGGACGGGCGAGCCAGAGGAGCGGAATCAGCAGCACGAGGATGATCGCCGACGCGTAGAAGAGGTCGAGCGCCGAGAGCGTGAAAGCCTGCTGCGTCACCAGCCGGTCGAGGAAGGCATAGCGCTGCGGTTCGGGCATTCCCATGCGCCCGAGCAGGTCGAGCGCTTGCGTCGTCGCCGGATCGCCCGGGGTGAGGTGCTCGACGAGCCGCGCGTGATGCAGCGCTGCCCTGTCCTCCCACAGGGTCGTCGCGATCGACGTGGCGAACGCGCCGGCCGAGATGCGCAGGAAATTGTTGAGGCCCGAGGCCGCGGCGATCTGGCTCTGCGGCAGGTCGCCGAGCGCGAGGCCGACGAGCGGGATAAAGAAGCACGCGACCGCCGCCCCCTGGATGATGGTCGGCACCACCAGGGTCCAGATGTCGGCGTTCGTGTTGAAGTGCGAGCGCATCCAGGCGACGACGGCGAAGACGAGGAGCGAGAAGGTGGCGAGGTAGCGTGGATCGATCCTGCCGGAAGTGCGGCCGACGATCGGCGTCAGGATCAGGGCGAGGAACCCGACGGGCGCGAGCACCATGCCGGCGTCGGTGGCGGAATAGCCCATGAACTGCTGCAGCCAGAGCGGCAGGAGCACGATGCTGCCGAAGTACGCCCCATACGAGAGCGCGATCGCGAGAGTGCCGGTCGAGAAGTTGCGATTGGCGAAAAGATGCAACTCCACCACGGGATGGTCGTCGGTCAGCTCCCAGACCAGGAAGAGGGAGAAGCCGAGCACCGTGGTGACGGCGAGCGCCACGATGAGCGGGGAGGCGAACCAGTCGAGGTCCTTGCCCTGGTCGAGCATGAGCTGCAGCGATCCGACCCAGACCACGAGCAGAGCGAGCCCGACGCCGTCGATCGGTCTCTTGAGCGTCGGCGTCTCCCGGTCGCGATAGATGATCCACGTCATCGCGAGCGCAACGAGCCCCACCGGCACGTTGATGTAGAAGATCCACGGCCAGGAGAAGTTGTCGGTGATCCAGCCGCCGAGCACCGGGCCGACCACCGGCGCAACGAGGATGGTGAGCGAGAAAGTGGCTAGCGCCACGCCCGCCTTCTCGCGTGGATAGGTAGAAAGCAGGAGCGTTTGCGAGAGCGGGATCATCGGCCCCGCCACCGCGCCCTGCACCACGCGGAAGAAGATCAGCATCGGCATGGAGATGGCGAGCCCGCAGAGGAACGAGGCCGCCACGAAGAGCGTAATCGTCGTGAGGAAGAGCCGCACCTGCCCGATGCGCTGCGTGAGCCAGCCGGTGAGCGGCACCGAGATGGCGTTCGCCACGGCGAACGAGGTGATGACCCAGGTGCCCTGGTTGGGCGATACGCCGAGGTCGCCGGCGATCGCGGGGATCGACACGTTGGCGATCGACGTGTCGAGCACGTTCATGAACGTGGCGAGGCCGACGGCGAGCGATGCGAGGAGGCGCGCGCCGCCTTCGAGCGGCTCGTTCGCCTGCCGCTCAGCGCTTGGCGCTTGCGCCAACCGCCGCTCCGCTGCTGTTGGCGACGATGATCTGCTCGATGCGCGCCTCGGTCTGGGCATCGGCGCCGGCGAATGCCTTGGTCTCGTACGCCGGCGCTTTCCGCTCCACGCGTTGCATGCGTCCCGCCGCCCGATCGTGCGTGTCGACGTCGACCTTCATGGAAAGGCCGATCTGCAACGGATGGGCCTCCAGCTCCTTCGGGTCGAGCGCGATGCGCACCGGCACCCGCTGCACGACCTTGATCCAGTTGCCGCTCGCGTTCTGCGGCGGCAGCAGCGCGAAGGCGCCGCCCGTGCCCGGGCTGAACCCGGCGACATGCCCATGGAACTCGACCGAGCCGCCGTAGGCGTCCGCCTCGAGCGTGACCGGCTGCCCGGGGCGCAGGTTCGCAAGCTGGTTCTCCTTGAAGTTGGCGTCGACCCAGACGTTGGCAAGCGGCGTCACGGTCATCAGGACATTGCCCGGCGCGACGCGTTGCCCGAGCTGCACCGAGCGGCGCGCGACGAAGCCCGCGATCGGCGCCGGGACTTCCGTGCGCGCGAGCCCGAGGTAGGCTTCGCGCACCCGCGCAGCGGCCGCGAGCACATCCGGATGGTCATGGACGTCGGTGCGATCGACCATCGCGCGCTGCGCCTCGAGCTGCTTCCGCGCCGCGTCGAGCGCGGCGCGCGCCGCGTTCACGGTGTCGACGGCGTGCTGCAGCTCCTCGCCCGACACCGCGCCGGCGGGCTCGACGGAGCGTCGACGCGCGAGGTCCTGCTGCGCCTTGCGCAGCTCCGCCTGCCGTAACGCGACGTTCGCTTCGCCTTCGGTGCTCGTCGCGCGAAGGTTGCGCACCGAGCGTACGGTCTTCGCGAGCTGCGCCTCGGCCTGCGACACCATGATCCGCGCATCGGCCTTGTCGAGCGAGACGAGCACCTTGCCGCTTTCAACGTACTCGGTCTCGTCGGCGTAGATCGAGAGCACCGTGCCCGCGACCTGCGGCGTGATCTGCACCAGATTCCCGCCGACGTATGCGTCGTCGGTCGTCTCGTGGAAGCGGGCGTGCAGGAAGTAGTAGAGGCCGTAGGCCGCCCCCGCCAGCAGGAACAGGGCGAAGACGCCGCCGAGCAGCAGCCGCCGCTTCTTCTTCGTGTCCTTCACTTCCTGGACGGTCATTGCATCGCTACCTTGACGTCGAATCCGCCGCCGAGCGCGCGGATGAGGTTGATGGAGAGCGCGAGCTCGCGCGAATGCACGTCGGCGCGAAGCTGCCGCTGGTCGAGCACCTGCTGCTCGACGATGATGAGCGGGAGCAGGCCGCCGAGGCCCGCCTTGTAGCGCGCCAGCGCGATCTGGTACGCCTCTTCGGCCGAAGCTACGGCGGCATCGGCTTCGACGCGCTGCGCCTGGACCGAGCGCATGGAGGTGAGCTGGTCGACCACGTCGCGCAGCGCATCGGAGAGCGCCTGGTTGTACTGCTCGGCCGCCGCATCGTATTCGGCGTTGCGCTGGGCCAGCGCGCCCCGCAGCCGGCCGCCGTCGAGGATCGGCAGGCTGATGGCCGCGGCTGCGGACGGAATCGCGCTTCCCGCCTCGAGCAGCTTGGAAAGCGTGACCGACTGCACCCCGATCAAGGCGTTGAGGTTGATGTCGGGATAGAACTGCGCCTTCGCGGACGCGATGTCGCTTGCCGCGGCTTCGGCGCGCATCCGGGCCGCGACGATGTCGGGCCGGTGGCCGAGCAGCTCTGCGGGCACGCGCGAAGGCAGGGCGACGCTTACGGCGCGAAGCGCGGGACGCTCTATGGCGAGACCGCGGTCGGGGCCTTTGCCCAGGAGCGCGGCCAGCTGGTTGCGGGCAAGGGCGATCTCCTCCTGCGTCTGCGCGATGCGTGCGCGTGCGGCGGGAATGGAGGTCTCCACCTGCTTCAGCTCGAGCTTCGAATCGAGGCCGGCCTTGACGCGCCCGCTCGTCAGGCCCTGCACTTGCTGCCGGTCGTTGAGCGTGCGCTGCGCGATGTCGAGCTGCTCGTAGCTTCGCGCGAGCTGCACATACGTGCCGGCAATTGCCGCCGACAGCGCGAGGCGCGCGGCAAAGGCTTCCGCTTGCGCGGCGCGCGAGCGGCCGAGCGCCGCTTCGTAGGCCGACCGGTTCTTGCCCCAGAAGTCGAGCTCATAGCGCGCGTTGAGCGCGAGCTGCGTCGTCGTATAGGTCGATCCGCCGATCGGCGGCGGGAAGATGTAGTTCTCGGAGAAGCGCTGGCGGTTCACGCTGCCGTCGGCGCTCACCTGCGGCCCGAGCGGCGAGCGCGCCACCTGCGCCGCGCCGAGCGCCTGGTCGACGCGCGCGCGCGCGAGGCGAATGTTCGGGCTGCCGGCGAGCCCTTCGGCCACGAGCGCATCGAGCTGCGGATCGCCGAAGCGCTTCCACCAGTCGAGCTGCGGCCAATCGGCCGTGGTTTCCACCGGCAGGGATTTTTCGGCCGCGAGCGTCGCGGGCTCGGCGAGCGAGCTGCGATGCTCGACGCCGCGATAGCTCGCGCAGCCGGCGAGGGTGAGCACGAGCGCGAGAGCCGGATACCTCATCCGTTATCCACGATGCGCTGGAGCAACCGCTCGAGCGTGCGCACTTCGGTGCGCGAAAGCCCTCGCAGCATCCGGTTCAGCACGTCGACCTGCACGCGCATCACCTGCCCGTACATCGTCCGGCCCGATTTCGTGAGCTCCAGGCGCGCGCTACGCCGGTCGCGCGAGCCGCGCGTGCGGCGCACCAGGCCCGCCGCCTCCAGCTTGTCGATGAGGCGCGTCATGGCGCCGGCGTCGTGCGCGAGGGTGCGGCACATGTCTGCGGCGGTCTCGCCGCGGTCCTCGCCGAGCAGGATGATGACGAAGGCCTGCTGCGCCGAGAGGCCGAGCGGCTGCATCTCGCGATCGAACTCTTCGCGGATCGCCTTGCGGGCGAGCGCCACGCGCGCGCCGACGGCGTCGCGGCTGCTGAACCTGCGCAGGTCGTAGACGGCGGGAGATTTAGTTGCCTCGGCAACCATTGCGAAGGCAAGAGTATCTTGCCCTCCGAGGACAAAGCAAGCGCCCTGCCGGCGTCGCTAGGGCACTACACGCGACGCGTCAACGAGTCCGCCACCACCCACGCGACACCGGTCAGGACGAGGTTGATGGCGTTTTCCGTCCAGTTCATGCGGCTGGCAGCATCCGCGAGGAGCATCGGGACGTGTATGAATGGAGTAAAGGACGCATACATGGCGGTAAGGAGGATCGCGGCGAGGCGGGCTTGCGCCCCCGTCAGGATCGCGAGGCCAGCCGCGATGTGGCCGATTCCGGTGGCGACAGCCCAGAACTCCTGCGAGGGCGGCAGCCACTTGGGGACGAGGGGAACCGTCAGGTTCATGTAGATGAAGTGCGCGCCGCCGAATAACACGGCGCAGGCGCCGAACAGCTGCTGCCCCAGGCGCGTCAGGCGTCGCGAGAGCGTGGCATCGATCCCCGCGTTGGCGGCATAGACGATGATCGCGCCGGCCGCGATCGCGACCTCCTCGGCGGCGCCGCTGTAGGTGCCGTATTCGGCGTATTGGGCGAGGATTACGCGGCCGTTCATGAGCACGACAACGATAAGCGCGTAATAGACGCCGAGCACCGCGGCGCCCCACGCCGCGGTACGACGCCACTGCACGGCTGCGCCCGCGACAAGCATGAGCGCGGCCGCCGCACACGCTAGCGCGCTGCGGTAAGGAATGTCCTTCGGCACGGGCTGCCCGAGCGTGAAGTCCTGCCAGGCCAGGCCGAGCACTGCCAATGCCATCACACCCAGGCCGTAGATGCGCGAGCCGAGTGCCATCTCAGGTCTTCAGCCTATAGCCGGTCCTGAAGATCCACCAGACGCCACCGAGGCAGGCGGCGAGGAAGAGCGCCGTCATGCCGAGGCTCACGCCGACGTGCACGTCGGCGATCTCGAAGAAGCTCCAGCGGAAGCCGCTGATGAGATACACGACAGGATTGAAGAGCGTCACCGTCTGCCAGGCCGGAGGCAGGACGGCGATCGAGTAGAACGTGCCGCCGAGGAAAGTGAGCGGCGTGATGACGAGCATCGGCACGAACTGCAGCTGCTCGAAGCCGCCCGCCCAGATGCCGATGATGAAGCCGAGCAGGCTGAAGGTGAGCGCGGTCAGCACGAGGAAGGCCAGCATCCACAGCGGGTGGTCGATGCGCAGCGGCACGAAGAAGAACGCGGTGACGAGGATGACCAGGCCGAGGATGATCGACTTCGTCGCTGCCGCGCCGACGAAGCCGATGACGATCTCGAGCGCGGAGATCGGCGCCGAAAGCAGCTCGTAGATCGTGCCGATGAACTTCGGGAAGTAGATGCCGAAGGCGGCGTTGGTCACGCTCTGCGTGAGCAGCGTCAGCATGATCAGCCCCGGCACGATGAACGCGCCATACGGCACGCCCTCGACCTGCGAGATGCGCGTGCCCATGGCGGCGCCGAAGACGACGAAGTAGAGCGAGGTGGTGATCACCGGCGCGACGATGCTCTGGATGAGCGTGCGGCCGGTTCGCGCCATCTCGAAGGCATAGATCGCCCAGGCCGCGCGCCAGTTCATCGCCCTGCCCTCACCAGGTCGACGAAGATCTCCTCGAGCGAAGTCTGGTTCGTCTGCAGGTCCTTGAAGGCGATTCCCGCCGCGGCCAGGTCGTCGAGCAGGCCGGTGATGCCGGTGTGCTCGCCCCGCGTGTCGTAGCTGTAGACGAGCTCGCGTCCGCCGTGCGCGATGCTCAGGCGATAGGACGCGAGCCTTGGCGGGATCTCCTTCAGCGGATCGAGAAGCTGGAGCGTGAGCTGCTTCTTGCCGAGCTTCGCCATGAGGGCGGCCTTCTCCTCGACCACCACGATCTCGCCCTTGTTGATCACGCCGACGCGGTCGGCCATCAGCTCCGCTTCCTCGATGTAGTGCGTGGTGAGGATGATGGTCACGCCGGAGGCCCGAAGGTTGCGCACTACCTGCCACATCTCCTGGCGCAGCTCCACATCCACGCCCGCCGTCGGCTCGTCGAGGAAGAGCACCTGCGGCTCGTGCACCAGGGCCTTGGCGATCATCACGCGGCGCTTCATGCCGCCGGAGAGCGTCACGATCTTGCTCTTGCGGCGCTCCCAGAGCGCCACGTCCTTCAGCACCTTCTCGACGTACGCCGGGTCGGACGGCTTGCCGAAGAGGCCCCGGCTGAAGCTCGTCGTCTGCCAGACGTTCTCGAACGGCGTGATGGCGAGCTCCTGCGGCACGAGCCCGATCATGCTGCGCGTCGCGCGGTAGTCCTTGAGGATGTCGTGGCCGCCGACCGTCACGGTCCCCGACGAAGGGGTGACGATGCCGCAGATGATGTTGATGAGCGTCGTCTTGCCGGCGCCGTTCGGCCCGAGCAGCGCGAAGATCTCGCCCTTGCGGATTTCAAGGTCGACGCGCTTCAGGGCCTGCAGGCCCGAGGCGTAGGTCTTCGTAAGATTGGAAACCGCCAGGATCGGCTGCATGAATAGGGAACTAAAGTTCCTTGATGTCGACCTTGTCGGGGTAGAAGGCCACAAGCCCGGCGATCGCCTGCATCTCGTCGTAAGGAGTCTCGTAGCTCCACACCGCATCGCGCGCGCCGTTACGCAAAGAGAAGTACGACGCGTCGCCCTTGAACGGGCAGTGCGTCTTGTGCTGCGAGCGCTCGAGACGATCCATCTTTACGTCGCTGCGCGGGAAGTAGTACACCGGCGGATAGGTGCCCTCCTTCATCACCGTCGCGTTCGGGCTGTCGGCGATGACCTCGCCGTTGAGAATGACCTGGACGCGCTTGCCAGCGGACCGGGTGACGATGCTCCAGTCTGGACGCTTCTTGAAGCCGGGCGCAGGATTCATGTTTCGATTCTAGGAGGTCGAATGTCGCCGCGCTTGCTTCCCGGGAAAGTCGCCCGGACACCTATAGCGCCGTCCGTGCCCCTGGAAACCCACCTCAAGGGCGTGGTCGAGCCGCGGCTGATGCATTTACTGAAGCTGCGCGCCTCGCAGATCGACGGCTGCGCCTTCTGCATCGACATGCACGTCAAGGAGGCGCTCGACGACGGCGAGGATCCGCAGCGCGAGCACTTCAGCGAAGCCGAGGTCGTGCGCTAGGCGGGCTGTAACTGCGGAGGGCGCATCGCGGGCGGCGGGAAAGCGAACGCGATCGCCGCCGCGCCGAGGCCGATGACGAAGGAGTATAGATAGAGAGGCGCATAGCTGCCGAACGAATCGAACATCCAGCCGCCGATCCACGGACCGATCGCCATGCCGAGGCTCGACACCATCGCCGCCGCGCCGAGGACCGTGCCCATGATTCTCTGCCCGAAATAATCGCGCGCAAGCACCGCGTAAAGCGGCATCACGCCGCCGTAGGCTAAGCCGAAGACGGAGGACACCGCGTAGAACTCGCCCAGGCGATGCGCGAACATGAAGCTGCCCGCGGCGAGCGCCTGGACGAAGAGCCCGATGATGAGCACGCGCTTGGCGCCGTACTTGTCTCCCGCCAGGCCGAACACGATGCGGCCGCCCAGACCCGCGAGTCCCTCCAGGCTGTAGATGGTCACGGCCGCGACCGTGGGAATGCCACACACCAGCGCATAGCTGATAGTGTGGAATATCGGTCCCGCGTGCGTCGCGCAGCACGCGAAGAACGTCGCCGCCAGCACGATGAACGGGAACGAGGTGAGCGCCGCTTTCACGCCCATCGGCCGCTCGGCCGCTGCGCTGTGGGTCGCGCCTGGCGCTGGACGTACCAGCAGAGCCGCCGGAATAAGCAGCGCCCAGGCCGCGAGGCCGATGATGAGCTGCGCGCCGCGCCAATCGTGGTCCTGGAGCAGAAGCGCGACGAGCGGCGACACGGTCATCGGCGCCACTCCGACGCCCGCCGATACAAGCGATACCGCGATGCTCCGATGGTTCGGCAGCCAGGCGCTCACGGCGGTCATCATCGGCACGAAGAAGCTGCCGCCGGAGAGGCCGACCAGCACGCCATACGCCAATATGAATTGCGTCGGCGTGGCGGCGCGGCTCGCCAGCACGAGCCCGAGGCCGAGCAGCACCGCCCCTGCCAGGACGACAGGCCGCGAGCCATAGCGGTCGTTGAGCGCACCCCAGCCGAAGCCCCCGGCGCCCATGAAGAGGAAGCTCAGCGTCGCGGCGCTCGATACGCCGGCCCGCGACCATCCGGTCGCAGCGGTAATCGGTTGCAGGAAAACCGCGAGCGACATCATGGCGCCCACGGCAATGCAGCCCATGAACGCCCCGACCGCCACCATCACCCAGCCGTAACGGACTTTCATCATCGACAATTCCGCGACAATTCCGGACAACGTCCTTAATTATTTCGCCTGGGCCGCAGGATAAGGCTCCTGCAGGGCAATGGTCCCCGTCTCCAGCAGCGACTTGAGGTTGGAGATGACCTTGGGCCAGCCGCCGGACACCGCCTCGATCACCTTGGAGGATTCGCGCTCGATCGTGTGCGTGATGGTGAGCTTGACCGCCCCCGCGCCCGGCTCGAGCTCCATCGTGCATAGCGTGGGGCCTTCCGCCTTGAGCTCCGGCTTCTTCTGGTGATGCCACCGCAGCACCAGGCGCTTGGGCGGCTTCGCCTCGACCACCTCGCCCGCATCCCACACCGTTCCGTCCTGGGACACGAGCTTCCACGGGGATCCGGGCCGCCACTCGCTTTCGCTGCGCATGCCGAACCAGTACTGCTTCGTGAATTCCGCATCGGTCAGCGCCTTCCAGAGTTTCTCGGGCGTGGTGCGGATGTAGCTGACATAAATGCAGGTGGACTTAGCCATTCGCTTTCTCCAATCGTCGTTTGAGGTCAGTCAGGGCCTTGAGGCGCGGCTTTTCGAACTTCGCGATCCAGCGGTCGTAGATTTCCTGCAGCGGCACCGGATTGAGGAAGTGCAGCTTCTCCCGGCCGCGCCACACCGTAGCGACCAGGTTCGCCGCCTCGAGAACGCCCAAGTGCTGCGTCACGCCCTGCCGCGTCATGTCCAGGTGCTCGCACAGCTCGTTGAGCGTCTGGCCGTCGTGCGCATGCAGCACGTCGAGCAGCTTCCGCCGGCCGGGATCGGCCAGGGCCTTGAAGAGCAAATCGGTGTCGGTGCGTCGCTCGGCCATAGGCAAGTGTCTACTTGCCTTATAATAGGCAAGCCTCTACTTGCCTGTCAAGCGCACTAGCGGCGAGGTCGGCTCGATTGGACCAGGTCCACGCAGCGCAGGAACACCGCGTCGTTCGGGGCGCCGCGCCCATTGAGCCACGCCTCGACCTCAGGCGCTGTGCAGCGTCTTGATGTAGATGTGAGCGTTCTTGGCGGTCGAAGGGCAGATGTCTTGCATGCGCGCATGGTGCCGGGTCTTTCCCGACACACGACCGTAGGGCGACCTCTGATTTCGTGTGGCCGGATGGACTACCGCCTGCCGTCCGACCTCCGCGGGTCAGGGCTCGCGCAGGAAGAACTGCGTGCCGACCATGGACACCGGAATTTCATTTCGCTGGTTGAGGAGCTCCCAGCGCCACTTCACGATGCCCCGGTCGGGCTTGCTCGCCATCGGGCGCGCCTCGAGCACCGTGCCGCGATAGCGCAGCGCGTCGCCGGGGCGCACCGGCAGCGCAAAGCGCCATTCGTCGATGCCGGGCGAGCCGATGCACGAGGATTCGTCCAGGTAGGCATCGCACATGAAGCGCATCATCAGGCAGCCCGTATGCCACCCGGAGGCGATCAATCCGCCGTAGGGGCTCTCCTTGGCCGCGGCCGGGTCGGTGTGATAGCGCTGAGAGTCCCAGTCGCGCGCGAACTCGATGATCTCGCGCTCGGTCAGCGTGCGCGAGCCGTATTCGAAGACCTTCCCCGCGGGAAAGTCTTCCCAGTAGTAGCGAAATCTCACGATTCCCTTTCCAGCAGCCGCGAGGCGGCGACCCCGAAGACGAGTCCCCAGAACGGCGCGCCGATGCGGAAGATCGATACGTCGGCCACCGTCACGAGGAAGCAGACCAGCGCGCCGAAGCTGAACCGCCCGGCGAATGAAACGGTGAACGCGCTCTGCAGCACGCGCAGCATGGCAAGGCCGGCGAGCGTGGCGATGAAGGCCGGCGGCGTCGCGAGCAAAAGGCGCGTGAAGAACGGCGCGAGCAAGCCGAAGGCCATCGCCAGCACCGAGACGCAGAGGGCCGCGGTGTACTGGCGCTCCTTTTCGCCGACGGTGGAGATCACCGCGTTGACCGGCCCGGTCAGGCAGGTCGATACCGCGCCGACCAACCCGGTGACGCATGCACCGATACCGCAGGCGACCGTGATCGCGTTGGTCGGCGGGCGGTGCCCGTTGTTGGTCAGGATCGCAATGCCCTGCGCGTTCTGCACCGTGAGCACGGTGATCGCAAGGGGCACCACGAGCTCGACGAGCGCCGGCGCGGAGAACCGGGGCGCGTAGAGGTTCGGCGAGACGATGCCGAAGAGCGCGCCGCTTCCCGGCTTGAAAGTCCCTTCGATGGCAATCACGACCGCGCCGACGGCCAAAGCCGCGATGAGCGGCGGGACGCGCCGGAGAGGGCCCGGAAAGGAGGTCAACGCGAGCCAGGTCAACGTCATGGACAGCGCGATGGGCAAGTCCTGGGTGAACGCCTGCACGAGCCCGGTGCCGAAGCGCAGGAACACGCCCGCGACCATCGCCATGACGATGGGCATCGGCACGGCGTCCATCGCACGCCGCACCCAGCCCGAGAGGCCAAGAAGCAGCATCGCGATACCGGTCACGACGTAGGCGCCGACCACTTCGGAGAGCGAGAGGTGCGCAAGCGCCGGGCCGACGATCACCGCGCCCGGGATGCTCCACAGGAAGACGAGCGGCTGCCGGTACGCCAGCGAGAAGACGATGCTGATGATGCTCGTGAGGAAGAAGCCGCCGAAGAGCCACGAGGAGATGTCGGCTTCGCTCAGGTTGCCGGCTGCGCCGATCGAAAGAATGATCGCCACCGGACCGGTGACCGAGAAAAGAAATGCGACGACCGCCGCGCCGAGGTTGGCGCCGCTCAAGTCGGCGAAGACGCTCCGCAGGCTCGGCAAAGGAAGTACTGGACGTTCGAGCGGCATTTCTTCGAGTTTCGGTGTCTAAAATCGGCCGATGGCACGACGGGGTCGCATCCTAAGGTATTTCACCTACGCGCTGCTCGCAGCCGTGGCGATCTTCGCCGCGTACGCGCTCGAGCTCGACGTGCGCGTGCGAAACGAGTTCGAGGGCCGGCGCTTCGCCCTGCCCGCGCGCATCTATGCGCGTCCGCTCGAGCTGCACGCGGGCCTGCGCATCTCGGAAGCCGACGTCGAGGACGAGCTGCGCGAGCTCGGGTACAGGGACATTCCAGCCGGCCAAGCCGGCTGGTACCAGAAGACGGGCAGCGAGCTCGAGATCGCGGTGCGCCCCTTCGCCTTCTGGGACGGCGCGCAACCGGCGCGGCGCGTGCGGGCGCTTTTCGACGGCGCCAAGGTCGCCCGCGTGCAGGACGACGCCGGGCACGAGCTGCCGCTCGCACGGCTCGACCCGCTGCCGATCGGCGGCATCTATCCGGCCGGCAACGAGGACCGGGTGCTCGTGCGGCTGCCGGAAGTCCCCAAGCACCTCATCGACGAGCTGATCGCCACCGAAGACCGCAAGTTCTACACGCACTGGGGCTTCGACCCCCGCGCGCTCGTGCGCGCGGCGGCGAGCATCGCCACGGGACACATGCAGGGCGGCAGCACGATCACGCAGCAGCTCGCGAAGAACTTCTTTCTCACGCCCGAGCGCACGCTCGCCCGCAAGTTCAACGAGCTGGTGATGGCGATCCTTCTCGAGATCCACTACGGGAAGGCGGAGATCCTCGAGACCTATCTGAACGAGATCTACCTGGGCCAGGACCGCGACCGCGCGATCCACGGCGTCGGCCTCGCGGCCGAGTTCTATTTCGGCAAGGAAGCGAAGGATCTCAACGTCGCCGAGTCGGCGCTCCTCGTCGCCATGGTGAAGGGCCCGGCGGTGTACGAGCCGCGCCGCCACGCAAAACGCGCGCTCGAGCGGCGCAACCTCGTGCTGCGCGAGACGAGGGACCAGGGCTTCATCACTCCGGAGCAATATGCGGTGGCGCGCGCGAGCGACCTCGGCATTTCTCCGCGGCCGATGATGGGCACTTCGCCCTACCCCGCTTTCGTGCAGCTCGTGCACCGGCAGCTGCGCCGCGACTACGACGACAAGGACCTGCGCTCGGAAGGCCTGCGCATCTTCACGACGCTCGACCCGCGCGCGCAAGGCGTCGCCGAGCGCTCGCTTGCGCGTCGCGTCGCGCAGTACGACAAGGAGCGCCGCTTCGGCCAGCCGGGGCTCGAAGGCGCGGTGGTGATCACGGATCCCTCGAGCGGCGAAGTGCAGGCGCTCGTCGGCGGCCGCGACGCCCGCTATCGCGGCTACAACCGGGCGATCGACGCGGCGCGCCCGGTCGGGTCGCTCCTCAAGCCCGCGGTCTACCTCACCGCCCTGTCGGAACCTTCGCGCTACACCCTCGTCACTCCGCTGGATGACGGTCCGTTCGTGTGGAAGAGCCGCGGCGCGCCCGACTGGGAGCCGAAGAACTACGATCGCAAGTTCCATGGCATCGTGCCGCTGCGGGTCGCGCTCGCCCAGTCCTATAACGCGGCGACCGCGCGCCTCGGCACCGAGATCGGGCTCGACAAGGTGCTCGAGACGGTGAAGAAGCTCGGCGTCGATCGCCCGTTGCGACCGTTCGCCTCCACGCTCCTCGGCGCCACGGAGATGAGCCCGCTCGAAGTCGCGCAGATGTACCAGACGATCGCCGCCGGCGGGTTCCGCTCGCCGCTCCGCGCGGTCCGCGAGGTGACCACGCAGGAGGGAAGGCCGCTGCAGCGCTATTCGCTCAAGGTCGAGCAAGCGTTCCCGGCCGAGCCGATGGTGCTCATCACGGCCGCGATGCAAGGCGTGGTGCGAGAAGGCACCGGGCAGGCGTTGAAGAGCTATCTCGCGCCGGAGATCGGCGCCGCCGGCAAGACCGGGACCACCGACGATCAGCGCGACGCCTGGTTCGCCGGCTTCACCGGCGACCGGCTCGCCGTCGTCTGGCTCGGCTACGACGACAATCGCGCCGCGCGCCTCTCGGGCGCAACCGCCGCGCTGCCGGTCTGGGGCGACATCATGGCTGCGCTGCTGCCGCTGCCGCTCGAATTGCCGCCCGCCGAGGGCATCGAGCAGGTGTGGATCGATCCGCAAAACAACCTGCGCGGCGACAGCCAGTGCGCCGGGGCGGTCGAGCTGCCGTTCATGCAGGGATCGGCGCCGCAGGAGCGCTCGCCGTGCGTAACCGTGGCCGGCGCGGTGGTCGATACCGTGGACAGCACAGTGCAGAAAGCGAAGAGCTGGTGGCAGCGCCTATTCGGTCGTTAATCATCCTTTTGTTGCTCGCGGGATGCGCAACCGCTCCCGAGCCCAGTCCGGCGCCGGCGCCGGTCGAGCAGGCGCCGGCGCCCTACTCCGGGCCGCACGAAAACATCGCAGTGGCGGGGCTCATGGACAGCGCGCGTGCCGATGCTGCGGCCGGCCGGCTCGCCAGCGCAGCGGCAACGCTCGAGCGGGCGCTACGGATTGAACCGCGCAACCCGCGCCTCTGGCACGAGCTCGCGCGGGTTCGCCTGCAGCAGGGCGACCTCTCGCAGGCGCAAGGTCTCGCCGCGCGCTCCAACAGCTACGCCGGGAACGACAGCGCCTTGCGCGCCGAGAACCAGCGCCTCATCGAGCAGGCGCGCAATTCCGGACAACGTCCTTAATTATTCGGCTGCGCCGCGCTACTTGTTGATCGGCTTGGTGAACGAGAAGACGTGCGTGACGCCGAGGATGTCGGTGAGGAGCAGGACGAGGAAGATGAGCACCGCCGCACCGATCAGCGCGCCGAAGCCGTCGCCGCCCGCGGGCAGGCTGTCCATCCTTGCGGCGAGCTGAGCCGCCTCTTCGTCCGACAACGTGGCGACGCGCGCCTTGGCGTCGGCCGGATTCACGCCGAGGGCCTGGAGCTGCGCGCGCACGTCGTTGCGCTCGAGGACGCCGAGAATCCGGTCTTTCGCGGAGCTCGCGGCGGCCGTCGGCGTCGCCAGCATGCCGGCCTGCGCGGGCAGCGGCAGGCCGAGTCCGGTGATCGAAACGATGAGTGCAATCGAGATGAAACGACGGACGCTTGTCATGTGGGCGATCCTTCTGATGGTTGTTAGGGCCCGGCCACCCTATCACCGCGGCTGCCGCGCGATCTATCGCGGGTCCGGCGGCAGGCGGCGATGCCAGTCGGTCGCCCGCTGGTAGGCGCGGCCGGCGGCGAGCAGCGTGCCTTCGGCGAAGGGGCGGCCGACGAGCTGCAGGCCGATCGGCAGCCCGCGCGAGTCGAAGCCGCACGGCAGCGAGAGCGAAGGCACGCCGAGGTAGTTCACCCAGCGCGTAAGGCGCGTGACCTCCGCAAGGCGCTGCGGCATGTCGGGGCCACCGCGCGGCCCGGTTTCCGCGCGCGTGGGCAGCGGCACGGCGATCGCCGGCACGAGGTAAGCGTCCGCCTGGCGCAGCGTCTCGCCGCAGAAGCGCTCGAGCCACGCGCCGCGCAGCCGCAGGACTTCCACGTACTGGGCGGCCGGGATGGCGAAGCCCGCTTCGAGGCGCGCACGCACGGCGGACGAATAGTCCTGCGGCCGCTCCCGCATCCATTGCGCGTGCTGCGCGGACGCTTCGCTTTGCATCACGGTAAGGCAGTGCGCCGACAGCAGATCGAACGGCGGCGGCTCGGCCTCCACCAGGTGAAAACACCTGGCCGCGTCCAGGATGGCCTGCGCGATCTCCGGGTGCGCGTTCTCGCGGATCCAGCGGCTCGAGATGGCGATCGTGCGCGCCATGCCGTCGGCGGCGACCTCTGCCGGCGCGTGCACGGTCACCGGATCGCGCACGTCGCGTCCCGCGATCACGCCGTAGACGAGCGCGCAATCCTCTGCGCTTCGCGCGAGCGGCCCGATCGTATCGAGCGAATGCGAAAGCGGCATGGCGCCGTGGCGCGACACGCGTCCCCACGTGGTCTTCAGACCGGTGACGCCGCAGGCCGAGGCCGGCAGGCGGATCGAGCCGCCGGTGTCCGAGCCGAGCGCGGCGAAAACGATGCCGGCGGCCACCGCGGCGGCCGAGCCGCTCGAAGAGCCGCCGGTGATGTACTCCGGGTTCCACGGATTGCAGCAGTCGCCCCAGTGATCGTTATGCCCCGTCGGCCCGTAGGCGAACTCGGCCATGTTGAGCGTGCCGATGTCGAGCGCGCCCGCGGCATCGAGCCGCTCGAGCACCGCCGCGGTCTCGGCGGCGACCCAGCCCTTGCGGATCTTCGAGCCGCAGTTCGAGACGAGGCCGGCGCGATAGAACATGTCCTTGTGCGCGAGCGCCCTGCCGGCGAGCGGTCCGCGCCCGGAGCCGGCCGCGCGGGGCTCGGTGGAGACGAACGCGTTGATGCGCGGCTGCCAGCGCGCGATGCGCTGGCGCGCTTGCTCGAGGCTCACGCCTGGACCCGCTTCGCGACCGACAGGTAGGTCGTGGCGTCGACCTCGAACGGCATCTCGCCGCGCAGAGGATCTTCGACGTTGAGCGCGTTGACCCCGGGCGCCAGGCGTTCGGCGCGGCCCGCCGCAAGCGCGATGCCCTGGGACGCGAGCATGGTTTCGATGGCTGCACTATCCAGGTTTTTCATCTGGTTATGATAAGCGCCATGCCCCACGCCAGCGCGAAGGACGGTACCCGGCTTTACTACGAGGAGACCGGCAGCGGCACGCCGGTCCTCTTCATCCACGAGTTCGCGGGCGATCTGCGCAGCTGGGAGCCGCAGCTGCGGTTCTTCTCGCGCTACTTCCGCTGCATCGCCTACAACGCCCGCGGCTTCCCGCCTTCCGAGGTGCCCGAGGACGGCGCGCGCTACTCGCAGGAGATCGCGCGCGACGATGCGATCGCGGTGCTCGACCACCTGCGCCTCGAGCGCGCGCACGTCGTCGGCCTCTCGATGGGCGGCTTCGCCGCGCTGCACGTCGGCCTCGCGTACCCGCAGCGCGCGCGCTCGCTCGTCGTCGCCGGCTGCGGCTACGGCGCGGAGCCCGACAAGAAGGCCAAGTTCCAGGCCGAGTGCGAAGCGGCCGCGGCCTCGTTCGAGGCGAACTGGGCCGAGGCGGCGCGCAAGTACGCGCTCGGGCCGACGCGCGTGCAATTCCAGAACAAGGACGCCCGCGGCTGGGCCGAGTTCGCCACGCAGCTCCTCGAGCATTCGCCTCGCGGCCAGGCGCTCACCATGCGCGGCGTGCAGATGAAGCGGCCTTCGCTCTACGAGCTGACCGACGCCATGAAAGAGCTCGCCGTGCCGACGCTGATCGTCACCGGCGACGAGGACGATCCCTGCCTCGAGCCGGGGCTCCTGATGAAGCGCCATATCCGCACCGCGGGCCTGGTGGTGCTGCCGTGGTCCGGCCACACCATCAACATCGAGGAGCCCGAGCCCTTCAACCGGGCGCTGCTGGAATTCTTCCTGCGGGTCGACGAGGGGCGCGTCGCGCCGCGCGACCCGCGCTCGCTCGCGAGCGGCATCCTGGGATACGCCAAGAAGTGATCCTGGTCACCGGCGGCGCGGGCTTCGTCGGCCTGAACGTCGTCGAGCAGCTGCGCGCACGCGGCGACGAGGTGCGGGTGTACGACGTCGAGCGCCCCGCCCTGGATGTGCCGTTCGAGCGCGGCGATGTCACACAGTCTCTCGACCAGGTTCTCGATGGCGTGACGCGCATCATCCACCTCGCCGCCATCACGGCCGACGCGGCGCGCGATGCGCGCGACCCGCGCCGGATCGCCGAGGTGAATTTTCTCGGCACGCTCAACGTGCTGGAAGCCGCACGCCGCCACGGCATCCAGCGCGTGTTCCACGCCAGCACCGGCGCGCTGTACGGCGCCGCCGGCGTCGCAGCACCCGAGCCGCTCGACGAGGAGCGCGATCGGCCGGTGCCCGAATCGATGTACGGCATCACCAAGTACGCCGCCGAGCGCGCCTGCTTGCGTCTGGCCTCTTTATGGAAGCTCGACGTGCGCATCGGCCGCCTGGCGATGGCCTTCGGCCGGTGGGAGCACGCCACCGGCGCGCGCACCACGCTTTCCCCGCCGACGCTCGTCGCACGCATTGCGCGCCAGGGCGGCGAGGCGGTGTTTCCGCCGCGCGGGCCGACGGATTACATCTATGCGCCGGATCTTGCGAGTGCGCTCATCGCGCTGCTCGATGCGAAGGAGCCGCGCCACCGCCTGTATCATCTGTCGACCGGCGCCGCATGGTCCCTGCCCGATTGGTGCGAACTCCTCGCGAAGCGCTTCCCGAAGTTCCGCTGGCGCGAGTCGACGCGGGCCGAGGAGTGGAACGTCGTGCCGCTCTCGCCCGCGACACGCACGCGCTTCTCCAACCGCCGGCTGGTCGAAGACCTCGGCTGGCAACCGCGTTTCACTGTCGCGCAAGCGCTGGACGATTTCCTCGCCTGGATGGACAAGCACGATGAACATTGACTGGCCGCGCAACGACTACTCCCGCGTTCCCTTCCGCCTGCACCACGACGAGGAGATCTACCGCCTCGAGATGGAGCGCATCTTCCGCGGGCCGACGTGGAACTACCTGTGCCTCGAGGCCGAGCTGCCGAAGCCGCACGACTTCCGCACCACTTGGGTCGGCGACACCCCTGTTGTTGTTTCCAGGGATAAACAAGGGGCATTGCACGCGTTCGTGAACCGCTGCTCGCACCGCGGTGCCATGATCGTGCGCGAGCTGAAGGGCAACGCCGAGCGCCTCGTCTGCCTCTATCACCGCTGGTGCTATTCCAACGCGGGCGAGCTCACGGGGCTGCCCTTCCGCCAGGGACTGAAGGGCGAAGGGGGCATGCCGAAAGACTTCGACATGCGCACCGTCGGACCGACCAAGCTGAAGGTGCAGTCGCTGAACGGCGTCATCTTCGGCACGTTCTCCGACCGGACGGAGCCGCTCGAGCAATATCTCGGCGAGTTCGGCACCGGCATGGTGAAGCGCTTCTTCCATAAGCCGGTGCGCATCCTCGGCTACTCGCGCCAGCGCATCGCCGGCAACTGGAAGCTCTACGCCGAGAACCTGCGCGACACCTACCACGCCAGCCTCCTGCATGAATTCTTCGTCACCTACGGCGTCGACCGCGCGACGCAAAAGGGCGGCGTGAAGATGGATGCGCGCCACCGCCACAACATGAACCACGCCTACGCTGCGAGCGACTCGCAGGAAGACGCGCTCGCCGCGTATGCCGATACCGCCGCGCGGCTCGATCGGATGCGGCTGCGCGACACCAAGCTTTTGCATTTCAAGAACGAGTATGCCGACGGCATGAACCTGGCGGCGCCCACGTTTTTCCCGAACGCCCTGCTGATACAGATCAACAACACCATCGGCACGCGCCAGATCCGGCCCAAGGAGGTCGACGCGCACGAGGTGTTCCAGACGCTCTTCTGTTACGAGGACGACGACGAGGCGATGGTGCGCCATCGCCTCATCTCGGCGAACCTCGTCGGCCCGGCGGGCTTCGTCAGCATGGAGGACGGCGAGGCGATCGAGGTGGTGCAGAAGGCGACGCGCAGCGCGGGGGAAGCCTGCGCGGTGATCGAGATGGGCGGCCGCGGGGCGGTCAAGGACGAGACGCACCGCGTCACCGAGTCGCCGATCCGCGGCTTCTGGTCCTACTGGGCGGAGCTGATGGGCGTCGAGGCGCGCAATGGGATCAGATGAGGGCATCCGGTGAATCCCTGGTACGACCTGATGGCC
>DASQGW010000023.1:0-52197 GCA_035632415.1 Burkholderiales bacterium | reverse complement strand
TCGCCCGAGGAGCCGACGCGACCGGCGTCGGACGCGATGCTCACCACCTTGCCGCCGCCGCGCTCGACCATGCCGGGCAGCACGCAGTGAAGCAGGTTCATCGGGCCGACGAGGTTGATCGAGAGAATCTTCTGCCAGAAGGCCGGGTCGGTCTTGAGGAACGGCTTGAACATGTCCCAGCCGGCGTTGTTGACCAGGATGTCCACCGGCCCCGCCGCGGCGACCGCTTTCTGCACCGCTGCGTAGTCGGTGATGTCGACGCTCGGGTCGCCCTTCAGGTCGAAGTTGACGACGCGCGTGCCTTCGGCCTTGAAGCGCTCGACGATCGCGGTGCCGATGCCGGCCGCGCCGCCGGTGACGATGGCGGTCTTGCCCTTCAGTCCACGCATTTCAAATCCTCCAGATCTAATCGGTCATGCGCGCGGGGTCAGGATCATGATCCCATTCTGCCGTGGGCTGGGGGACTTTCTTCATCCAGCTCTTGATGAGCTCGACATGCTCGGCTTCCTCGCCGGCAAGCTCCAGCGCGGCCTTGCGCACCGCGTCGTCGCTCACCTCGCGTGCGATCGTCTCGAAGTATTCCTGCGCACGCTGCTCGCAGCGCAGCGCGATGTCGAGCGCGTGATAGGGCTGCATAAGGTAATGGACGGACTCGAACGGCGCGGTTTCCGGCGCTTCGCCTTCCCAGGCGAAGGCGACCGGCATCGCGGGCATGCCCGGCCAGTTCATCTGCTTGAGGATGGTCTTGGCGTGCAGCCCCTCGATCTCGGCGAGCTTGCGGAACACCTGCGCGACCTCGCGGTTGTTGTGCGTGTCGAGCTGGTCGGCGAACTGCGCGTAGCGCTCCTGCGCCTCGAGCTCCATGGTGTAGGCGCGCGCCATGAAATCGGCATAGCTGGTCATGCGGGCTCCTTCAGGCTGAAGCCGGCCTCGAGCTCGGCCACGCTCTTCACCGCCGGCGCGCTGGGCGCGCGGTAAGCCGGTCGGCTGCCGCGATAGAGGACGCCGAGGTTGAAGCCGTCGTCGGTCATGATGCGGCGCGCCGCCCGCGCGGGATCGTCGGTCGCCTCGACCGGCGCCGGATGCACGAGCTCTTTCCAGCGGCGCTGGTCGGGCCGGAACGTGACGCAGGGCGAGAGCACTTCGACGAACGAGAAGCCGGGATGGCGGATCGCCGCGGCGATGACCTGGGCGCAGGCATTCGGGTCGCCCGAGAAGGTGCGCGCCACGAAATTGGCGCCGGAAGCGAGCGCGATCACGAGCGGATGGAACTCGCGCACGCCGGTGCCGCCGGGCGAGAGCTTCGAGTCCCAGTCGGGCTCGGTGGTGGGCGAGGGCTGGCCCTTGGTCATGCCGTACACGTGGTTGTCCATCACGATGTAGGTGAGGTCGACGTTGCGCCGGCAGGCGTGCAGGAAGTGGTTGCCGCCGATCGAGTAGCCGTCGCCGTCGCCGCTCGCGACGAGCACGGTGAGATCGGGCCGCGCCACCTTCAGGCCGGTGGCCGCGGGCAGCGAGCGCCCGTGCACGCCGTGGAAGCCGTAGCAGCTCGTGTACGCCGGCAGGCGCGAGGAGCAGCCGATGCCCGACACGATGGCGACGTTCTCGGGCCTGAGCTCGAGCGAGGCGAGCGCCTTCTGGATGGCGACCAGCACCGAATAGTCGCCGCAGCCGGGGCACCAGACCGGCTTGTAGTCCGACTTGAAGTCCTTGGCCTGCACGGGGACCGGGAGCGGCGCGTTCATGCTTTGACCAATGCCTGATAGATCTCGTCGGGCCGGAAGGGCAGCGGTCCGGGCCGGCGCAAGCTCTTCACCTCGGCGGGCAGGTCGTAGTGCGCCTTGAGATGGCGCAGGAACTGGCCGCTGTGGTTCTGCTCGAGCACCAGCGCCCGCTTGACGCCTTTCAGCGCCGCCTTGAACTTCTCCGGTTGCACCGGCGCGAGCATTCGCACCGAGACGAGTCTTGCATCGAATCCTTCGGCCCGGGCGCGCGCCAGCGCTTCACGCGCGGGAGCGGTGCTCGAGCCGAAGGTGAGGAGCGCGACGTCGCCTTCGCCCTCGATGCTCGCCCAGGCATCCCCCGGGTCGAGCTGTGAAATCTTGCGTGCGCGTTTTTCCATCTGCGCCAAGTGATCGGCCGCCTGCGAGGAGGGCAGTCCGCGCTCGTTGTGCTCCAGGCCGTCGGCCACATAGGTGAGGCCCGCGGTGCCAGGCACCGCCATCGGCGAGATGCCGGACTCGGTGAGCGTATAGCGCTTATACGGTTGTCCGTTGCCGGTGGCTTTCAAGCGCTCGACGCGCTTGCCGTTCAGCTCGAGCGCATCGACCACGGCGCGCGCCTGGCCGAAGTACTGGTCGGAGAGCACGATCGCCGGAACTTGCAGCGACTCGGCCAGCTCGACCGCCCACTGCGTTGTAGCCAGGCAGTCGGCGAGCGAGTTCGGCGCGAGCACGATGTGCGGCGCGTCGCCGTGCAGGCCGTAGAGCGCGATGTTGAGGTCCGCCTGCTCGCTCTTGGTGGCGATGCCGGTCGACGGCCCCGTGCGCATCACGTCGACGACCACGACCGGAACTTCGGCGGCGACGCCGAGGCCGAGCGATTCGATCATGAGCGAGAGCCCGGGGCCTGAAGTCGCGGTGAGCGCCGGCACGCCGCCAAAAGAGGCGCCGAGCGCCATGTTGATGGAGGCGAGCTCGTCTTCCGCCTGCACGAGCGCTCCGCCGACCTTGGTGAGCGCGGGTGCGAGCCATTCCAGGAGTTCGGTCGCGGGCGTGATCGGATACGCGGCCACGAAACGCACGCCGCCGCGCAGCGCGCCATAGCCTGCGGCTTCGTTCCCCGTGATGAGCCAGCGGCCTTTCTTTGCAGGCGCCGCGGCGAGCGGGAAGGTCTTGGGCAGCGGCTGGTCCATTCCGACCCTGACGGCCGCGAGCCCGGGCTCGACATTCTTCTTTAGCGCTTTGCGCACCGCGGCTTCGACCGCTTCGCGCGGCAGCCCGATCACTGCCGCCAGCACGCCGAGCGCAATCATGTTCGGCCAGCCGCCCGGGATCTTGGCGGCGAGCGCCTTGAGCGGCACCTGCGCATAGCCGGCGCCGGTTTTCGTGAACACCTCGGGCGGCGTGCCCTGCGCGGGATCGCCGATAAGGAGGCCCTCTTTGCCGATCGGGATCTCGCCGGCGAAGCGCTGCACGTTCTGCCAGTCGATCGCAGCGAGCACCTGGAAGCTGTCGTCCTGCCCATCGGTGGGGAAGGTCGAGACGCGCAGCATCGCCGCCGCCTCGCCGCCGCGGATCTGCGGGCCGCTGGTGCGTGTCATCAGGCCGTAGTAGCCGGCCAGCGCCGCCGCCTCCAGCAGCAGGTTGCCGGCAGTCATCACGCCGGCGCCGCCGCTTCCGGCGAGGGCCACGGATACCGAGGAATGCATGGCGCCAATCTGGCCGAACGGCGAGCGCGATGTTTGAACTAGATCAAATCCGGGCGGTTTGCCGCGGGCCAACATGGCGGGAAACCCGTAAATCGGCATTCGAATACCTATTTGAAGAGGAGAGCCTCATGGCAGCGCCCGAAACACGGTTCCTGAGAAGCCACGACCTGGCTGAAGTACCGGCGCAGGGGGTGCGCTTCGAGCGCCGCCCGGCCCGCAAGCCCGACGGCACCGTGGCCCCCGGCCTCTATAACGCCTGGATCTGGCTCGACAACCCGACCCAGTACAACTCCTACACCACCGAGATGGTGAAGGGCGTGATCCTCGCCTTCCGCAGTGCATCAAACGCGCGCGACGTATCGAGCGTGGTGTTCACCGGCGCGGGCGACAAGGCGTTCTGCACCGGCGGCAACACCAAGGAGTACGCCGAGTACTACGCCGGCCGGCCGCAGGAATACCGCCAGTACATGCGGCTCTTCAACGACATGGTTTCGTCGATCCTCGCCTGCGACAAGCCGGTGATCTGCCGCGTGAACGGCATGCGCGTCGGCGGCGGGCAGGAAATCGGCATGGCGTGCGACTTTTCCGTGGCGCAGGACCTCGCGCGCTTCGGCCAGGCCGGCCCCAAGCACGGCTCGGCGCCGATCGGCGGCGCGACCGACTTCCTGCCGGTGGTGATCGGCACGGAGCGCGCGATGGGCGCTTGCGTGCTGTGCGAGCCCTTCTCGGCGCACGAGGCGTACCACATCGGCATGCTGACCGACATCACGCCGGCGCTGAAGGTGGACGGCAAATATGTAGCGAACCCGCTCGTCGAGACGCAGCGCGTCTATGACGACTTCGGCCGCCTCGCGTTCGGCAAATCAAAAACCGGTGCGGCGCTCGCCGCGGGCAAAGAACTCCTGAAGCGGGGCACCGTCGACCTCAAGGCGCTCGACGACAAGGTGGAAGAGCTGTGCGCCAAGATGTTGCTCACGTTCCCCGATTGCACCACCAAGACCATCGAGGAGCTGAGGAAGCCCAAGCTCGAGGCCTGGAACCGCAACAAGGAAAACCACCGCGCCTGGCTCGCGCTCAACATGGTGACCGAGGCGCGCGCGGGCTTCACCGCGTTCAACGCCGGCACCAAGGACGATCGCGAAGTCGATTTCGTGCTGCTGCGGCAGAAGATCGCCGCCGGCCAGCCCTGGGTGGGTTCCCTGCATGACGACATCCAGCCGAAGGTCAAGGCGTGAACGAGTCGCCGCTCAAGGTGTGGCTCGAGCGCGATGGTGCGCTTCTCCGGCTGCGACTCGCGCGGCCGAAGGCCAACATCATCGACGCCGCGATGATCGCCGCGCTGACTGCTGCTTTTGACACGAACAAGAACAACCGGGGCCTGCTGGCGGCGCTCATCGACCACGAAGGGCCGCACTTCTCCTTCGGCGCGAGCGTCGAGGAGCATCTCCCCGAGCGCTGCGCCGAGATGCTTTCGTCGCTGCACGCGTTGCTCGGCCGCATGCTCGACTGGAAGAAGCCGATTCTCGTCGCGATCAAGGGGCAATGCCTCGGCGGCGGGCTCGAGCTCGCCATGGCGGGCAACCTGCTTTTCGTTTCGCCGGACGCAAGTCTCGGGCAGCCCGAGATCAAGCTCGGCGTGTTCGCGCCCGCAGCTTCGGTGCTGCTGCCGCTGCGCATCGGGCAGGCGCGCGCCGAGGATCTTCTCTATTCCGGCCGCTCGATCGACGCCGCTACCGCGGCGTCGTGGGGGCTGGCAAACGCGGTCGCGGACGATCCCGCGGCCGCGGCACTTTCTTACTTCGAAAAGAACATCGCCGGCAAGAGCGCCGCGGCGCTCGCCTGCGCCGTGCAGGCGGCGCGCGAGCCGTTCGCGGATCTCTCGCGCGCGCGACTTGCCGATGTGGAAGCGCTGTATCTCGAGAGGCTGATGGCGACGCGCGACGCGAACGAGGGCCTCAAGGCCTTCATCGCCAAGCGCCAACCCGTATGGGAGCACCGATGAGCGTCCAGGAAATCATCAAGCGCTGCACGACGTTGTTCGAGGATCTCGAATTCAACGCCGTGAAGCAGTGGAAGGCGGCTCAGCCGGGGCGCAAGGCGATCGGCTACATGCCGATCTACGTGCCGCGCGAGATCGTGCACGCCGCCGGCATGCTGCCGGTCGGCATCTTCGGCGGCGGCGACCAGATGGAAGTGATCCAGGGCGACGCCTATTACCAGAGCTATATCTGCCGCATCCCGCGCTCGACCATCGAGCTCGGCCTCACCGGCAAGCTCGACTGCCTCGACGGGATGCTCTTTCCCTCGATCTGCGACGTGATCCGCAATCTCTCGGGCATGTGGCAGATCATGTTCAAGGACAAGTACGTCAAGTACTTCGACCTGCCGCAGAACTACGACGACTCGACCGGCGGTGCCTTCTACATCCACGAGATGCAGACGGTGCGCGACGATCTCGGACGCCTCGCAGGGAAGGAAATTTCGGATGAAGCGCTGAACCGGTCGATCGCGGTCTACAACGAGAACCGCAAGGCGGTGCGCGAGCTCTACAACTATCGCGCGCAGAAGCCCTGGCAGGCGCCGACCTCCGAGGTGTACCTCGTGCTGCGCGCCGGCTGCGTGCTGCCGCCGGAAGAGCACACCGCGCTGATCAGAAGCTATGTCAGGGAGACAGACCAGGTGAAGCGCCCGGTGCGCGACAACGCGCGTGTCGTGCTCACGGGCTCGTTCTGCGAGCAGCCGCCGCTCGGCTTGATCAAATCCATCGAGATGGCGGGCTGCTATGTGGTCGACGACGACTTCCAGCTCTGCCAGAGCATGCTGCTCGATGAGGTGCCGGCCACGGGCGATCCGCTGCAGGAGCTCTCCAAAGCGTTCCTGCACCGCTCGGCCCAGACCTCGTCCAAGTACGACGAGACCAAGGCAGAGAAGGGGCAGCACCTCCTGCGCCAGGTGAAGACCCGCGGCGCCGAGGGCGTGATCTTCGCCGCCGCGTCGTTCTGCGACCCGGCATTGCTCGAGCGGCCGATGCTCCTCGAGATCCTCGGCAAGCACAAGATTCCGTACACCGCCTTCAAGTACGCGGAGAACACCGGCCAGATGGCGCCGATCCGCGAGCAGACCGGCACCTTCGCCGACTCGATCAAACTGTGGAGCGCCGCATGAGCACCGTACTTCCCAAGAAGGAAAAGAAGGAAGTCATCAAGGACGACTCGATGTGGCTGCAGAAGGAGATGATCGGCCGCAACTACCACGAGCTCGCTTCCGCGCGCGAGCTGGGCAAGAAGATCTCGGCCACCTTCGTGCCCGGGAACCTGAACGAGCTCCTGATGTGCTTCGACTTCGTGCGCCGGCTGCCCGAGACCGACGCCCTGCAGTCGGGGCTGCGCAAGAAGTCCGGCAAGATGATCATGGATGCCGAGCGCGACGGCCACTCCGAGGACGTCTGCACGTATGTCAAGACCGACCTCGGCATGATGCTGCAGGGCGAAGTCGGCCCGACCGGCGAGCCGATGCCGCACCCCGATCTGCTGCTTCTCTCCTACACCGGCTGCTTCACCTTCATGAAGTGGTTCGAGCTCGTGCGCCAGAAGTACGACTGCGAGACGGTGATGCTGCACGTGCCTTACCAGGGCGACGGCAAGATCAACCCCGCGATGCGCGACTACGTCGTGAAGCAGCTGAAAGAGAAAGTCATCCCGACCTGCGAGCGCATCTCCGGGGTCAAGTTCGACATCGACCGCCTGCGCCAATACATGCAGGAGTCGCAGAAGGCGGAAGAGGACCTCGTCAGAGTGCTGCAGAGCGCGAAGCACAGGCCGAGCCCGATCGACGGGTACTTCGGCGCCGTCTATTACATCGGGCCGATCTTCACCGCGTTCCGCGGCACGCCCGAGGCGACCCAGTACTACTCGGTGCTCTGGCGCGAGATCCAGGAGCGCATGGCGCAAAACAAGGGACCGGTCACGCCGGAAGGCGATCACCCGGGCGAGAAGTACCGCCTGGTGGTCGAAGGCCCGCCCAACTGGACCAGCTTCCGCGACTTCTGGAAGATGTTCTACGACGAGGGCGCGACCGTCGTTGCCTCGACGTACGCCAAGGTCGGCGGCCTCTACGACTTCGGCTTCCGCCACGACGCGAGCCGGCCGCTCGAGTCGCTCGCCGAGTACTGCCTCGGCTGCTACACGAACCTCAACTTCCCGCAGCGCATCGACATGATCTGCCGGTACATGGACGAGTACCAGGCGGACGGGCTGCTGATCAACTCGATCAAGAGCTGCAACAGCTTCTCCGCCGGACAGCTCCTCATCCTGCGCGAGGTCGAAAAGCGCACCGGCAAGCCGGCGGCGTTCATCGAGTCCGATCTCGTCGATCCGCGCTACTTCTCGGCCGCCAACATCAAGAACCGCCTGGAGAGCTACTTCCAGATGATTAAACAGAAGCGAATGGCGGCGGCGGCGGCATGAAAACTTTCATCGGCATCGATCTCGGGTCGACCACCACCAAGGCGGTGGTGATGGACGAATCGCGCACCGTGCTCGGCCGCGGCATCACCAACTCGCGCTCGAACTACGACACGGCCGCGGCGATCGCCAAGCAGGAGGCACTGGTTGCCGCGCGATTCCATCTCTTCCGCGCGGAGCTGTCGAAGAAGAACGTGCTTAACGGCGGCCTGCAGGCCTTCCTCGAGCAGCTCGAGCGCGATTTCCGGCACGAGCAGTACCTCGAGCAGCTCGCGGACCTCGAGCAGGTGTGCAAGCGCAACGTCGCCACCGCGAAGTTCGGCGATGCGGCCGCCGGGGTCAGCGCGGCGCTCGGCACCCTGTTCGGCCTGCTGAAGCACGATGCGGCGACGCTGTTCGCCCTCGGCGCGAAGAGGAAGAGCGATTTCTTCCGCGACATCGCCGGTGCCCAGTACCTGGCGCTCGGCGAGCGGGTGGCGAAGGACGCGGGTGTGCGCTACGACCAGCTGCTCAACGTCTTCGACCGCTCGATCATCGAGGTCGAGAACCGCGTGTACGGCGAGTCCACCTCGCGGCACCTGCTGGCGGCGCTCGACAGGACCTACGCGGCGCTCCCCGAGACGCTCGCGCAGAAGGACCGGATCTCGGCGCCGATCAAGGGCGTGCTCGACACCGCGCTCGAAGAGACCTACGTCATCGGCACGGGCTACGGCCGCGCGCGGCTGCCCTTTTCGAAAGAGCACGTCCGCTCCGAGATCCTGTGCCACGGCCTCGGCGCGCACGTCATGTACCCGGGCACCGCCACGGTGCTCGACATCGGCGGCCAGGACACGAAGGCGATCCAGGTCGACAAGGCCGGCATCGTCGAGTCGTTCCAGATGAACGACCGCTGCGCCGCCGGCTGCGGCCGGTATCTGGGCTACATCGCCGACGAGATGAACATGGGCCTGCACGAGCTCGGGCCCCTCGCCATGAAGGCGACCAAGACGATCCGCATCAACTCGACCTGCACCGTGTTCGCCGGCGCGGAGCTGCGCGATCGCCTCGCCCTCGGCGACAAGCGCGAGGACATCATGGCGGGGCTCCATCGCGCGATCGTGCTGCGCGCCATGTCGATCCTCGCCCGCTCGGGCGGCATCCGCAATGAATTCACCTTCACCGGCGGCGTGGCGAAGAACGAGGCCGCGGTCAAGGCGCTGAGGAACCTCGTGACGGAGAACTACGGCGAGATGACGCTCAACATCAACCCGGACTCGATCTACACCGGCGCGCTCGGCGGCGCCACGTTCGCCTGGCGTGCGGTGATGGAAGAGGGCAAGAGCGCCGAGCACCGTGAAAAGGTGGCCGCATGACTATTACTGCAGGGATAGATATCGGCTCGGGTGCCGTAAAAGCGGTGCTGTTCGATGGCCACCAATGGCTCGGCAAGCGCGTCGAGCGCATCCGGCGCCGCGACCCCTTCGAGCTCGCGCGGCAGAGCTTCGAGGAGCTCCTCGCCGAGAAGAAGATGACGGAAAAGGACGTGGCGTACATCGCCACCACGGGCGAGGGCGAGAACGTCAAATTCGCCACCGGCCACTTCTACTCGATGACCACGCACGCGCGCGGCGGCATCTTCCTGAGTCCCGACTCCCGCGCGGTCGTCGACGTCGGCGCCCTCAACGGACGGGCGATCTACATCGATGAGCGGGGCAAGGTGCTCTCCTACAAGATGACGAGCCAGTGCGCCTCGGGCTCGGGCCAGTTCCTCGAGAACATCGCGCGCTATCTCGGCGTCGCGGTGGAGGAGATCGGGCCGTTGTCGCGCGAGTCGAAGAACCCGGAGAAGGTGAGCTCGATCTGCGCGGTGCTCGCGGAGACCGACGTCATCAACATGGTCTCGCGCGGCATCGCGACGCAGGACATCCTGAAAGGGATCCACCTGTCGATGGCCTCGCGCCTGGTCAAGCTCCTCAAGATCACCGGCATCACGAAGGGCGCGGTGCTGATGACCGGCGGCCTCGCGCTCGACACGGGTCTCGTCGCAGCGGTGCAGGAGGAACTGGTCACGGAGAAGATCAGCGGGCTCACGGTCACCAGCCACCCGGACTCGATCTACGCCGGCGCCGTGGGCGCGGCGCTGTGGGGCGAGTACCGGCACGACAAACTGAAGGCGCTGCAGGAACGCGCCGCGGCGTAAGAGGAGAGACACATGGCACTGACGATCAACGAAGCCTGCACGCTCTGCGACGCGTGCGTCCCGGTGTGCCCGAACGATGCGATCAAGGCGGGCGACCCGGTGTACATCATCGACCCGCTGAAATGCACCGAGTGCGTCGGCGCGAAGGACGAGCCGCAGTGCAAGCTCGTCTGCCCGTCCGACTGCATCGTGCAGCACCCGGACTTCCAGGAAACACCCGAGCAGCTCGCCGAGAAATACGCCGCACTGCACGGCTAGCGCGATGCTCCAGATCATCATCCAGGGTCGTGGCGGGCAGGGCGCCCAGCTCGCCGGCACGCTGCTGGCCGCCGCCTTCTTCGCCGAGGGCCGCGAGGTGCAGAGCTTCTCCACCTACGGCGGCGCGCGCCGCGGCACGCCGGTCAGCTCCTTCATCCGCGTCGACGACAAGCCGATCCGCCTGCGCTGCGACATCGAGCGCGCGGATGCCGTGCTCTGCTTCGACGCGAGCCTCCTCGCGGGCAAGCTCCTCGCGACCGCGGATGCGCAGACGCTGATCGTCGTCAGCTCTCGTCTCGGCGCCGGACACTTCGCGGCGACGCTGCCCAGGCATCGCGTGCTGCCGGTCGACGGATTGGGCATCGCGCAGAAGAACGGCCTCGGGCGCATCGTGAATTCCGCGCTGGTCGGCGCGCTCGCTCGTGCGGTCGGTGCACCCGCCCTCGAGACCCTGGACAAAGTCATCGCAGCCGAAGCGCCGAAGAACCAGCGCGAGAACGTCGCCGCCTGCCTCGAAGGCTGGCGCGCGGTCGACGCACAGCTGGAGCGGGTGGCGGCATGAACGCGCCGACGACCTGGACCACCGGCTTCACCGACGTCATCAAGACGGGCACCTGGCGCGCGGCACTGCCGGCCTACCGCGACCGGCTTTCGCCTTGCACGCAGGCCTGCCCGGTGAACGGGGAGATCGCGCAGTGGATCGGCCGGGCCCGCGCGCAGGACTGGCACGGCGCCTGGACCACGCTTGTCGAGCACAATCCATTTCCGGCTGTCGCCGGACGGGTGTGCCACCAGCCTTGCGAGGCCTCGTGCAACCGCTCGGGCTACGACGAGGCGCTCGCCATCTGCTCGCTCGAGCGCCATGTCGGCGATCGCGCGATTGCCGAGCGTTGGCGCTTCCCTGATGCACCGCTCGGTGCCGAGCATGTCGCCATCGTCGGCGGCGGACCCTCCGGACTCTCCGCCGCCTACCAGCTCCGCCGCCGCGGCTATGCAGTGACGCTCTTCGAGGCGCAGCCGCACCTCGGTGGCCTGATGCGCTACGGCATTCCACCCTATCGCCTGCCGCGCGAGGTGCTCGACGCGGAGATCGATCGCATCGTCGAGTTGGGCATCGACGTGCGCGCCGGCGTGAGCATCGCCAATCCGGACCAGTTTTCGAAGCTCGCGCGCAATTACGACGCGGTGTACATCGCGATCGGCGCCGGGCAGCCGAAGCGGCTGCGCGAGCTGGATTACTCGCAGCCCTGGATCATGGAGAGCGCCGCCTATCTCGCGCAGGCGAACGCCGGCCGGCCGCCGGCGCTCGGCCGGCGCCTCCTCGTCGTCGGCGGCGGGAGCGCGGCGATGGACGTCGCACGTAGTGCGAAGCGAGCACGCCACGAGGTGCGGGTGCTCGCGCTCGAGAGCGATGCCGGGATGCCGGCGCAGCGCGAGGAAGTGCTCGCCGCACGGGAAGAAGGCATCGAGATCGTGAACGGCGCCATGCTGCGCTCCGCGACGCCTGGACGCGTGCAATGCGTGCGCGTCGATTTCCGCGCCCACCCATTCACGGTGACGCCGATTGCCGGCACCGAGTTCGAGTTCCAGGCCGATGCGATTGTCACGGCGATCGGCCAGGACGCGGAGCTCGCCGGACTGCGTCCGCTGATGAAGGCCGAAGGCGGCCTCATCTGGACCGACGCGCAGGGTGCGACGAGCTCGGCAGGCATCTTCGCGGGCGGCGATGCGGCGAGCGGCCATCGCTTCGTGACGCACGCGATCGCGATGGGCAAGCGGGCGGCGCTTGCCATCGATCGCTGGCTCACCGACAAGACAGCGCCACCGGGCCCGGGCGAGCCCGTGCGCCGCTCGGCCATCAACACGGCGTATCACCCGCATGCGGCGCGCGTCTGCGGCACCCGCGCAGACCTTTCTGCGGCGCAGGCCGTCGTCGAGGCGGCGCGCTGCTTCTCGTGCGGCCATTGCACGGCATGCGACAACTGCTTCATCTATTGCCCGGACATCGCCGTGCGGCACGTGGACGGGGGCTATGCCATCGCCGAGGACTACTGCAAGGGCTGCGGGCTCTGCGTGCGCGAATGCCCGACCGGGGCGCTTGCCATGCAGGAGGAGATGCGATGAGCGAGCGTGTTTTACTCACCGGAAATCATGCGGTGGCCTGGGGCGCTCGCCTCGCGCGGCCCAAGGTGGTGCCGGTCTATCCAATCACGCCGCAGACGCCGGTGCTCGAGCTCCTCACGGAGTTCCACGCGGCGGGCGAGATCGATGCGGAGTTCCTCACGCCTGAATCGGAGCACTCGGTGATGGCCGCGTGCATTCCGGCCTCGCTTGCCGGCGCGCGCGTCTTCACGGCGACGGCTTCGCAAGGCCTGATGCTGATGCACGAAGTGCTGCACTACGCGAGCGGCGCACGCGCGCCGATCGTGATGGCGAACGTCAACCGCACGATCGCTTCGCCCTGGGCGTTCTGGCCCGACCAGACCGACAGCCTGGCGCAGCGCGATACCGGCTGGGTACAGCTCTATGTCGAGAGCGCGCAGGAAGCGCTCGACACCGTGATCCAGTCCTTCCGCATCGCCGAGAGCGTGCAGCTCCCGGTGATGCTGAACCTCGACGCCTTTTATGTATCCCATGCGCTCGAGCCCGTGATCATTCCGGCGCAGGAACTGGTCGACGAGTACCTGCCGACCTATGCGCCGCAGCACCGGCTCGACCCGCAGCATCCCGAATCGTGGGGCAACGTCGTCGACCAGGCGACCTACTCGCGCCATCGCCGGGAGATGGGCGAGGCGATGGAGCGGGTGCCCGCCATGGCGGCGCTTGCCGATTACGAATGGTCGAGGCGCACCGGCCGCAACTGGGGGCTCGTCGAGCGCTATCGCTGCGACGAAGCGGAGATCGTCCTCGTGACGATGGGCAGCATGGCCGGCACGGCGCGCGAGGCGATCGATGAGCTGCGCGATGCAGGCATCGCCGCAGGCCTCGTCAAGGTCCGGCTCTTCCGTCCGCTGCCGGCCGAGGACCTGAGGGCGACGCTCGCCGGCGTGCGCGATGTCGTGGTGCTCGACCGCAATTACTCCCCGGGCTGCGGCGGCGTGCTGCACCAGGAGCTGCGTGCCGCGCTCTATGGCATCAGTGGCGCGCCGCGCTTGCACGGTTTCCTTGCCGGCGTCGGCGGCGTGAATGTTCCCGTAGCGAAGATCGCCGAGCTCGCCACGCGTGCAAGTCGCGCGCGTCCTGCGCCGGAGGCTGTATGGGTGTGATGAACGATCTGCTCTGCTCGGGCCATGCGGCTTGCCCCGGCTGCCTGGAAGCACTGTCGCTGCGCCATGTGCTCGCCGTGCTCGGCCCCGACACGGTCGGCGTGATTCCGCCCTCGTGCCTCGCCATCATGGCCGGGCCGCAGCCGCTTTCGGGCCTGCGCATCCCGGTCTACCAGCCCACGCTCGAGTCCTCCGCCGCTGCCGCGTCCGGCCTGCGGCGCGCACTCGATGCACAAGGCAAGCACGACACGCAGGTGGCGGTGTTCGCGGGTGATGGCGGTACCTATGACATCGGCTTCCAGTGCCTGTCCTCGGCCGCGGAGCGCGACGAGAACATCCTCTACTTCTGTTTCGACAACGAGGGCTACATGAACACCGGCGCGCAGAAGTCCTCGTCGACGCCGCACTTCGCGCGCACCGGCTCGACGCCCGCCGGGAAGCTCTCGCGCAAGAAGAATCTCATCGAGATCATGGCCGCGCATGGCATTCCGTACGCGGCAACCGCTTCCGCCGCGTTCCTGCCGGACCTCAAGCGCAAAGTAGAGAAAGCTCGCGAGCTGCGCGGCCTGCGGCTCATCACGCTGCTCGTGCCTTGCCTCGACGGCTGGGGCGTGCCGGAGGACCAGGGCATCGCGCTCGCGCGCCTCGCGGTCGAGAGCGGCGTCTTCCCGCTCTACGAGGTCGAAGAGGGCGTGCGCTACACCATGACCGGACCGCCACGCACGCGCAGCGTGCGCGAGTACCTCGAGGCGCAGCGCCGCTACCGCGGCTTATCCGAACAGGACGTAGAAACGCTGGAGCGCGAGGTGGAGCAGGGCTGGACGCGCCTCGTCGCCAAGGCCGCATAAGGAGCCGACATTGTCATTCACCACCCAGGTCAGCCGCCGCCTGCACGAGGAGCACGACGCCACGCTCGCCCTTTGGGGCCGCGTGCAGCGAGTCGCGCTCCAGCCCGGAACCGATGCTCGCACGCTCCTTGCACAGGCGCTCGCAGCGCTCGAGGGCGAGATCGGCCGGCACTTCGAGTTCGAGGAGCAGGCGCTCTTTCCGCGCCTCGCAGCCGCGGGCGAGGGAGACATCGGCGAACTCCTCACCGAGGAGCATGTCGTGATCCGCCAAGCGGCGGCGCGCATGAAGTCAGCCCTCGCCGGCGAGCGCTTCGACGCGGCGCGCACTATCGCGCTCGAGCTCTCCGAGCTGATCCTCGGGCACGTGGACAAGGAAGAGAAAGCGCTCCTTCCCGCGGTCGACGACGCCCTCGATCAAGCCACGGACGCCGCACTAAGCATGGAGTACGCCGAGACATGAGCACCGTCGTTTCGCAGGTACAGAAGACACGGCGCCTCGCCGCGGCCGATCTTGCATCGGTCATCGCCATAGACGCGGCGCTGTCGGGCCGCACGCGGCGCGCCTATTTCGAGCGGCGCGTCGCGGCCGCGAAGCGCGATGCCGAGCGCCATGTGCAGCTCGGCATCGACCACGACGGAACGCTCGCCGGGTTCATGCTCGGGCGGCTCATCGAGGGCGAGTTCGGGCGCACGGAGCCAGAGCTGCGGCTCGAGGCCTTCGGCGTGAAGCCGGCGCTGCAGCATCGCGGCATCGGCGTGACGCTCGCGCGCGCGTTCGAGGCCGAGGCCGCGAAACGTGGCGTGCAAATGATCCGCACCACTGCGCTCTGGCGCGAGCACGAGCTCCTGCGCTTCCTCGACCATGCGGGCTACGGGCTCGGCGGGGCGCACGTGCTCGATTGCTCGCTCGCCACTGCGGAGCTCGGCAGTGCGCGCGAGCAGCCGGTCGAACCGGCGCGCGCACCTGCCGACGCAAACGACTACGGCACGCCGCGCGGCCCCCAATACGAGACGCTCGCGCGCGACACGGTCGAAGTCGGAATGCTCGCCGACAAGGACATCGACGGCATTGCGCGCATCGACCGGCGCCATACCCACCGCGACCGCCGCGGCTACCTCTGCCGCACGCTCGCCGAGGCGCTCGCCGACTCTGCCGTGCGCGTTTCGCTCGTGGCGCGCGTCGACGGCGCGGTCGCGGGCTTCGTCATGGCACGAGTGGATTACGGTGACTTCGGTCGCGCCGAGCCGGTCGCGGTGATCGACACGCTCGGCGTCGATCCGCTCCAGGCGCACCACGGCGTCGGCCGCGCGCTCCTCTCGCAGCTCTTCGCCAACCTCTCGGCGCTCGGCATCGAGCGCGTCGAGACCGTGGTCGCTTCAGGCGCCCTGGAGCTGCTCGGCTTCTTCCACGCCGCAGGCTTCAGGCCGTCTGAACGGCTGTCCTTTTTGAAGCGGCTGTAAGGGCTCCGCTCACTAAGCGACCCGAGGAACTCCGTCCAGCTGTTTATTGAGTCACCACGGACAGGGACGTTCGAATCGCCTGTTCCAGCCTGGTTGCCGTCGTTCCTGGCGGCAACGATCCGAGGAATTCGCCCTTGGTGCCGATCAGGAAGACATACGGGCTGTGGTCAACGAAGTAGCTCCCCGGTTCTTTCCCTCTCACTTTCTTGAAGTACACCTTGTAGCGATCGGCAACGCTCCGGATCTCCGCCGTCGTTCCCCTCAAGCCGATGAACCTCGGATGGAAGTTGGCCAAATATTCGCCGAGCAGTGCCGCGGTATCGCGCTCCGGATCCAGGGTGATGAAGATCGGTTGGACTCTGGCTTCGTCGCCGCGCAGGTCCCGGATCGCGGCTCCGATCTGCGCGAGATCGGTCGGGCAGACGTCCGGGCAGGAGGTATAGCCGAAATAGAGCACCACGAGCTTCCCTCGGAACTCGGACAGCGAACGCCGCGATCCTCCGGTGTCCGGCAGAGAGAAAGGACCGCCGATGGGGCCTTTGCCGAACATCAGGTCCTCCATCATCTTCGCCTGGCGAAGCTGATCGGCATCGACCTGCGGTGTTCGATCCTTCTGTGAAGGATCCGCCGCAATCGCGACCGCCCAGATTCCCACGGCGGCCGCCGCAGCTGCGACCGCCGTACGGCACGCCGCGCAGCCCATCAGTCTCTCAAGCGCCGAAGGTGAACTCGCTGCCGTTGGTCGATAGCGCAAGGCGGTCGGGCATCTGCTGGCGCACGGCCTCGATGAAATTCAGCCCGGAACAATGCATCGGAATGACGACGTCCGGATCGAACGTCTTCAGTTCCGCAACGGCTCGCGAGACGTAGTCGCTGTCCGCAGGCGCCAAATGGGTGCCGCCCACCAATGCATGGAGCTTCTTGACGCCGGATACTTCGATCGCCTGCCGTATCGTGTTGATGATGCCGGCGTGACCGCACGAGGTGATCACGACGAGCCCCTTGCCGCGCAGGTTGTAACAGGTCGCGTGCTCGTGGATGTGCTGATCGGGAACAATCTTGCCAGCCTCGCGCCCCGGCACCAGCGCCGGATCGCAGCCATTCATGGCGCCGATGCGCCCCGAGACCACCATGCTGTTGGGCAACACCTTTTCAAAGCTTGTTCTCTGGATCGTGCCCGTGGTGAAGGCGTGGTCGGATATCACCGTCGGCCTCTCGCACTTCACGATGTTGACCTGCTGCGCCGAAATAGCCTCGCGGTCCACATATCCGAAGTCGCTGAAATGATCGGGCACGGCCGTTCTCGCCTTGCGCTCGCAGAAGACGTCTTCGCCTCCCGCATACAGGGTGAGGTCGCGCTTCATGACGCCACGGTGCTTCTGGAGGAAGCCGACCAGGCCGCCGAAGTGATCGAAGTGGCCGTGCGAGAGGATGATTGAATCGAACTTCGCGGGATCGACCTTGAGCAATTCCATGTTGGCCAGCAGCGCGTCCGGCTGGTATCCAAAATCGAGAATGACGCGGCGCGTTTCGGCGCCCGCCACCGACTCAAGGGCGAGCGACAGGCCCCACATGCTGTGCAGGGTCCTGCGGTAATCATCAAAGCGCGCGCGCTTGATCCGGACGCTCTTGGGTCCGACGGGCTTCATGAAGATGTCGTGACTTCCGTCCATCAGAACCTTGATATCCAGCGAGTCGACAGTCGGAACTGCGCTCCCCGGCTGGAGCAATTTTGCTTCCGCTCGACGGAAAAGCATCAGCTGCGTCAGGAATGTCGCGGAGCCGAACATGAACATGCGCCGGCCAAGGTATGCGCTCATTGCTGTCCCTCCCCTGGGGTAGAAAGGGCGATGCTACGTCCACCCGCCTGTGAAGCCAACATCAGGGCTTTACGCGTACTTCAACCCATCTGACCTATCGGCCCTGTGCCAATCGCCGGGATCGACGCTGGCCTCGCGATCCTCTGGCATCATCCCAGGCGCTCTGCCATGGCTGACAAAGGCCTCATCTCCGGTTCAACGCCCGTTTCGCGCGCGGCGGAGGAGCGTCGCGTGGTGACGATTCTCTTCGCGGACGTCACCGGATCGACCGCGCTTGCCGAGCATAGTGATCCGGAAGATGTGCGCGCTCTCCTGGGCAGGTACTACGAAATCGCTCGCCGGGTGATCGGCGAGCATGGGGGGACGGTCGAGAAGTTCATAGGGGATGCCGTCATGGCTGTCTTCGGCGTCCCGCAGGCGCATGGCGACGATGCCGAGCGCGCACTCGTTGCCGCCTTGGCCCTACGGGAAGCCGCGGCGCGTGATTCGCAGACTGCCGCGCTCACGCTGCGGATGGGTGTAAATACCGGCGAGGTCGTGGCCTCGCGGGCAAGCGCGGCGCGCGACTTTCTTGTCACTGGCGATGCCGTGAACGTGGCGGCGCGCCTTCAGCAGAACGCCGATCCCGGGTCGATTCTCGTCGGAGAGCGAACGATTCGCGCGGTTTCGCGATTCCGTTTCGGCCAGCGCGAGCGCATCGCTGTCAAGGGCAAGCAGGAACCCATCGTCGGCGCAGTGCTTCTAGAGCGTTCCGCCGACCAGCGCGCCTCGGCTCCATTCGTCGGTCGCGAACATGATTTGGCGCAATTGCAGCTCGTTGCCGAGCGGGCCTTCAAGGAGCGCAGGCCGCAGCTCGTCATGATCACAGCTGCGGCGGGCACGGGGAAGTCGCGCCTCGTAGAAGAGTTCGGTACGCGCATCGGCAGGGCAGCGACGATCGCAACCGCGCAATGCCTGCCCTATGGCGCTGCGGTCACCTTTCTGCCACTCCGCGGCCTCGCGCGCGGCCTGGTGCCGAGCGCTCGCGACGAAGACCTGGTTCCGGCGATCCGGAAGATTTTCGAGACTGCGGGATATGGCGAAGCGGACGCTCGCCGCCTTTCGTCGTTTATCGGGAAAACGCTCGGAGATGGCGACGATTCCGAGCGCGTGGACCGCGAGGAGATCTTTTCCGCCTGGCGCCTGCTGATCGAGGTGCTCGCAGCTCGGGAGCCGCTCCTCGTTGTATTCGAAGATCTCCACTGGGCATCCGACACATTGCTCGACCTGGTCGAGCACGTCACCGTCTCACGTACCTCGGCGCCGCTCGTCATGGTTGCGCTGGCACGCCAGGAGCTATTGGATCGCCGGCCTAACTGGGGTGGCGGACGGCGCAATTTCACGTCGCTCGCGCTCGAGCCCCTGACGCGCGACGACACCCTGCGCCTCGTGGGTGTCGCCGCGCGCGTTCCAGCAGCGCTTGCAGCGCGCATTGCCGAGCGTGCCGGCGGCAATCCCTTCTTCGCGGGCGAGTTGATTCGCGCTTATGAGGAAAAGCGCGATGCTGGCGAGACGGATGAGGACATCCTCTTGCCTGATACGGTGCATGCGACGGTCCTCGCGCGCATCGACACGCTGACGCCCGCGGAGCGCGCCGTGCTCGAGTTCGCCGCGGTCGCTGGACGAAGCGTGCGTGTCCCTTTGCTACGGCAGCTTCTTCCCGATATATCGGAGACTCAGCTTGTCAGCGCGCTCGGGGCCCTAATCGATAGAGACTTCATCAGCCCGCATGGCTCCGATTCGTTCATGTTCCGGCACATCGTCATTCGCGAAGTCGCCTATGCAACGTTGCCGCGAGCGGAGAGGGTGCAGGCTCATTTGCGCCTCGCGCAATGGTTTGAGGATGCACAGTCGACAGAAAGGGAGGTCGCGGAGCTCGTCGCATACCAGTACCGCCAAGCGATCTCTTTATCGCCTGGCGGACGTTTGCCGGAAGGCATGGATGCCGGCGTCGTCGTAAAGGCTCTCGAGCGCGCGGCAAGGATCGCCTCGGCGGGGGCGGCCTATGGCGAAGCACGCCAGCTGCTGCGCGATGCGATTCGACTCGCTCCGCAGGAGCAGCACCAACGGCTGCACGAGCTGCTTGGCGACCTCCTGCAATTCGGCGATGAAGCGATGGGCGCCTATCGCGAGGCCTTCAGGCAGTGGCGCGACGCCGGGAGCGCTGATGGCAATGTCGGTGCGCGACTGTTGATAAAGCAGCTTACGATCGCGGGCCGATGGCGCGGCTCTCTTACGAGCCCAATGGACGATGCCGACCTCAATGCCCTTGTGAACGGCGCACGCGAGCTCCTCGATCGATCTCCCGATGCGGTTCTCGAGTCCAAGCTCGCCTGCGCCAAGGCCTTCGGAATGGCGTCGGACTTTCGTCCGTTACCGGACAACGACTACGCCGCACTCTTGAGCAGCGCCGAAGCGGCGCGACAGATTTACGCCCAGCGAGGCGATGCAGAGGCGGAAAGCGAAGCGCTCGATGCGATCGCGGCCGTGCACCGTCGCGTTGGGAATTTCGCGGCGAGCATTGCAGCGCAGCGTGAAAGAATCGCCAACGCCGAGCGGCTCGGACTCCTCGAGCGCGTCGACGCCTGGGGCACCGGCGCTTGGGACCTCGTATTCCTCGGCCAGTTCAAGGAAGCCATCCAGATGTTCGAGGAGGGCCGCCGGGCGCTGCGCACCGGGGACCCGGAGCACATGCTCATCCATGCCGCCAGTTGGGCGACGTACGCGGCGATGCTCAGTGGCGATTGGAACAAGGCGCTGCAGCTGGGAGATCTGTTGCTGGAAATGCGCGAGCAAATGCCGAGCACGGCGTCTGCGCGGTTTACTTTCCCAGGGTGGATAGGAGCGCTGCGCGTCGCTACTGCACGAATGGACTCGACCCGTGCCGCGCGCTACCGGAGCGTCTTCGTTTCGGTCGCGGCGATTCATCAGCTTTCGGGACCGACCCGGATGACTTGGCAGGCTTTGATCGATGGAGACGCCACGATGGCTCGTGCCGCTCTTGCCCAACCGACGGGAAGTCGCGACCGCAAGAGCGAGCTGCTTGCCATGCTGATTTTCGATTTGGGTGAGCGAATCTCCGAGCAAGAACTCGTAGCTCTGGAGCGGCAGGCGGTCAGTGATCCCGCCATGCTGTCTCTCCGCGTTTCGCTCGCACGCGCGCTGAACAAGGACAGCCTGGCAGTGCGCGATGCAGTTAACGCATTCGACCGTGGCGGTATGGCCGCTGATGCCGCCCGCGCATCGGTGCTACTTGCGCTGGGAACGCACGACGCAAGCGCTCGCGACACTGCCGAGCGGCGGGTCCGAGCTCTCGGCGATCTTGTCTACGCGCAGAAGCTGGCTGAGGAGTGGTAATCGCGGACCTGGCGCGGAAATAAAAAAAGCCCGGTTGCCCGGGCTTTTATTGGAGGGGATCGGCTTAGAGCGGCTTGATGTTCGCCGCGGCCGGCCCCTTCTGGCCCTGCGTCACGTCGAAGGAGACCTTCTGGCCTTCCTTGAGCGACTTGTAGCCCGACATCTGGATCGAGCTGTGGTGGGCGAAGAGATCCTTGCCGCCGTCGTCCGGGGTGATGAATCCGAAGCCCTTCGAGTCGTTGAACCACTTCACGGTACCTGTTGCCATGTTCATTCCTATGCTGTTTGCGGGGCGGATCCGGGCCTCGCGGGCGGGCATGACATCAAGGGAATTGGACTGCCACTTCGGCAACGCGCGGGGTGGCGCGAGCGGCGGAGAGGACGGCGCACTTCACTGCTTGAGGTTCACTGCGGCGCCGACTGTAGCACATCAGCGGGGGCGCCGCACGGCATGACTACCTGCGCTTGAAGGGGAAGCGTCGCGGGGTCGCAGGGCCGGCGCTGTCGAGGTGGCGGTAGCTGATGCGGCCCCGCGTCGCGTCATAGGGCGACATCTCGAGCCTCACGCGATCGCCGGCGATGATGCGAATGCGCCGCTGGCGCATCTTGCCGCCCGCGTAGGCGAGCACGTCCGCCCCGTTCGTGAGGCGCACCCTGAACTGGGTGTTGGGGAGCACGTCTTCCACCGTGCCCTCCATCTCGATCATTTCTTCCTTGGCCATCCGAATTCCTTGTCTCCCCAGGGGAACATGAAAGTGGCATACAGAAAGGCACCCGTGAAAACGAGCAGCCACCACGTGATAAGCCCGACGAGCGTGCCCAGGATTCCGCCGAAGGTGATCAAGGGCTCGAAGGCGACGCCCGCGATGCGAAAGAGGAACGCGAGGCTGAGACCAAGGGGAAAGTAAGCCAGCGTGGCCACCAGAGCGGCCATCACCGCGAGCTGCCCAAGCGACGCCATCGCCGCGTTGCCGCTCGCTCGGTGAGCGCGCTTCAACTGCTGACCGCCGCCTTCTTACCCCACTTCGCCCAGAATTCGTCGCCGACCTGCTCGACCTTGAAGGTGAGCACGGTTTCCGCGTCCGCGCCGTGGATGGCCTGTGCCTTGTCTTCGGGCAGGTGCCCGGCGAGGCCGACACCGTAGACGAGCAATCCTTCGGCGCTGCCGAGCTCCACAGCGCGCCTGCAGTGCTCGAGGCGCTCCTTGCCGCCGGGCTTGTCGGACCACGGCCGCGCGCCGTCGATATTCGGTGCCCAGAGCAGGTAGCGGCAAGCGCCTCCGACCGCCTCGACGCGATCGGACCACAGCGCCATGACGACCACGCCGTCGGCCTTGCGGATACCGCTCCAGCTCGTGCGTGGATCCTGGAGATAGACGCCACGGGCTTCGAAAGCCTTGACGCGCGCGATCAGGTGCCGCGCCTTGGTTCGCGTACCGGAGCTGCGCGCGAGCTGCCTGTGGCTCGAGCGAGCGCCGCGCAGGGCTGCGCGGCAGCGCTCGACAAGAGCGGGCTCGTCCAGCCGTTCGGCGTTCTCGAGCAGCTGCTTGATTTCCTGGATGCTGAGCTCGCCGATGCGAGCGACCGTCCACTCTTCCGCGTTGCCGCGCTTGAAGGCATCGCGTGCCGTCATTGAGATCTCGCGCCGTGGTGGGACGACTTTCGAAATAAACCCATTGCTCGCTCCTGCGATTGGCATCGCGAAGCAGGGGAGGAAAAAACCGGAGGGCGACTACTCGGCTTCTAACGCAGCGCTTCGTAGCTTGTTATACACCCTTTCGGTCGCGGGCGCCTCCGCGGCCCCCCTCAATCGCCCTTGATTCCCGCCTTGCGTATGACCTCGGCGTAGCGCGCCGACTCGGAGCGAAGGAAGGCATCGAATTCCTCTGGCGTGCCCGGGGCGGCCAGGAGTTCCTGCGCCTTGAACTTGTCCAGCACCTGCGGATCTTTTAGCGCGCGCACGAGCTCGACATTGAGCTTCGCGACGACGTCGTTGGGTGTCGCCGCCGGCACGACAAGACCGCTCCAGTTGCTTGCCTCAAGCTGCGGGTAGCCGAGTTCGCGGAATGTCGGCACGTTGGGCAGGCTCTCCGCGCGCTCGGCGGTGGTGACGACGAGCGCCCGTACTTTTCCGGCATTCACCTGATGGACCACCTCGTTCACGTTCAGGTAAACCATCTGGATGTGCCCGCCGATCACGGCGGTCATGGCGGGTGCGCCGCCCGAATAGGGCGCGTGCGTGAGATCGATCCCGGCGGCGATGCGGAACATTTCAGCGGCGATGCGATGCGTGCTTGCCGGGCCGGGCGTGCCGTACGCGATGCTGCCGGGCTTGGCGCGCGCGAGCTCGACGAGCTCCTTGAGCGAGCTTGCCGGCACGGCGGGATTCACCGCGATCACCATCGGGAGCGAAATCGTCTGCCCGACTGCCCGGAAATCCTGCAGCCGGTACTGGATGTCCGGCCGCATCGACGGGTTGATGACGAAGCTCGGGAAGACGACGAGCGCGGTGTAGCCGTCGGCGGGCGAATGCTGCACGGCCTGCGTGCCGATGACGGTGCCGCCGCCGGGACGATTGTCGATGATGATCGGCGTGCCGAGCCGCTTGGTCATCGACTCGGCGAGGATCCTGCTGCTGATGTCGGCGGAGCCCCCGGGCGGGAACGGCACCACGATGTGAATGGGACGTGTGGGAAACGTTTGCGCTGGCGCCGGGCCTGCTGCACAGGCCAGCACGAGGAACGTCGCGAGTCCGATAGGCTTCATTGGCATCCCCTCAAAGACTGCACGTCAGGACGGGTGAACGGCACCTTGGCTTCGACGATTCGAAGCGCATCGGACCCGCCGTAATGGGTCACGATCGCCCGCGTCTGCATCAAGCGGCAGGTTCTTTCTTCCGCAGATCGCGCACGCGCACGGCCTTGCCTTGCGAGCGGGGCACCTCGCCCGCTTTCTTCACCACGACCGCGGCGGTGATGCCGACCATGGACTTGATGTGGTGCTGCACGCGCGGTCCCGCGTCGGCTTCGCCTTCCACTTCGATCGTCAGCTCGTCCATGTTGCCTTTGCGCTCGAGCACGAGCTGGTAATGCGGCGCGATGCCGGGCAGGCTGACCAGCACCGCCTCGATCTGCGACGGATAGACGTTGACGCCGCGGATGATGAGCATGTCGTCGTTGCGGCCCGTGATGCGCTTCAGGCGCAGGTGCGTGCGGCCGCAGGCGCAGCGCTCGCGCGTGACGCGCGTGATGTCGCGGGTGCGGTAGCGGATCATCGGCAGCGCCTGCTTGGTGAGCGTGGTGATGACGAGCTCGCCGGCGTGTCCTTCGGGCAAGGGCCGGCCGGTCTGCGGGTCGATCACCTCGAAAAGGAAGTGGTCCTCCCAGCCGTGCAGGCCGTCCTGTCCCTCGCATTCGACGGCAACACCGGGCCCCATGATTTCCGACAGGCCATACACGTCGACCGCCTTCAGGCCGAGCCGCGCCTCGATCTGCGTGCGCATCGCTTCGCTCCAGGGCTCGGCGCCGAACACGCCGATCTCGAGCGGGCCTTTGCGCAGGTCGATGCCTTGTTGCTCGGCGACCTCGGCGATGTTGAGCGCATAGGAGGGCGTCGCGCAGAGCACGCGCGCGCCGAAGTCCCGCATCAGCATCACCTGGCGTTCGGTCATGCCTCCGGAAACGGGCACCACGGTCGCGCCGAGCGCTTCGGCGCCGTAATGCGCGCCGAGACCACCGGTGAAGAGGCCATAGCCATAGGCGTTATGGATGACGTCGCCCGGGCGCGCGCCTGCGCAGGCGAGCGAGCGCGCCATGAGGTCGGACCAGACTGCGATGTCTTGCTTCGTGTAGCCCACCACCGTCGGCTTGCCGGTCGTACCGGACGACGCGTGGATACGCGTCACCGCTTCGCGCGGCCGCGCGAAAAGGCCGAACGGATACTGGTCGCGCAGGTCGGTCTTGAGCGTGAACGGCAGCGCCGCGAGGTTGTCGAGCGAGCGCAGGTCGCGCGGGCCCATGCCGGCGGCCTGCATGCGGCTCCTGTGCAGCGGCACGTTGTCCCAGGCGTTCTTCAGGGTCGCGCGCAGCCGCCGCAGCTGCAGATGCGCGAGCGCGTCGCGCGACAACGTCTCGGCGGCGCGATCGTAGAAATAGCGGCGCGCTGCGCGTGCTCGCGGATGGACTTTCGCCGCGAAGCGCGGCTGCAGCATGGCGTTCATGGTGTTCTCCTCATCTTGTTCCCCGCACCGGCAGGCGGGGCAGTGCGAATCCCTGCTTGTGCGACGCGCGTGTCACGAGCGTGAACTTCATGTGCCAGCCCGCGGCGAGCGCGACGAGCCCGCCCACAGCCGCGGCGTACGGCACGAAGGCGCCGAGCGCGACCAGCGCGAGTATGGCGAGCGTCATGAACCACTCGGAGTTGGCAAATGCCCTCGCAATCACGGCCAGTGCAAAGAGCGAAAGCGCGAGCGGGCTTGCACTGAAGACGAGCGCGAGGCCCATGCCTTCGGCCAGGCCGGTGCTCACCAGGCGGGCCACGCTGCCCGGCGTGCGCCACGCCGGAATTCCTGTTGCGCCCTGAAGCATGCGCGCCTGGCAGTAAAGGAACAGGGCGGCTGCGAGCGCTGCGCCCGGAAGAAGCTCGCGCATGAAGAAGGTGCCGATGCCGAGCGCGAAGACGAGCACTGCAGCGAACGACTCGCGCGCCATCCAGGAAGTGAAGGGGTTGAAGAACACGTGCAGCGCGCGCAGCGGCTTGCCGAGCTCGAGCCAGACGGCGCCAAGGCCGCAGGCGATGAGCGCCAGCGCGAGAGCGATCGACGCGTCGGGCAGGCCGAGCACGGCGCTCGCGATCATCAGGCCGGCGCCCGCGCCGCCGCACATGAAGTTGAGCGCCGCGCGCGCATCCCAGTTGGTTTGCAGGCTCATGGGAGGCGGTCCCAGAGGTAGTGGATGTTCGGCCCGGTGCCGAGCTCCTCGTTCAGGCGGAAATGCCGATGCTCGGCGAGGAGCTGCGAGATGTTGCTGCCCGGGTCCTCCGCATCGCCGAAGTGCAGCGCGCCGGCGATGCAGGAGTTGACGCAAACGGGCGTCGCTTCCGGATCGACGCCGGGCTTCTGCCCCTTGGCGAGGCCCGCATCGATGCGCTCGACGCAGAAGGTGCATTTCGTCGCGACGCCGTCCACCTTGAAGCGTGCGTCGTAAGGACAGGCGACGGCGCAGTAGGCGCAGCCGATGCAGAGGTCGGGGTCGATGGTGACGATGCCGTCGGGGCGCTTGCGCGTCGCGGTGCTCGGGCAGACGTGCATGCAAGGCGGGTCGTCGCAGTGCATGCACCCGACCGGCACGAAGGCGCGCTTCACATTCGGGTATTCGCCTGCTTCGAGATCGAGCACCCGGCGCCATTGCACGCCGGGCGGCGTGCCGTTCGCCAGCTTGCACGCGGCGGTGCAGGTCTGGCAGCCGACGCAGCGCCTGAGATCTGCGACGATCGCCCACTTGGTCATGATTGCCTTGCCCCACTGGGGGTTGTCGCGGAATACAAACCCCCCGTTCGCCTTCGGCTCACTCCCCCCTTGTCAGGGGGGCAGGAGAACGCGGGGCGCCTCATGCGGCCTTCCTCAAGGAAACACGTACCAGATCGGCACCCGAACCCGTGGCATCGGTGAGCGCGAGCGACATCGGCACGAGCGAGTTCATCGAGGGCATGCCGAAGTCCTTCGCCACCGGCGTCGCCCAGTGTCCGAACTGGCCGAGGAGGAGGAGCGTGTCGGGCCGGATGCCTTCGCGCAGCACCGCACGCGCGCGCACGTTGTGCTGCGGTGTGGCGATATCAACCCACTGGTCCTCGGCAATGCCGAGGCTGCGTGCCCTGCCCGTGTTGATGATGACGCCGCGATGTCCGGCGATGTTGTCGGCGACTTCCTTGATGAGCTGCATGCCGACGTTGCCGCCCCACGCGTACTGCATCGAGCGCGAGGTGAGGAGCCAGAAGGGATAGTCCGCCTCCTTCCCGCCGGCCGAGACGAGATGATCGATCCACTCCTGCGGGAAATCCTTCCACGCCGGCAGCGCCTGGTACTCGGTGAGCTGCTTGTCCCACCAGTGCATGTCCTTCTCGTGCAGCCGCGCCTTCAGCTCCGCGCCGATGCGCGCGAGGCGCTCCTGGTAGGGCATCTCGAAGCGCAGGCCTTTCTGCTCGAGCGTCGGGAAGAGATACCACGCGGTGCGCGGGAAGGGCTTCGTGGCGAAGCCTTTCTCCTTCCACCAGTCGAGCCCATGCGCCTCGCCGGAGAGCTCGGTGCTGGCGGCCTTGCAGACCGCGTCCCAGATCTGCGCAGCGCCGTAGGGACGCGATGCATCGAGGGCGAAGTCCTTGAGGGGGACGCCAAGCGTGCCCTTGTTGATGGCCGCGTTGTACTTGTCGAGGAGGCCCGTGCGCCCGGCGAGATCGGTGGCGATGTCGGTGAAGTCGCGCGACTCGCCGCGCGGCGCGATCGCCGGCTGGCGCAGCGCGAAGCCTTCGTGGTCCCAGAACTGCTCGATGTACTTGGAGCCGCCGATGCGGATGAGCTGCAGGCTTTCCAGGTCGCCCGCGTCGGGCAGCAGCACGTCGGCGTAATGGTTCGTCTCGTCGCGGGTGAAGGCGAAGGCGACGACGAACGGGAAGCGCGCCATGCGCTCCTCGAGCTTGGCCGTGTCCCAGAACGAGATCGCCGGGTTGGTGCGGTAGAGGATCCACACCTCGGGCAGCGTGACGCGCGGCAGCCCCGGCGGCGTGCCGTCGAGGAACATCCACGAGAAGTGCGTCGGCCCGAGCGCCTGGCTCCACGGTCCGTCGGCGGCGAGCGGCACCATCGTGCGATAAGCGTTGCGGATGTTCGGCTGCGCGCTCCACGTCTCGCGGCCCGTCGGATTGAAGGGATAGGCCATCAGGCCGTCGGGGCCGGCACGCACGCTCTTGTGGCGCTCGGACATGGGGCGGTTCAGGCGCACGGTGGTGCCGAGGATGCCGCCCGGCACTTCGAGCGCGCCGACGAGCGCGGCGAGGAGCGTGCGCGCCCAGCAGCATTCGTAGCCGCCCCACCCGTTGGTGACCGTCTTGCCGAGGCTCACGGCGACCGGCCGGTAAGGCAGGGTCTTCCCTTCGATCTCGATCGTCCGGCCGATGCACGCCGCGTCGACGTACTCGCGCGCGATGCGCCGGATCGTCCCCGCCGGCACGTCGCAGATCGCCTGCGCCCATTCCGGCGTATAGGGCCGCATGTGCTCCACCAGCTTGCTGAAGGCGGTCGCGCCCGAGAGGCGCCCCTCGCCGAGCACCTCGCCATCGGCGCCGATCTCGAGCGCGAGCTGCTCCTCGCGCGCCTCGAGCGACGCGGCGATGATCGGCTGCGCGTGCGAGGGATCGCGCAGGTAGTAGCCATGGCTGCCGACGAGATACGGCGAAGACGTGTGCCTGTACAGGAACTCGACATCCAGCTTGCTGCGCGGCTCTTCATGCAGCATCACGTGGATCAGCGCGTAGAGGAACGCCGCGTCGGTCTTCGGCTTGATCGGCACCCATTCGGCGGAGCAGGCGCCGGTCACCGAGAGGTGCGGCTCGACCTGCACGCGCTTCATGCCGCGACTGCGCGCATCGGCATGGCGCTTGACGCCGGCGACGCCGCCGGACGCCTCGACGTTCGCGCCGCACGAGATGAGATAGTTGGTGAGCGGCGTGTCCGGCGACACGGTGAAGCCGCGATGCCACAGCTCGCCGTAGAGATGCTCCGAGTGATAGCACTTCACGCCCTGGCCCGAGCCGAAGCCCATGTCGATGGGCCCCCACGCAGCGAGGAACGCCGGGAAGCTGCCCATGTAGAACTGCGGCGTGCCGCCGCCGCCAAAGCTCGCGGCGACGCGCGGGTACCCCGATTCGTCGAGGAGGCCCCGCGCCCGGATGTCGTTCAGCTTCGAGGCGACCATGCCGAGCGCTTCGTCCCACGAGATCGGCACGAAGCCCGGATCCTCGTCATGCCCCTTGCGCGGGTTGGTGCGCTTCATCGGCGTCAGCACGCGGTCGGGGTGGTAGGCCTTCTGCACGAGCCCATAGGCCTTGACGCACACCTTGCCGCCCGCGGGGTGGATCTCGGCGGCGGCGAAGTTCGGCTCGATGTTGCAAGCCACGCGGGAGCCGCCTTTCTCCGAGACCTCGACCGTCAGCAGGTCGGGCCCGGCGACGCACTGGTAGCAGTACGTGGCGACGCGCGGGTTCATGCCGCCTTCTTCTGCTTCTCGGCGAGGCGTGCCTTCACCTGCGCGACGTTGGCGACGAAGCGCGAATGCCGGCCGCGGCAGATGGTGTCGACGCCGTCGGTCGCGACCACGTCGAAGATGACCGCGCGGCCCTTCAGCTCGCCGATCGTGACGGCGATCTCGACCTTCATGCCGAGCAGCGTCGCCGCCAGGTGGTCGATTTCGACGCGGATGCCGACGGAGTCTTCGCCGGGGTCGAGATGCTGGAGGAGGAAATCGCGGCAGGTGATCTCGATGTCGCGCACCAGCATCGGCGTCGCGTACACGCGGGCGTCCTCGCCCATGAAGCCGATGGTGCTGTCGCGATCGACCGTGAAGGTGCGTTGGGTGGAGATTCCGCTCTTGAGGCTCGATTTCATCGGGTTATCCGATCACTTTGGGGGGTTGGCGGGTTGATCCAGGTTAAAGGCCGAGGTACGCGGTGCGCACGGCCGGGTCGGCGAGGAGCTCGGCGCCCGTGCCGGCGCGAACGAGGCGTCCGGTCTCGAGCACGTAGCCGCGGTCGGCGATGCCAAGCGCGGCGCGCGCGTTCTGCTCGACGAGAAGGAGCGTGGTGTGCGCGTCGCGGAGCCGCCGCACGCAGGCGAAGATCTCGGCGACGAGGCGCGGCGCGAGGCCCATGCTCGGCTCGTCGAGCAGGAGCAGGCGCGGCTCCGCCATCAGCGCGCGGCCGATGGCGAGCATCTGCTGCTGGCCGCCGGAGAGCGTCCCGGCGAGGTTGCGGCGCCGTGCGGCGAGCACCGGAAACATCTCGTAGGCCTTCTTCAAGTTGCGCGCGCTGCCGCGCCGATAGGCGCCCAGGCGCAGGTTGTCCTCCACGGTGAGCGGCGCGAAGACCTGCCGTCCCTCCGGCACCTGGATGATGCCGAGCGCGACGCGGCGCTCGGCCGATGCGCCGGTGATGTCTTGTCCCTCGAAGGAAACCTTCCCGGAAGACGGATGAACGCCCGACAGGGCGCGCAGCAGCGTGCTCTTGCCGGCGCCGTTCGCGCCGACGAGCGCGACGAGCTCGCCCGGCTCGAGATGCAGGTCGATGCCATGCAGCGCCGCGATGCGGCCGTAGCGCGCTTCGAGGTTCTCTACGCGGAGCATCCGAGGTAGGCCTCGATGACACGCGGGTCGTCGCTCACCGAGCGCGGCGCGCCTTCCGCGAGCTTGCGGCCGTAGTCGAGCACGACCACATGCTCGGAGACTTCCATCACCAGCTTCATGTTGTGCTCGACCAGCACGACGGTGATGCCGCGCGCGGCCACTTCGCGGATCAGGCGATCGATGTCGCGCGTCTCGGTGGGATTCAATCCCGCGGCGGGCTCATCCAGCAGCAGCAGCTTCGGCTTTGCGCCGAGCGCACGCGCGATCTCCAGGCGCTTGAGCGCGCCGTAGGGCAGGGCGTTGGAAGCGTGGTCCGCCCACCGGGAGAGGCCCACCAATTCGAGCAGCTCGTAGGCCGCTTCGCGCGAACGGCGCTCTCCCCGCGCGAGCGCCGGCAGGCGCAGCAGCGCGGCGGCCAGGCTGCAGCGCTCGTGCTGCCAGCGCCCGGCCATTACGTTCTCGAGCGCGCTCATGTTGAAGAACACCTGCAGGTTCTGGAACGTGCGGCCGATACCGGCGGCGGAGAAGTCGTGCGGGGCGCCGGTCATCTCTTCGTCGTCGAAGAAGATGCGTCCGTTATCCGGGCGGTAGACGCCCGAGAGCAAATTGAGGAGCGTCGTCTTGCCCGCGCCGTTCGGGCCGATGATCGCGTGCACCATGCCCGGCTCGAGCTCGAGCGCCACGTCCTGCAGCGCGGCGACGCCGCCGAAGCTCTTAGACAGATTTTCTGCGCGTAACAGCAAGGACTTTCTCCAGCGTGGGAACGAGGCCGGCGGGCATCACGATCATCGTCAGCATCATCACGGCGCCGAGCGTCACCATCTCGTACTCCTTCAGCACGGTGAGGAGCTGCGGCAGCGTGGTGAGGACCGCTGCGCCGACCACGGCGCCGAAGGTCGAAGCCATCCCGCCGAACACCACCATGGTGACGAGCTCGATCGAGTGCAGGAACGAGGCCTTGCCCGGCGTGATGAATCCCGAGTAATGCGCAGTCAGCGCGCCGGAGACGGCGGCAAAGACCGCCGAGAGCACGAAGGCGCCGAGCTTGTGGCGCGCCGGATCGATGCCGAGCGCACTCGCGCCGACTTCCGAGCCGTGCAGCGCGCGCAGCGCCCGCCCGCGCGGCGACTCGATCAGGTTCTGGGCCAGCCACACCGCAGCGATGAGCGCAGCGGCGACGATCCAGTACCAGGTTTTCTCACCCGACACGACAAAGCCGAGGAGCGACATCGGCGGCACCGCCATGCCGTCCGGGCCGCCGGTGACGCGGTCCTCGGTGGCGAGCACGACCGAGGCGATCACACCCATGCCGAGCGTGCCCATGGCGAGGTAGTGGCCGCGCAGCCGCAGGATCGGCCGGCCGATAAGCCAGGCGAGAGCGCCGACTCCCATGACGGATATGAGAAGAGCCAGGGGCACCGGCACGCCGTAGCGCGAGGCGAGGATGGCCGAGCCGTACGCCCCGAGGCCGAAGAAGCCGGCGTGGCCGAGGCTGATCTGCCCCGCGTAGCCGATGAGGATGTTGAGGCCGACGCAGGTGATCGCGTTCAGGCCGACCAGGATCGCGACGTCATAGGTGTATGCGTTCGCGAGGACGAGCGGCAGCAGCGCCGCTACGAGCGCGAGCGCGGCGAGGCCGCGCCTAGACGCGCTCGGCGGAGCGGCGGCCGAAGAGGCCGTCTGGAAGGAAGACAAGCGCGGCGAGGATGATGAGAAAAGCGAAGACATCCTTGTAGGCCGACGACAGGTAGCCGGCGCCGAGCGATTCGACCAACCCGAGCGCGAGGCCGCCGACGACCGCGCCCGGACCGCTGCCCAAGCCGCCGAGGATCGCGGCGGCGAAGCCCTTCAGTCCCAGCATCACGCCGACGTCCCACGAGGTGAACGAGATCGGCGCAATGAGAATCCCGGCGAGCGCGCCGAGCGCCGCCGACAATGCAAATGAAATGAGAAGCACACGCCGCACGCTGATGCCCATGAGGCGAGCGGCGAGCCGGTTGTGCGACACGGCGAGGATCGCCTTGCCGGTCAGCGTGCGGTTGAAGAACCAGTAGAGGAGCGCGACCGCCACGGCGCTCATGCCGAGCACCCAGAGCACCTGGGGCAGGAGCGTGGCGCTGCCGATCACGATCGGCCGCTCGCCGGTGAACGCCGGCACGCTGTGGATCTTCTTGTCCCAGACGAGCGTGGCGAGGCCGCGCAGCAGGATCGAGGCGCCGATCGTGATGATGATCAGCGTCACCACCGAGGCGCCGCGCGCCGGCTCGACCGCGAGCTTCTCGAGCAGCATGCCGACCAGCGTCGCGGCCACGATCGCCGCGGCGGCCGCGACCGGCAGCGAGAAGCCCGCCTCGACGCAGGCCGCGGTCGTCATGCCGCCGATCATCACGAACTCGCCCTGGGCGAAGTTGATGACCTGGCTCGCGTTGTAGATGATGGCGAAGCCGAGCGCGACCAGGGCGTAGATCGCGCCGATGGTCACGCCGGAGAGCAAGTACTGGGCGAGCACGGCTACGGGACGCCTGAAAGCGTCGCCCCCGCGCAGGCGGGCGCCCGGTTTTCTTTTTTCAGCACCTGGGTTCCCGCCTCCGCGGGAACGACGATTTGCCGCATGTTCCGAGTCCTACTTGACCAGGTGCCAATCGCCCTTGCGGACCTCCAGCATGCGGAAGGCGGTGAGGTCGAGGCCCATGTGGTCCTGCGCCGACATGTTCACCACGCCGGCTGTGCCCATGTAGCCGCGAGTCGCCTCCAGCGCATCGCGCACCTTGGCCTTGTCGGCCGAGCCGGCACGCTGCATCGCCTCGACGGCGAGCATGAGCCCGTCGTAGGCATGCCCGCCGAAGGTCGAGACCTCCTGGTTGAAGCGCTTCTCGTATTCGTGCTTGTAGGCGACGACGACCTTCTTCTGCGGATCGCTCGCCGGCAGCGTGTCGGCGACGAGCAGCGCTGCAGCCGGCAGGCGAACGCCTTCCGCGGCATCGCCCGAGAGCTTCACGTACTGCTTCGAGGCGACGCCATGCGACTGGTAGAAGGGCGTCGTGATGCCGAGCTGGCGATAGTTCTTGGTGACGATCGCCGGGCCCTGGCCGAAGCCGCAGTTGAGCACCGCCTGCACGCCGGGCGTGTTCTTGATCTTGGTGAGCTGCGCCGTCATGTCGGTGTCGCCCGCGCCGTACCGCTCGTCGGCGACGATCTGCACGCCGTGTTTCTCGGCAACCTTGAGGCACTCGTTGCGCATCGAGGCATCGAAACCGCCCGCGCCCGAGATGAGCGCCGCCTTGGTGGCGCCACGCGCGCGCATGTCGAGGAAAATCTTTTCGCACGCCATGCGGTCGGTGTGCGGCGTCTTGAAGACCCATTTCTTCACCGGCTCGATGATCACCACTGCGCCGGCAAGCGAGATGAATGGCACGCCCGCACTTTCGACAAGCGGTATCGCGGCCATCGTTTCGCCGGTGGTCGAGCCGCCGACCAGCACGTCGACCTTGTCCTGCTCGATCAGGCGCTTGACGTAGCCGCGCGCCTTTTCGGCGTCGCCGGCCGAGTCGTACGCGACGAGCTGGAGCTTGCGGCCGAGGACGCCGCCGGAGGCGTTGATCTTCTCGACATAGAGCTCGAGGGTCTTCTGCTCCGGATCGCCGAGGAATGCGGCCGGACCGGTGACCGAGAGGAATGCGCCGATGCGAATCGGTTCCTGCGCGAAAGCGGCCGGCGGTGACGCGAGCGCAAAGGCAAGCGCCGCCAGCAATAAGCGGACAACCATGGCTCCTCCTTTTGTGGCAATGGTCGCGATACCGTACATTCCCGGGCGGAGCGAGACTTGATCCACATCAAGCGAATCCGGGGCGCGCGGCGCGCGGACCTCGAGGCAATCGTCGAAATCGACGCGCTCATCACGCGCGCGCGGAAGCCCGAGTACTGGGGCGAGGCGCTGCGCCGCTATGGCGGGCGCGGGCGCGGCCGCTTCTTCCTCGTTGCGGACACCGACGAAGGGGTGCGGGGCTACATCGTCGGCGAAGTGCGCGATTGGGCCTTCGGGCAGCCGCCCTGCGGCTGGGTATTCGAGATGGGCGTGCATCCGCGCGCTCGCCTTGCCGGCGTGGGCACCGAGCTCCTGGAGGCGCTGTGCCAGTCGATGCGCGCTGCCGGCGTCGACAAGGTGCGCACGCTCCTCGCGCGTGATAACAGCCTGGTGCTCGCGTTCTTCCGCAGCCAGGGATTGATGGCGGCGCCGCTCATCACCCTGGAAAAGGACATCGAGTGAAGCTGCAGCAGAACACGCGCCTTGCCCTCTATAGCGTGCTCGAATTCGCGGCACAGCCGGGCCGCCAGCTCTCGGCGGCGGAGATCGCGGCGCGCTATCGCGCCTCGCCGCACCACCTCGCGAAGGTGCTGCGCAAGCTCCGCCGCGCCGGCGTGCTCGCCGCGGCACGCGGCGCGGGCGGCGGCTACCGTTTCGTCGCGAATCCGAAGCGGCTCACGCTTCTCGAGGTGATCAGCGTCTTCGAGCGCATCGGTCCGGGGCGCGGGCGAGCGGCTCGCAACGGGGTGGAAGCCGCGCTTGAGCAGGTGCTCGCCGAGATCGACGAAACGGCGAAAGCGACCTTCGGCTCGCTGACCGTCGATACGATGCTCAAGCTGATCGCGCGCTCGCGCTAGAAGGCGGGACCCGTTCTTGCATGGCGTTTCACGGAAGCGCCATGCCCATGATCCGCACGGACCACGCCTGATGGATGCGACGCACATCTACTGCGCCGCCTGCCGCGCCATTCGTCCCGTGGAGTTCGAGCCTCTCGTTCCCGGCGAGCCTGCGCTCGGCACGGCGGCGCGCTGCGCACGCTGCGGCTGGCTTGCGCTGACGATGATCGGCGGGACCAAGGTGTACTGCGACGTCTGCGACGAGATCCGGCCGGCGCTCCTGCATGAATACCGGCCTGCGGGCCCGCTTTCGGGCGGTCTCGTGCGCTGCGCGGTGTGCTATGCCAGCCGCGCGCGGCTGTACGGCACTAAGGTTTCCGGGGAACCATCAAGCTCCCGACGTTGACCTGAACCGGCTCGCCCTTCTGGTTGAAGGTCGTCGTGCGGATCTTCACCACGCCGATGTCGGGACGGGACTTCGAGGGCCGCACTTCCAGCACTTCGGTCTCGATCCGCAGCTCGTCGCCGGGACGCACCGGCGTCGGCCAGCGGAATTCCTCGAAGCCGGCGCCGATGATGCCGCCGGCGGGCTGTAGCTCGCTCGCGACAAGAAGCTTCATCGTCATCGCCGCGGTATGCCAGCCGCTCGCCGCGAGGCCGCGGAATATCGAGCCGCGGGCGGCGTCCTCGTCCAGATGGAACGGTTGCGGGTCGAACTCCGCGGCGAAGCTCTTGATGCGCGCAGCGTCGACGCGCAAGCGTTCCGCACCGCCGAATTTCTGGCCTACGGCGAAGTCCTCGAGGTAGCGCACGCGGCGCGACTATACGCCACGGTGCGCTGGTACACTGAAACCGCCCTCTCATGAGAAGACGCAACGTCGTCTATAGCGGCTCGAAGCACAGGCCGCCGATCGCAGCGCCGAAGCCGGCCGCCCTGGCGAAGCCTGCAGCGCAGCAGAAAAAGCGACGGGCTTGGCGGCGCATCGCCATCCCCGCAGCCCTTGCTCTTCTCGCCATCGTGGCGGGCGGGCTCTGGATCGCGCAGCCCGCCACGCTCACGCAGGCGCAAGTCGAAGCGATCGTGCAGCGCGCCATCGAGGAGGTGCCGCCGAAGCCGACGGCCCGAGATGCGTTCGAGAAGATCCTGCCGTCCGTGGTCGCCGTGCGCGCCATGGCGGACGACGTGGAGGAGGGCACCATAGGGATGGAACCCCGCAAGGAGGGCATCCAGAGCGGCACCGGCGTGGTGATCATCGATAGCGGGATCATCCTCACCAATCTGCACGTCGTGAACGGCATGCGGCGGATCCACGTCACGTTCTCCGACGGCACCGACGCCGAGGCGGAACTCGTCGGTCAGCGCCCCGACCAGGACCTCGCGGTGCTGCAGGCGAAGACGCTGCCGGACGACATCATGCCGGCCGTCATGCGCTCGACCGCGGGCCTGAAGCCCGGCGACGAGGTGGTGGCGGTGGGCTTTCCATTCGGCATTGGTCCTTCGGCATCTTCGGGGGTGATCTCGGGCCTGAAGCGCGATTACATTTCACCCGAAGGCAAGCGCATGCTCTCCAACCTCATCCAGTTCGACGCGGCGGTGAACCCCGGCAATTCCGGGGGGCCGCTCGTCACGCTCGACGGCGAGCTCATCGGCATCGTCACGGGGCTTCTCAATCCGACCGAGCAGCGCGTCTTCATCGGCATCGGCTTCGCGGTACCGATCGAGAACGCGGCTGCCGCGATCGGGCTCTCACCTTTCTAGAAGGAACGCCATGGAACAACCCGCTACGCTCATGGAGCGCGTGCTCTACGAGGTCAAGAAGACCGTCGTCGGCCAGGATCACTTCCTCGAGCGCGTGCTGGTCGCGATGCTCGCCAACGGGCACCTCCTGGTGGAAGGCGTGCCCGGGCTCGCGAAGACGCTGACGGTCAAGACGCTGGCCGCCACGGTGCACGGTTCCTTCCGCCGCATCCAGTTCACTCCGGACCTCGTGCCGGCCGATCTCGTGGGAACGAGGATCTACAACCAGAAGACCGGCGAGTTCGCGACCTCGCTCGGCCCGGTGTTCTGCAACCTGCTGCTCGCCGACGAGATCAACCGCGCGCCCGCCAAGGTGCAGAGCGCGCTGCTCGAGGTGATGCAGGAGCGGCAGGTGACGATCGCCGGCGAGACGCACAAGGTGCCCGATCCGTTCCTCGTCATGGCGACGCAGAACCCGATCGAGACCGAAGGCACCTATGCGCTGCCCGAGGCGCAGGTCGACCGTTTCCTGATGAAGGTGCTGGTCGGCTATCCGAGCGAGGAGGAGGAATTCGTCATCGTCGAGCGCGTCACCGGGCCGGCGCACGAGCCCGCGGCGGTGTCGAGCACCGAGCAGCTGCGCGAGCTGCAGATGCAGTGCCGCAAGATCTACGTCGAGCCGGCGCTGATCCAGTACGCGGTGCGCCTCGCAGCGAGCACGCGGCAGCCGGACAAGTACCTCACCTATGGCGCGAGCCCGCGCGCTTCGATCCATGTGATCGAGTGCGCCCGCGCGCTTGCCTTCCTGCGCGGACGCGACTACGCGCTGCCGCAGGACGTGATCGACATGGTGCCGGACGTCTTCCGCCACCGCCTCGTGCTGTCGTACGAAGCGCTCGCCGAAGGCCTCACCGCCGATGAGCTCATCAAGCGGCTGATGCTCAAGGTGCGTTCGCCCGAGAAACCGATGCAGGCCCATGTTCGAGTCGAATCCCAAAACCAGACCCGCGCCCCCGCGCAATCCTGAGGCGGTCCTGCGGCGCCTGGAGTGGACGGTGCTGCGCCGTCTCGACGGGCTCCTGCACGGCGACTACCGCACGCTCTTCCGCGGCTTCGGCCTCGACCTCGCCGATATCCGCGAGTACCAGTACGGCGACGACGTGCGTCACATCGACTGGAATGTGACCGCGCGGCTGCAGAGCCCGTACGTGCGCGAGTACCACGAGGATCGCGACATCACCGCGTGGTTCCTGCTCGACCTCTCGCGCTCGGTCGACTTCGGCTCGCGCGACGTGCAGAAGCGTGCCATCGCCGCCGATTTCACGGCGCTCCTCGCGCGGCTCCTCACGCGCCATGGCAACCGCGTCGGCGCGATCTTCTACGGCCTCGACGTCGACCGCGTCATCGTGCCGCGCTCGGGCCGCCGCCAGGTGCTCGCGCTCCTGCACGCGATGGAGCGCAGGCAACCGCTGCCCGAAGGCAAGGGCACCCGGCTCGATCATTTGCTGAAGAGCGCGTTCAACTTCATCCATCGCCGCTCGCTCCTTTTCGTCGTCTCCGATTTCATCAGCGCACCGGGGTGGGAGCGGCCGCTCACGCAGCTCGCGCAGCGCCACGAGGTGGTGGCGGTGCGGTTGAACGATCCCCTGGAGACCGAGCTGCCCGACCTGGGCCTGCTCGTGTTCCAGGACGCGGAGACGGGCGAGCAGCTCTTCGTCGATACGCACGACGGACGCTTCCGCAAGCGCTTCATGGACGCGGCCGCGAGGCGCGAAGCCGCAGTGCGCGGCGCGCTCGCCAATTCGGGCATCGACGCGCTCGAGCTTTCCACGGACGCCGACCTTGTCGACACGGTGATGCGCTTCGCCGACCTGCGCAAGCGCAAGCGCACGGTGAACGTCCATGACCTTCCAGTGGCCTGAGTTCCTCTGGCTCGCGGCCGCGCTGCCGCTCTTCGCGGCGCTTTACTTCTACGTCCTCGCGCGGAAGAAGCGGTTCGCGCTGCGCTACTCGAACCTCCCGCTCGTGAGGGAGGCGATGCAGGGCGGCAGCTGGCGGCGCCATGTGCCCCCCGCCCTGCTCGGCCTTGCGCTCGCGCTCCTCATCGTGGCGGTGGCAAGGCCGAGCGCGGTGATGACGCTGCCCTCGCAGCACGAGACGGTGATCCTCGCGATGGATGTCTCCGGCAGCATGCGCGCGGCCGACGTCGAGCCGAACCGCCTCGTCGCCGCGCAGAACGCGGCGAAGAGCTTCATCGCCGACCAGCCCGAGAGCGTGCGCATCGGCATCGTCGCGTTCGCCGGCACGGCGACCGTGGCGCAGGCGCCCACGCGCAACAAGGAGGACCTGTACGCGGCGATCGACCGCTTCCAGCTGCAGCGCGCGACCGCCATCGGCAGCGCGATCATCGTCTCGCTCGCCACGCTCTTCCCCGACGGCGGCTACGATGTGTCCGCCTTCTCCTATGGCGCCGAGAAGCGGCGGCCGCCGCCCAGCTTCAGGCCCGTCCCGCCGGGGTCCTACGGCTCGGCGGTGATCATCCTGCTCACCGACGGCCAGCGCACCAGCGGGCCGGATTCCCTCATGGCGGCGCGGCTCGCGGCGGAGCGGGGCGTGCGCATCTTCACGGTGGGCGTCGGCACGCCCGAAGGCAAGATCGTCGGCTTCGACGGCTGGTCGATGCACGTGCGCCTGGACGAGGAGACGCTGCGCGCCATCGCCGATCTCACGCGCGGCGATTACTTCTACGCCGGCAACGCGGTCGACCTGAGGAAGATCTACCAGACGATGAATACGCGCCTCGTCATGGAGACGAAAAAGACCGAGGTGGGCGCCTTCTTCTCCGCCGCGGCGGCAGCGCTCGTCCTCCTCGCGGGACTCCTCTCGCTCGCCTGGTTCAACCGCATCCTTTGACGTTCAACAAGGAACGTCTCATCCGCTTCTCGCACTGCGACCCGGGAGGCATCGTCTATTTCGTGCACTTCTTCGACATGATCAACGGCCTGGTCGAGGACTGGCTGCGCGAGGCGATCGGCCTGCGATTGGACGAGCTCCTGCTCAAGCGCCGCTGGGGCTTCCCGATCGTGAACACGGGGTGCGAGTTCTTCCGGCCGGCGCACCTGGGCGACACGCTCGAGCTCGTCCTCGCCGTCGGAAAACTCGGCCGCTCGTCGATCGAGTTCGACATCCGCGGCCGCGTGGCGGCCGAGGAGAAATTCCGCGCACGCCACAAGGTGGCGCTCATTTCGCTCGACAGCTTCAAGGCGCTGCCCATCCCGGACGACCTGCGGGCTAAGATGCAGCCGTTCGTCGCATGAGCGCCCAGCAACGCCCGTTCATGGCCCTCGCCGTCGCTTCCAGCGCGGTGATCGCCGTCGCCTTTGGCCTGCGCAATTGCCTGGGCCTCTTCATCAGCCCGATCAATTCGCACACCGCACTCGGCTACGCGACGATCAGCTTCGCCTTCGCCGTGATGCAGCTCATGTGGGGCGTGGCGCAACCGCTGGCGGGCGCCATGACCGAGCGCTGGGGAGCGCGGCCGGTGCTGCTCGGCGGCGCGCTGCTTCTCTCCGCCGCGACCGCGCTGATTCCCTTCGCCACCACCACCTGGGCGCTCGTGGCGGTGCTGGGGATCGCGTTCGCCTGCGGTGCCGGCACGGCCGGGCCGGCCGTGCTCGCTTCGGCGATCAGCCGCTGGATCCCGGAAGCGAAGCGCTCGGTGGCGAACGGCATGATCACCGCGGGCGGCTCCTTCGGCACTTTCATCATCGTGCCCCTCGCGCAGCTCTTCATCAGCGTGAGCGGCGGGCAGGTCGCGCTCGTCATCCTCGGCGCGATCTCGCTTCTCAGCGTGCCGCTCGTGCTCTACGTCACGAGCGGATCTTCCGTGCCGCACGCGGCGCACGCCGAGGGCGCAAGCCTGAAGCAGGCGATCGCCGATGCGTACCGCGACCCGAGCTACCTGCTGCTCACCGCGGGCTTCTTCACCTGCGGCTTCCACATCGCCTTCATCGCGACGCACCTGCCGGGCGTCGTGGCGCTCTGCCTGCTGCCGCCGACGGTGAGCGCATGGTCGCTGTCGATCATCGGGCTCTTCAACATCTTCGGCGCCCTGTGGATCGGCCGGCATATCCAGGCGAATCGCATGAAGGTGGCGCTCTCGGGTCTCTACTTCTCGCGCGCGCTCCTCATCGTCGCGTTCTTTTTCTCGCCGAAGACGCCGCTCGTCTTCTTCATCTTCTCCGCGGGCATCGGCTTCACCTATCTCTCGACCGTCCCGCCGACGATCGGGTTGGTGGCGAAGCTGCATGGCCCGCGCTACCTCGCGACGCTCTTCGGCCTCGTCATGCTGTCGCACCAGGTCGGCGGCTTCCTCGGCGCCTGGCTCGGCGGAAGAGCTTTCGAGGCGACCGGCAGCTACGACTGGATGTGGTACGCGGATGCCGCGCTGTGCCTGTTCGCCGCGGCCGTCCACCTGCCGATCCGCGAAGCGCAGCCGCGGCTCGCGGCCGCGGCGGCCTAGAACGCGGGATCAGACGGTTGCGGGCTGCGGCGCCGGCTGCGGCTGCAGCGTGCGCCGCACCGTCAGCCAGTAGCCGATCATGCCGAGCACGCCGACGCAGGCGATCGTGCCGACCGTGTCGTTCGGCACGAGCAGCGCCGCCAGCGCGAAGCCGGCGAGGGCGATGCGTACCGCGACGTCGGCCGCACGCCGGTCGGCGAACCGGGCCTGGAAGCTGAACGTGAGCCCGATGGTGGCGATGCCGATGAGGAGCGCCGCGCCGAGCTGATCGAGCCCGGGCTTGATGACGAGCGCCGGGTGCACGAACACGCCGGCCATCAGCGTGAAGAGCGAGATGCAGATGAGGACCGCGCGCCAGAGCGTCGCGTAGAAGGAGGCGTTGGCGATCTTCGAGGTGATGGCCGCGGTGATCGACGTCGGCGGCGTGAGCTCGCCGAACACCGCGAGGAAGAAGGCGAAGAAGTGCACCACCCACGCATTCACGCCCGCCTGGATCATCGGCGGCGCGATGACGATCGCGACGATGATATAGGTGGGCGCCGGCGGCAGGCCGGTGCCGAGGATGGCGCCGAAGATGAATGCCATCAGCACCATCGCCGCGACATTGACGCCCGCCGCGTCCATGAGCAGCGCGCCGAGGTTGGTCGGCACGCCGGTGATCACCAGCAAGCCGGTCATGATCGACAGCGTGGCGAGGAGCAGCGTGATGTCGGCGATCATGTCGATGTACGAGTCGAGGAACTCGGCGAGCGGCCGGAAGAACTCGCGCCACGACCAGCGGCCGGGCCTGGCGAGGGGCACGAGGTTCACGACGAAGAGCGCCGCGCCGGCGGCGCAGAACATGTAGAGCGCCGCGAACATCGGCGCGAGGAAGAACGCCGCCATCAGGGCGACCAGGCCGCCGACCACGAAGACGAAGGCGCCCAGGTTCACCTTGTCGCGCCACGAGAGCCGCGCCGGATTGCGGTCGACGATCATGTGCGCGCGGTGGCTCACCGCGAGCAGGTACACCGAGACCGAGACCGTGATGTAGTAGATGAAGGCGGGCACCCAGCCGCGCGCCACCACGTCGAAGTAGTCGACGCCGAGGAATTCGGCCATCAGGAACGCGGCGATGCCCATCACCGGCGGCATGAGCTGCCCGCCCATCGACGAGGCGCATTCGATCGCTGCCGCGGTCGCCGGCGGCAGGCCGGCGTTGATCATCGACGGGATGGTGGCGCTGCCGACCGTGATCGAGTTCGCCGCGCCGCTGCCGCTCACCGTGCCGATCGCCATCGAGCCGACCACGGCGGACTGCGGGATCGCATGCGCCGAGCGCACTGCGATCCGCTTGGTCGCGCGCAGCAGCGACTCGATGCAGCCGTAGCCGCGCAGGAGCGAGAGCACGAGGAGGAACGCGCCGATCGTGGTGAGCGCGAGCTGCGGCAGGCGCGAGAAGATGCCGGTCGCCATCTCCACGCTGCTCGAGGTGATCACGCGCCCCCAGCTCACCCCGGCGTGATAGAACATCCCGGGCACCACGTAGCCGTAGACCGCGTACAGCGCGAGCAGGATGTTCAGGATGAAGAGCGGCATGTGCCGCTTGCGCGTGTACTCCATGATGAGCAGCGCCATGCCGCCGCCCATCGTCAGGTCCATCGTGTTCCAGGCGCCGGCGCGCTCGAGGCCGAGCGGCATGTATTCGCGGTTCATGTAGTAGCCGCAATAGAGCGAGAACGCGCAGTACGCGGCCGCGATGGCGTAGTTCGCGGCGCGCGGCAGGGCGGGATAGAGGTCGTTCTGCCGCAGCGTCTGCAGGATGAAGATCACGTACACCACCGGCACCACGGTCATCGCGAGGAGCGACGGCCCTCCGGCGCCCGTCCAGTAGTAATAGAAGATGGCGAGCGAGAAGGCGATCGACAGCGCGTAGTACGCGATGTCGATCGCGAGCGATGGCCCTGCGCGGTTATCGGTCATGGTCCGGGGCGTGAGGCCGTCGCTATTTCGCGACCTGCGAATCCCACTTCGCCTGCCATGCGCCCTTCTCCTTCAGGAAGCGCGCGAGGCCCGGATGGATGGGCACCACGTTCCAGGTGTGCGCGAGCGCTTCGGTCTGGAACTCGGCGAGCTTGCCTTGGGCGACCTGGTGGAGGTCGGGCACCTGCTGGGCGAGGGCGTCGGCATTCTTGTCGACGATGGTCAGCATCTTGTAGACGTCGTCGGCCGGCATGTTCATGCCGATGTCGAAGCCCCAGTAGAACGGCAGCAGCGTGAGCTTCGCGACATGGATGTCGTTGCGGCTGAGGATCTTGGAATCGACCTGGCGCACGGCGAAGCCCTTCGCCTTCAGCTCGGCCAGCTCCTGGGCGCTCGGATTGAGCCCGGCCCAGTCGACGGCGAGCGAAGCCTGCGAGAGCCAGGGCGCGGGCACGGTGCCCCCGCCGTAGTAGACGATGGTCCCTTCGATGGTGCCGCTGTCGAGCTGCGAGCCCACCGTCGAGAGGTCGACCTGCGTGTAGTTATGCTTTACGCCGAGCGCCGCGAGCGCCTTCTCGAGATGCAGGCGGGTGTCGAAGGGCAGCGGGCCGGTGTAGACCTTGTGTCCGGTGAGGTCGCCCCACTTCTTGAACTTGTCGCGGTTGGCTGCCTTGATGCCGATGCCGCAGTCGATGGTGAAGAGCCACATCGACTGCACCGGCGTGCGCTTCACGCCCTCCTTGAAGCCCTTGAACCGGCCGGTGTCGGCTGCGAACTCCTGCAACGCGTCGTCCGAGCCGTAATAGGCGTCGATCTGCTCGGTGGCGAAGCCCTTCACCGTCATCACCGCACCCGGCATCGGCAGCACCGTGATGCGGTACTGGGGCATCTCCTTGTTCAGCAGGTTGGCGAGCACCACCAGCACCTTCTGGCCGACCGAGCCGACGGGGCCCGTGCCCCAACGGATGTCTTTCTGGGCCCAGGCAGCAGGGCTCGAAAACGCAAGCGAAAGCACGGCCGCAAGGGCCGACAAGGCACGCACCAGCATATGGGGACTCCTCCTCGCCCCCACTGTCCACTGCGGCTCCTTAAGTCTCCCTTAAGACTGGGTGGCCAGCGTGCCGGCCTGGTAGTCGCGGATGGCCTGATCGATCTCTTCGCGCGTGTTCATCACAAAGGGACCGTACTGCACCACCGGCTCTCCGAGCGGCTTGCCGGCGAGCAGGATGAACCGGGCGCCCGCGGGCCCGGCCTTTACGCGCACGTCACCCTCGGTCGTGAACACCGCGGCGCTGTGCTCCGGGATGCCCTCGAGCGTGCCTTCGTACACGTACGCGAACGCGTTGTAGCCATCCTTCACCGGCTGGCTGAACGTCGCGTCGGCGGGCAGATGCACATCCAGGTAAGTCGCATCGGTCGCGCCAGGCTTCACTGGCGCGGCGGTGCCTGCATAGTTGCCGGCGATGACCCGGACCTTTCCTTCTCCAATCTTCACTTCGGGAATGTCCGACGCCTCGAGGTCGCGATAGCTCGCCGGCTTCATCTTGTCCTTCGCCGGCAGGTTGATCCAGAGCTGGAAGCCGCGCATGCGGCCGCGATCCTGCTGCGGCATCTCGGAATGGATGATGCCGCGCCCGGCGGTCATCCACTGCACGCCGCCGCTCTTCAGGTTGCCTTTATTGCCCAGATGGTCTTCGTGCAGCATGTGCCCATCGAGGATGTAGGTCACGGTCTCGAAGCCGCGGTGCGGATGCGCCGGGAAGCCGGCGATGTAGTCCGCCGCGTCGTCGGAGGAGAACTCGTCGAGCATCAGGAACGGATCGAGGCGCGCGAAGCTGGATTGGCCGAGGCTGCGGCGCAGCTTCACGCCGGCGCCGTCGGAGGCGGGGATGGACTTGATGAGGCGGTGAACGGTTCGAGTGGTCATGATGGTCCTTACGTGGGGGCGATTATCGGCCGGTTCAACGATCGAGCGCGAAGCGCCCGCTGCCGTGCGCGACAACGTGCAGCAGTCCACCCAGGATCGCCAGGTTCTTGAAGAACATGAGCGACTGGAGCATCGCCTGGTCGGCGGGCGCTGCCCAGAACGCATGGAAGATCAGCGTCGCCACGGCGGTGAAGCCGGCGAGCAGCAGCGCGGCGGCCCTCGCGCGATACCCGAAGACGATGAGAAGGCCGCCGCCGAGCTCGAGCAGTCCCGCGGGGTAGACGAGCAGGCTCGCGAGGGGCAGGCCGGCCGCCTGCATGTACTGCACCGTGCCGGCCGTGTGCATGAAGAGCTTGTCCGCGCCCGACCACGCAAAGATGAACGCGAGCGCAATGCGCGCCGCGAGGTCGACGGTGTCACCCAGACGATCGGTCCGGCCCGCGGTTGCGGTATTGACGGTAGTAGCGAGTTGCATGGGGTTCTCCTTAAGCGGCGAGAAGTTGCGGAGCGGCAAGGCGATCGGCGTGCGCCTGCGCCCGGGCGATGCCTTCTTCCCTGGCGGCGGGACTGATCGCAAGTCCTTCGGCATAGACGAACTCGACCTCGCTCATTCCGAGGAAGGCGAGAAAAGCCCGCACGTAGCCGGTCTGCGTGTCGTTCGGCGTGCCGGCGTACGAGCCGCCGCGCGCCGCGAAGACGTAGACCTGCTTGCCGGTGAGAAGACCGACCGGTCCGTGCTCCGTGTACTTGAACGTGAAGCCAGCGCGCGCGATGTGGTCGAAGTACGCCTTCAGCGTCGAGGGGATGCCGAAGTTGTACATCGGCAGTCCTAGCACGACGATGTCGGCGTCCTTGAGTTCCCGGATCAGCGCATCGGAGTAGCCGATGACTTCCGCCTGCGCCGGCGTGCGCGCATCGGGCTTGGCGAGGAACGCGCCGAAGCGCGCGCCATCGAGATGCGGCACCGGCTCGAGTGCGAGGTCGCGCAGCACGACCTTCGCGCCGGGGTTGGCTTTCTTCCAGTTCTCGACGAAGCGGTTGGCGAGTTGGCTGGACTGGCCGCCGTCGGAAAAGATGCTTGATCGAATCTGCAGCAGTGTCTTCATGGCGATTCCTCTCGGTGGGTTGCGTGCTTCCTGGGCCGCACTATTTCATTGATGGATCCGATTAAAAAGCTCAAAATACCGGCCATACCAATCTAATCAGTAGATATGTCAGTACCGAAAATCACGCTGGATCAATGGGCTGCATTGGCGGCGGTCGTGGAGGCCGGCGGCTATGCCAAGGCCGCAGAAACGCTCCACAAGAGCCAGTCTTCGGTGACCTACGCAGTCCAGCAGCTCGAGTCGCTGCTCGGCGTGAAGGCGTTCGAGATCAAGGGCCGCAAGGCGGTGCTGACCTCGAGCGGTCAGCTGCTTTACCGGCGGGCGCGCGTGCTGCTCGACGAGGCGACGAGCCTGGAGAAGGCGGCGAAGAGCGCCTCGGCGGGGTGGGAAGCGGAAATCCGCATCGCCGCCGAAATGATTTTTCCGGCATGGCTGCTGCTCAAGTGCTTTGACAAGCTGAATGCCGAGAGCCCGCATACGCGCATCGAGTACTACGAGACGGTGATCGCCGGCACCAGCGAGGCGCTCGTTGGCGGTCGCGCGGATCTCGCCATCACCCCGGTCATCCCGCAGGGCTTCAGCGGTGCGCCGCTCATGCCGCTCCGCATGCTGCTCGTCGCGCATCCTGGCCATCCGCTGCACGCGCTCGGCCGGCCGCTCACGATGCGCGACTTGCGCGCGCATCGGCAGCTCATCGTGCGCGAGACGGGACTCTTGCGACCGACCAAGGCGATGGTGGAAGCGACGCAGCGCTGGACGGTCAGTCACATGTCGACTGCGATCTTCGCCGCGTCGATGGGCTTCGGCTACGGCTGGTACCCGGAAGAACGGATCCGCGGCGAGCTCAAGTCCGGGACGCTGAAGCTGCTGCCGCTACGCGAAGGCGCGGAGCGGGTGGGGCAGTTCTATCTGGTCTATGCGGACGCGGAGAGTGCCGGGCCGGCGACCCAGCGCCTTGCCGAGATCATCCGCGACATGGTGAAGACCGAGTGTTCGCGGGAAAAGATCAGCGCGGACGCCGAAACCATTTCGTGATGATCGCCTTGTAGCCGGCCTTCACCGTCGTGCCGTGGTGAAGCGTGTCGTAGTTCGGCGCGCCGTCGCGCTTCAGGTTGTTCCAGAGCACCGCCATGCCCGCCTTCGGGGGGATGGAGAGACCGACGTTCACGAAGTCGGTATGCCCGCCGGAGGCGACGTCGTTCAGGTAGATCATGAATGTCCAGGTGCGCTGTCCCAGCGTGGGTGTCGAGTTGCGCTCGAGCTCGTAGGGCTCGAAGTAGTCGGTGTGCGGCTTGAACTCCTGCGTGATCTCGTAGTACTGGCCCTGGCTCGGCTCGGCCATCTTCGGATCGATGCCCATCGCGCCGCAGATGCGCTCGTCGAGCGCGCGCACGGCGGGCTCGCCGCCGAGGAGATCGCACGTGCGGCTGGTCCGAAAGGACGAGTCCGCCGTGCCGTCGTGGCTGATGGTGGAGGGCCGCAGGTTGTCCTTGATGATGTCGACGAGCTCCTCGCATTCCGGCGGCGTGAGAAATCCCTCGGCGGTGTAGAGCTCGAGGCGATCGGAGGGGAAGCGCTTCAGCGCGACGCGGCGGATGTTGAGCGCCCGCTCGGCGACCTCGGGCGCGAAGCCTTCTCTTACGAGCGTATTGAAAATGTCGGTGGTGGCGCAGCCGAGCGCCACGTTCTGCGCCACCCAGTCCTGCCACTCCTGCGGGAAGTCGGTGCGGGCCATCCCTCATGGACAGCCCGCACGTCTGCCGGTTCTGCTAGCGCATCGCTTCGAAGGCGAGGGCGATGCCCTGTCCGCCGCCGATGCAAAGCGTCACGACGCCGCGCTTCAGCCCGTCGCGGGCCATCGAGTGGAGCAGGCGCGTGGTGAGCACCGCCCCGGTCGCCCCGATCGGATGGCCGTGCGCGATGGCGCCGCCTTCGACGTTGACCACGTCCTCGCTCAAGCCCAGCTCCCGCAGGCAGGCCAGGGCGATCGCCGCGAACGCCTCGTTGATCTCGATGCGCTGCACGTCGCCGATTTTCCAGCCGGCCCGCTCGAGCGCGAGGCGCACGGCGAAGACCGGCCCGATGCCGAACATGCCGGGCTCGACCGCGGCGACGCCGTACGACACGAGGCGCGCGGCCGGCTTGAGCCCCTTCTTGCCGGCCCAGGCTTCGTTCGCGACGATCATCGCGGACGCGCCGCTGTTCAAGCCGGGGGCGTTGCCGGCCGTGACCGTGCCGTCCGCGCGAAAGGCAGGCTTGAGCTTGGCGAGGCTCTCCGCCGTCGTATCGGCTCGGTTGTGCTCGTCGCGACCGAAGATCTCGAGGCCCTTGCGGCCTTTGATCTCGACGCCGGCGATCTCCGCATCGAACTTGCCGGCCGCCTGCGCGACCGAGAAGCGCTGCTGCGATCTCGCTGCCCACCGATCCTGGTCGCTGCGGGTGACGCCGTACTTCACGACGAGATCCTCGGTATGCCAGCCGGAATGCTTGCCGGAGAAGGCGTCGTTCAGGCCGTCGTGGAGCATGCTGTCGAACATCGTGCCATCGCCCATACGGTAGCCCCAGCGGCCGCCCGGCACGAGGTAGGGCGCCATGTCCATGTTCTCCATGCCGCCCGCGATCGCGCAATTCGCGTTGCCCGCCATGATCTCGAGGGCGGCGCTCACGATCGCCTGCGCGCCGGAGCCGCAGACGCGGTTCACGGTCATTGCGGGGACGTTCACCGGCAGGCCCGCCGCGATCGCGGCCTGGCGTGCCGGATTCATCTTGAGACCGGCCTGGATCACATTGCCCATGACGAGCGTGTCGATGTCGCCGCCGTTCAGGCGCGAGCGGCGCATCACTTCCGAGATGGCCGACGCGCCGAGCGCAGGCGCGGCGATGTTCTTCAGCGAACCGCCGTACGTTCCGATCGCGGTGCGGGCAGGATGGCAGATGACGACTGGGGTGGCACCCATTGCAGTATTCCTTGTGGAAGGGTGAGGCGGGGAAGGGATCGCTCGCCATCGTGCACCTGCCCGCGGCGGGGCGAGTTGATTTGCGTCATCCGACGCGCAGAAAGCCGCTTCTCGCAGCCGGCTTCTTGGCCCGGATGAAAGCGCTCATGAACTTGCCGTCCACTTGCTCTGCCATGGCATTGACGTCAATGCCCTTCTGCTCGAGAAAGGTCCTGGCGTCCTCGGCCCGGTAGATTCGCGTTGCTTCCATGTCGACCGCCTCGAAGCCGGCGGCGCTCAGCTTGGCACGGTATTCGTTTTCCTCGAGGGCCCCGGCGATGCATCCGACCCAGAGCAGCATGCTGTCGCGGATGGCCTGCGGTACATCGCCTTTGGTGACGACGTCCGATACGGCGAAGCGGCCGCCCGGCTTGAGCACGCGGAAAGCTTCCCGCAATACCTTGTCCTTGTCCGCCGCCAGGTTGATCACGCAATTGGAGATGATGACGTCCACCGAATTCGCAGGCAGCGGGATGTTCTCGATGTCGCCTTTCAGGAATTCGACGTTTTGGACTCCGGCCTTGCGCTTGTTCTCGATCGCGAGCGCGAGCATTTCTTCCGTCATGTCGAGCCCGTAGGCCTTGCCGCTCGGCCCGACCCGCTTCGCGGAAAGCAGGACGTCGATGCCGCCGCCGGAGCCGAGATCGAGCACCACCTCACCGGGCTTCAGCTCGGCGAGCGCCGTCGGATTGCCGCAGCCGAGCGAGGCGAGCAGCGCCGCCTCGGGAAGGTCTTTCGTTTGAGCCGTGTCGTAGAGGTTGCCGGTAATCGGGTCGCAGCATTGGCTTTCGGCGCGCGAACCGCCGCAGCACGATCTTCCCTGTCCGCCGGATACGCCCCGCGCAGCCTCGGCGTAGCGCTCCTTGACGATGTCCTTGATGTTTGTCTGTTCCATGATTTCTCTCCTGTGAATAGTTCAGGCACTCGCGTACCAGCGTTGCGTCGCGTTGACGATGTGCACGACCGAAAGCATGACCGGGACTTCCACCAGCACGCCGACCACGGTGGCAAGCGCGGCGCCGGAATCGAAGCCGAAGAGCGTGATCGCCGTCGCCACCGCGAGCTCGAAGAAATTGCTGGCTCCGATCAGCGCCGAGGGGCCGGCCACGTCGTGAGGAACGTGCAGCCGCCGGTTAAGCCAATAGGCGAGCGCCGAGTTGAAGTAGACCTGGATGACGATCGGCACCGCGAGGAGCGCGATGATGACCGGCTGGGCCAGGATCTGGCGGCCCTGGAAAGCGAAAAGCAGGACGATCGTCGCGAGCAGGGCAATGATCGAATACGGCTGAACCTTCGCCAAAACCGCCTGCAGCCTCGCTTCGCCGCCCCGCAGAGCAAGCGCGCGCGCGGCCTGCGCCAGCAGGACCGGCACCACGATGTACAGAACCACCGAGGTGAACAGCGTGCCCCACGGCACGACGATCGAAGACAGGCCGAGGAGCAGCCCGACGATCGGCGCGAATGCAATGATCATGATCGTGTCGTTCAGCGCGACCTGGCTCAGCGTGAAGTACGGATCCCCCTTCGTGAGCTGGCTCCAGACGAACACCATGGCCGTGCAGGGCGCCGCCGCGAGCAGGATGAGGCCCGCGATGTAGCTGTCGATCTGCGTCGGCGGCAGCAGCGGGGCGAATACATGCCGGATGAAGATCCACCCGAGGAGCGCCATCGAGAACGGCTTCACCGCCCAGTTCACGCCGACGGTGACCGCCATGCCGCGCCAGTGCCTGCGCACCTCGTGCAGCGCGCGGAAGTCGATCTTCATCAGCATCGGGATGATCATGATCCAGATGAGCAGGCCGACCGGCAGGTTGACCTGCGCGATCTCGAGCCGTCCCAGGGCCTCGAATGGCGCCCCGATCCACTGCCCTGCGGCGACGCCTGCGACGATGCAGAGGAGCACCCACAGCGTCAGCCATCGCTCGAAGAAGCTCATGCCTTCCCGATCTCGTCGAGCCTCCCCTTCAGCGCCCTCTGCTCGAGCCGCTCGAACGGCAGGTTGATGAACAGGCGCACGCGCTTCGACAGCAACCTGAACGCCTCGACAAACGCCTTGCGCTTCTCGTCGTCGCTCCCCGGGACCGCAGCCGGGTCGGCGACGCCCCAATGCGCCGTCATGGGACGCCCGGGCCACAGCGGGCAGGTCTCCCCGGCCGCGTTATCGCAGACCGTGAAGACGAAGTGCATTTCCGGCGCGCCCGGCCTGGCGAATTCGTCCCAGCTCTTCGAGCGCAGGCCCTCGGTGCTGATGCGGTGCTTCTGCAACAGCTCGAGCGCGAACGGATTGACTCTTCCGGCCGGATGGCTGCCGGCACTGAACCCCCGGAAGCGGCCGCCGCCCACGGAATTCAGGAATGCTTCGGCGAGAACCGATCTCGCGGAATTGCCCGTGCACAGGAACAGCACATTCAATCGCGACTTTTCCATGCCTCACGCCCGGACACGCGTGCGCCTGGTGGAGGGCGCGCAGGCACGCCCGCCGCAGCAGTTCTCGGTGAGATAGCCGACGAGCTGGTTCATGTTCCGGAAGTCCGCGCTGTAGATGACGAAGCGGCCCTCCTGGCGGCTGCGCACGAGCCCGGTGCGCGCAAGGTGCGCGAGATGGAAGGAGAGCGTTGCCGGCGGCAATTCGAGCTCTTCGCCGATGCGGCCGGCGGGAAGTCCTTCGGGGCCTGCTTCGACGAGGAGCCGATAAGCCCTGAGGCGCGTCTCCTGGGCGAGCGCGGCGAGCGCGTCGACGATCTGCGTCATTTCCATATTTCCAGAATAATGGAAATAACATCCCGCTGTCAACGG
>DASQGW010000022.1:0-2356 GCA_035632415.1 Burkholderiales bacterium | reverse complement strand
TCGCTCGAGCGCTCGGGCAATGTCGGCTACGCACTGCCCACCTCTCCAACGCTTCCAAAGCTCAGCCCTCTCGCTCGAGCTGAACCTTACCCGCGCCTTCTCTCCCATACGCAAACCTCCTCATCTGGCAAGATAGAAGGTTTTGCGTTGACCGATTGAAACCGCCGCCGAAAGCGGACATCAATGCCGAGCAAGTAATTACGGACGTTGTCCGGAATTCGTCTTTACAGACGATGTCCGCTAATGGCGGGGAGCAGACATTACAGAACGTGATGGAGCTTGGCGGGTTAGCTGCTACGATCGATGACACGATGGTGCGGCTATGAAAAGTAACGCAGTCCCCGGTGGCGACACCCGCTGTCCTAAATGTGGCGGCCCACTGGACTTTCCCAATCGTGAGCGGCTGACGAGCCGGGTCCGCAGCTTCTTGGCGGTGGCGGTGACGCTTGCGCTAGTGGGCGCCGCACTACACGTATATGGCGTCGAGCTCTGGCCGTGGGTGCTATACGTCTGCGCCGGTTTCGTGCTCTCACAGGCCGGTCTCAAATGGATGGACCGCAACATCTCCGTCTGCGCCGCGTGCATCCGGCAGGCAGACTCAAAGACTACGATGGCTATCGCCAGCCAAAGTTCGACAACCAAAGAACCAAGTTCTGTCTCTCAGGAAGGAAAGGGGACGTTGCAATGATGCGTCGTACTGGCGCTCTGTTCGTGGTTAGCGCGTGCCTAGCGATTCTTGCTGCGTTGCAGCCGGTCGCAGCTTCTGCGCAGGCACCGATCACGTACCAGTGCCATTCTCCGTCCAAGAGCCACGACATTTTCATGCGCTTTAATGCGGACGGTTCTTGGGAAATCGGCGCCGACGCGAAAAACCTGAAAGCGACCGGCGATGTCATATTCTTCAACAAGTCCGGCGTGGCTACATGGACTGAAAAGAAAGGTCCCTACACCCAAACCAACACCTTTGATAAGAACACGGGGACGTGGGTATGGGATCCAGGCACGCAAGTCGAAGGGCCAAGCCGATACACCTGCAAACCGGTCTAGCGCCTAGGTGCCCGGTTCGGGCTAACCTTGCACGATGCGACTTCTGATTGCTCTCTTTGCTGCGCTGGCGAGCGTTGCCCAGGCGCAGGATTTTCCAAACAAACCGATCCGCCTGATCACGCCGGCTGCGCAGGGCGGCACGACCGACCTGCTGGCGCGGCTCTTCGGCGCGAAGCTCGGCGAGATCTTCAAGCAGCAGGTGATCGTCGACAACCGCGCGAGCGCGTCGGGCGTGATCGCGGGCGAGATCACCGCGAAGGCGCCGCCCGACGGCTACACGCTGCTCCTTGCGTACCACCAGCACACGATCAACGCCGCGCTGAATCCCAACCTGCCGTATCACCCGGTGAACGACTTCACGCCGATCACACAGCTCACGCGCGCCGGGCTGCTTCTCGTCGTGAACCCGGCGTCGCCGCCGAAGACGCTGCAGGAATTCGTCGCCTGGACGAAGCAACGCTCCGGGGAGCTCAACTACGGCTCGGCCGGGCTCGGCAGCGGCGGCCATCTCGCCGGCGAGCTCTACAAGCACATGACCGGCGTGAAGGCGCAGCACATCCCCTACAAGGGAACGGGTCCGGCCCTCATCGATCTCATGGCCGGCCGCTACGACTTCAACTTCGCGGGGCTGGTGGGCGCGCAGGTACAGGTACGCGCCGGCAAGCTGCGCGCGCTCGCCGTCACCACGGCGCAGCGCAGTCCCGCCATGCCGGACATTCCGGCAGTGGCGGAGGCGGTCCCGGGCTTCGAGGTGATCGGCTGGTACGGCGTGATCGGCCCCGCCGGCATGCCCGCGCCCATCGTGCGCCGGCTGCACGACGAGCTCGTGCAAGTGCTGGCGCTGCCCGACGTGCGCGAGCGGATTCTCGCCGACGGCGCGGAGCCGGTGGGCAGCGCGCCGGAGGCGTTCCGCGCGCTGATGGCCGCGGACCTCGACAAGTGGGCGAAGCTCGTGAAGGAAAGCGGCGCCAAGCTCGATTGATCACGAAAGAGACCGCCTCGATGCTCGCGCGCTATAACGCCTGGGCGAACCGCGTGATCTTCGATGCCGTGGCGGCGCTGCCTGCGGGCGAGCCGGAAAAGCCGCGCACTTCGCTCTTCAAGAACATGGTTCACACGCTGAACCACAATTACGTGATCGACCGCATCTTCCGGGCGCACCTGGAGGGCAGGCCGCACGGCTACACCGCGCGCAATACGCCGGATCATCCGCCGCTCGCCGACCTGCGGCGCGCGCAGGAGGAGCTCGACGCCTGGTACGTGCGCTGGGCCGACGCGATCGCGGCGCCGGCGCTCGACGAGACCGTGC
>DASQGW010000021.1:0-20719 GCA_035632415.1 Burkholderiales bacterium | reverse complement strand
TCACAACACCGTCGCCTACTTCAAATCTCTCGGCGTGCGACCTAAGCGTATCCTCACCGACAACGGCGCTTGCTTCCAATCCAAGCCCTTCGCCGAAGCCTGCCAGGACCTCAAGCTCAAGCACAGCTTCACCCGACCCTACCGTCCGCAGACCAACGGCAAGGCCGAGCGCTTCATCCAGTCAGCGCTTCGCGAGTGGGCCTACGGCATCCCTTACAACCACTCCTCCGAACGCACCGCGATGCTCGAGCGCTGGATGCACCACTACAACTGGCATCGCCCGCACCAGGGCATCAAAGGCTTAACGCCGGCCAGTCGTCTCCCTCAGTCGAGAAACAACCTGTTGACGCTTCACACCTAGCTAGCAATGGGCCGGGCCTAGAGAAAGGCGCGAAAATAAGGATCAGATGCCATCCTGGCCGTACGCCGCCGTAGCGATTGTTTTCTTCTGCTTGCTATTACTGTTAGCGCGCTGGTTCGGGATACTGTAGCGGAGCTACATCACGTGCCGCTTACCTCCCCGGACAGCTCCTGGGTGGCCAGGAACTTACGCTGCAGCTAAGCATCCCGGCTAGGCCCTGTACCTAGTCGGCTTGCTGTGCCTGTACGACGCGCTCCGCGAGCGCATTCGGTCCCGCTAGGTCCCGCTTCACCCACGCCATGTTGGACTTCGCCAAAATGGTCAGCCGTGTAACGGAGAACGTTCGGACGTGGAAGGCGAGCCTCGTGGCGACAGTCATCTTTCTCTGCGGCATGGCGATACTCATGCTGCCTAGCGTGTCGCCCAATTGGGATCAAATGGGCTGGATCGCGCGCTCGTTGGGATTGACGGCGCTCTTCGTGCTGTGGATCTCGACCTACCGGATGATGAAGTAGCTGGCCCTACGGGCTGATGGGCGCTCCTGGCACGCAGCGCGTATTCGAAGCAGCCAGGCGCTCGCGCCGACGGGTTTTTCCGGCTCCGTGCTGTTTCCCGCATTCTGCGGATGGGATTGCAGGCTGCGGGCTGCAGGCGTAGAAGATCAAGGGCGTGGCCTCGAGCCATAACCCTTGGCTGGTCCTGCTGTCGATCGTGGTCGCCACGATGGCCTCGTACGTCACGCTCGAGCTCGCAGGAGCCGTCGCGCCGCACCGCCGGGCGCCGCGGCAGCGCCTGTGGATCGCACTCGGCGCGCTCGCCATCGGCACCGGGATCTGGTCGATGCATTTCATCGGCATGCTCGGTTTCATGCTGCCGGTGGCGGTTTCCTATGACGTGCCGCTCACACTGTTGTCGCTCGCCATCGCCATCGTCGCCTCCGGCGGCGGCCTGACGCTGGCAAATCGCGGCACGCGCGGCCTGCGCTGGCTTGCCGGCGGCGGAATCCTGATCGGCGTCGCGATCGCCGCCATGCACTACACCGGCATGGCGGCACTGCGTATGGATCCGCCGATCCGGTACGCGTCGGTCCTCGTCGCCTTCTCGATCGCCATCGCAATTGCCGCCTCGGTGATTGCGCTGTTCGCGGCTTTCACGTTGCGCATGGAGTCGCTGGGCTCCGCATTCTGGAAGAAAGCCGGCAGCGCCTTCATCATGGGCAGCGCCATCTACGGCATGCATTACACCGGCATGGCGGCGGCGCAGTTCGCGCCGGACTGCGTGTCGCGCGCCTCGCCGCATGAGCTCGATCACGTGACGTTTGCGGTGATCCTGGGCGCCTTCACGCTGGTGTTCCTCGCCGGAACGCTGCTCGTGTCCGCCTTCGAGGCCTACCGGGCCTCAGGCGAGGTGGACCGGCTTTCGCAGCGCCTGATGGAGCTGCAGGACAACGAGCGCCGGGCGCTCGCCGCCGAGCTGCACGACATCGTCGGCCAGTCGCTTTCGGCGCTGAACGCCGAGCTGGCGCTGATCCGCAGCCGCCTGCCGGGCGACGCCGAAACCGCGCAGCGCATCGCCAGCGCCTCGAGCCTCGCGAAGAGCAGTGTCGAAGCGATTCGCACCGTGATGACGCGCCTGCGCCCGCCGGGGGCGGACGAGCTCGGCCTGCCCGCCGCGCTGCGCTGGCACGCCGCCGCGCTCGAGCCCCGCTCCGGCATCCCGGTGAGCGTAGCCGTGGACGAGGCGCTGCCGCGTCCTTCGCCGCGGGTCGAAGACGCGCTGCTGCGGATCTATCTGGAGGCGCTCAACAATGTGCTGAAGCACTCCGGCGCCCGCCAGGTGCGGGTGGCGCTCGAGCGGCGCGGCGGCGACATCGTCCTCGGCGTGGCCGACGATGGGCGCGGCTTCCGCCTCGACGCCCTCGCGCGGGCGGGCGAGGAAGGCGGCTGGGGCCTGATGATCATGCGCGAGCGCGCCGCCGCGATCGGCGGCGACCTGCGCGTGCATTCCGCGCCCGGCTCGGGAACGCGGATCGAGCTGATGCTCTCAAAGGATAGATGGTCATAAACGTTCTGCTGGCTGACGACCACGGGGTGCTGCGCGATGGCGTGCGTCGGCTGCTGGAAGCGCACGCCGATATCCGGGTGGTGGCGACCGCGGACGATGGCCGTGCCGCCGTCGACAAGGCCGCCGAGCTGCGGCCCGACGTCGTCGTCATGGACATCTCGATGCCAGCGCTGAACGGCCTGGAGGCGACGCGGCGCATCCGCATCGAGTCTCCGGCAACGGCGGTGGTGATCCTGTCGATGCATTCGACCCCGGAGGTCACGCGCGAGGCGTTCGCCGCCGGTGCGCTCGGCTACCTGCTGAAGGAGTCCGCGGGCGACGAAGTGGTGCGAGCCGTGCGCGCAGCTGCGGCGGGGCGCCGTTATCTCGGCGAGGGCGTTGCCGACAAGCTGATTCCTGGCGCGTCGCAGGCGCTGCTCGAGCGGCTGACACCGCGCGAGCGCGAGGTGCTCCAGCTCGTCGTCGAGGGCAAATCCAACGCCGAAGCCGCCGCGCTGCTGGAGCTCTCGCCGCGCTCGGTGGAAACCTATCGCCTGCGCCTGATGGAGAAGCTCGGCATCGACGACCTGCCGGCGCTGGTGAAATTCGCGATCCGCCACGGGATGACCACGCTCGAGTAGTAGAAACCCGATCAAACGATCGCGGTTTCACGATATCCCAAGGCTGCGCCGCGACTCTACGATTTGCGGTGTAGGGGAAGCTCCATCGCGCCCGCAAGGTTTCCCGGCAGATTTACAAATGGCTGCGCGATAAAGTGCGGAGCGCAATTTCGAGAATCTAGAATCGATGAAGCGGCCGCCAGCCGGGAGGAATCCGCGCCAGGAAGCGCCGATAAAAATCCTCATCGCCGACAACCATGCGGTTCTGACCGACGCACTGCGCGTGCTGCTCGACACGCAGGGTGACATGAAGGTGGTCGCGTGTGCGAACGACGGCGCCGACGCGGTTCATCTGGCGTCCCGACTGCATCCCGACGTGGCGGTCCTCGGCATCAACGCGCCGGGCATCAACGGCATCGACGCGGCGCGCCAGATCCGCAAATTGGCGCCCGCGACGCGCGTCGTGATTCTCTCCATGTACGCGTCGCCGGAATACGTCTACCAGGCGTTCCGCGCCGGTGCCGACGGTTATGTCACCAAGGAGGCGGGCGCCGCGGAGCTGCTCGAGGCGGTGCGCCGCGTGAGCAAGGGCAAGCGCTTCATGAGCGAGGCCATCTCGAGCGTGCTGATCGGTGATATCGCGGGAGAGCGGAGCGCCGCCCAGGGTCCCTTGCAAAATCTTACCGAGCGCGAGCACGAAGTGCTGCGGCTCACCGTCTCGGGCAAATCGAGCGCCGCCGCGGCGAACACACTAGGCCTTTCGCCGAAGACCGTCGAGTCGTACCGAAGCAGGATCATGCGCAAGCTCGAGATCCACGACATGCCGGCGCTAGTGAAGTTCGCGATCCGCTACGGCCTGACCTCGCTCGAATAGGGAAACTACGGCAGTCGGGCTGCAAGCTTTCCCGGCATATTTGCATTGCCGCTCGGCGTAGCCTTTTAGCCGATGGGCCGCTTGGGGCGGCCCAAGGAGGGACGATGCCGACGATCCTGGTCGTTGACGATCGCATCGTCAATCGCCAGTTCCTGGCCACGCTGTTCGCGTATGCCGGGCATCGTGTTGTCCAAGCCGCCGACGGCGTCGAAGCGCTGGCGCTCGCGCGACGCGAGCCCGTCGACCTGGTTTTCTCCGACATCCTGATGCCGGTACTCGATGGCGTGGAGCTCGCGCGCCGGATGCGCGCGGATCCCGCGCTCGCGCACATCCCGGTGATCTTCTATACGGCGACCTATCGGCAGCACGACGCGAGGAAGCTGGCTGCCGAGTGTGGCGTCCAGGAGGTGCTCGCCAAGCCCTCCGAGCCGAAGATCATCCTCGATACCGTTGCGCAGTTCGTCGGTCCCGGCGAAAGGCCGGCGCCCGGCGTGGCCGAGCTGCCGGCACCTGCACCGCCATCGGGACAGCTAGTCGCGCATCTCGCGGGCTATCTCGACGCCCTCGCCAAGCTCCAGGAGCAGCTCGAGCAGGCGATCGACCAGGGCCAGGAGGTGATCGGCAGAGGCGGCAACCTGCGCCAGCTCTCCTACAGCCTGTCGGACTCCTTCACCACTCTGCAGACCGTCAGCCTGCGCCTTTCGGCGGTGATCGAGCTTGGCTTGGAGCTTTCCTCGGAACGCGAGCCGTCGCGCCTGGTCAAGGTGTTCTGCCGCGGCGCGCAGGACATCGTCAGCGCTCGCGACGCTGCTGTAGGTGTGATAGGCGGCGAGGACGGCGCGCTTGAGCACCTGTACACCGAGGGCATGGGCGAGCGCTCCTGCGCCGCGCTGCATGCGCTGCTGCCGCGGGGCGGGATTCTCGGCGAAATCATGGCGGGCGGGACAGCGACTAAGGTGCTCGCCGGCAACGGATCGACGGCGAAGCTCGTGGTGCCAATAAGGTCCGTGCAGCGCACCTATGGCTGGGCGTGGTTCGAAGCGAAGCTCGGCGCCGGAAACTTCAGCGAAGAGGACGAGCACTTTGCGGTGACGCTCGCCGCGCAATTCACTCTTGCCTACGAGAATCTCCTGCTTTCGGGTGAACCGCGTGGCGCTTGAGCGCGTCATGGGCGGTCTTCTCGCCGTGCTCGGCTTCGTCGTCATGGCGGCCTGGTGGTGGCAGTGGCCTGCCGTCGTGCGCATTTCCCCCGATTACGCACCGATGGTGCTCAACACCGCGCTCTGCTTCGCACTGTCCGGCTGTGCGCTTTTCGCTGCGGCTTACAGGCCGGCCGTCGGTGCGCTGCTCGTCGCTTTGGCTTCGCTGGTCGGCGCGGAGCACGTCCTTTCAATCGACCTGGGGCTCGACTGGCCGAAGCTGCACGACTGGCTCCGCGACGCGACCCCCGCGCCGGGACGCATGCCACCGGTGACGACCGTTGCCTTCCTCCTCGCCGGGCTGGTGTTGATTCTCGGCCCTCGTGTGCGCTCGCCGTGGGCGACGACTGCCTTGCGGATCGGCATGGCATGCATAGCTTCGATCGGCGTTCTCGGGCTCGCTGGCTTCATGGTGAGCGCCCAGCTGCTTTTTCCGGAGTACTGGTTTTCCGGAATCGCGCTCGCTACACCGTTCGGGCTCGTCGCCCTGGCAGTGGGGCTGCATGCCGCCTCCAGGCGCTTCGAATGGGGCCGCCGACGCTTCTTCGAGGACGAAGACGATCGGATCACGTTCGTCGGCGCGGCGGTCCTGGCGGCGACGGTCTTTGCCGGGTGCATCGCCACCTTCGCCATTCTGCAGGAGCGCGTGCAAACGCTGGTGCGCGACGACCTGCTGATCGCGCTCGGCAGGCGCGTCGACACTTTCCAGGACCTGATCGAGCTGCGCGAAAGCGCCGCGCGGATTGCCGCCACGCGGCCCGCCGTGCTGCGCAACCTGCGGCTGATCGCCGGCAATCGGGACGACGGTTCCAACGCGGACAACATCCAGGCCGTCATAAACAGCTTCCTGAAGGAGGGTTTCAGCGCCGTGGGCTACTTCACCGCGGAAGGCAAGCCAGTTGCCAGCGGCGGACGTTTCGCGCACGCAGTCGCGCTGACGGTGCCTTTGGCCACGCCGGGCAAGGCGGAGCTCTTCTGGGATGGTGGTTTCGCAATACGCCATCGCCTGGCGCTGCGCGATGCCTCCGGCCCGGTCGGCGAAGTGCTCACCGAGCAGCCGCTACCCGTTCTCACCCGGCTGGCACAAAGGCCACCCGGGCGGGGGAAGACCTGGGACAGCGGAGTATGCATAAGGCGCGACGACCAGCTGCAGTGCTTTCCGCAGCAGTTGAATCCTCGAGTGTTCCACACCGCGCTGACCAACTTGCACGGCGAGCCTTTGCCCATGGTGCGCGCGCTCGGCGGCGAAACGGGCACCACGATTACCCGCGGCTACCGGGGGCAGAACGTGGTCGCCGCGTATGGCCCGATCGGCAATCTCGGGCTAGGCATGGTGCTGAAGGTCGACGCCGCCGAGGTGTTCAGGCCGATCCGCCAGCAACTCGAGCTCGCGACCGGCTTGCTGCTCCTCCTGGTTACCGCGGGCGCGTGGATGTTGCGCTCGCTGGTAAGGCCGCTCGCAGCGCGTCTCATCGAGAGCGGCAGGCTGGCAAGGACGCAGGAGCGCCGGATGCGCGCGCTGCTCGAGTCGGCCCCTGATGCGATGATCATCGTCGACCGCGACGGCAGGATCGTGCTGGTCAACTCGCAGACCGAGAAGCTCTTCGGCTATCCGCGCGCGGAGCTGCTCGAGCAGAAGATCGAATTGCTTCTGCCAGAGCGCTTTCGCGCCACGCATCCGGGGCACCGCGATGGCTTCTTCTCCGACCCGAAAGTCAGGCCGATGGGCGTGGGGCTCGAGCTTTACGGGCGGCGCAGGGACGGGCTTGAGTTCCCGATCGAGATCAGTCTCAGTCCGCTGGAGACGGAGGAGGGCACCCTGGTGTCGAGCGCGATCCGCGACATCACCCAGCGCAAGAAGGCCGAGGAGAAATTCAAGGGGCTGCTCGAGTCGGCGCCCGACGCGATCATCATCATGAATCGCGAGGGCGAGATCGTGCTGGTCAACTCGCAGACGGAAATGCTGTTCGGCTGGCCACGAGCCGATCTGCTCGGCAAGAAGATCGAGATGCTGCTGCCCGAGCGTTTCCGCGGCAAGCATCCCGAGCACCGCGACCGCTTCTTCGCTGACCCGAAAGCCAGGCCGATGGGCGCGGGCCTCGAGCTCTACGGCAAGCGCAAGGATGGGCTCGAGTTCCCGATCGAGATCAGCCTGAGCCCGCTCGAGACCGAGGAGGGCACGCTGGTGTCGAGCGCGATACGCGACATCACCCAGCGCAAGAAGGCCGAGGAGAAATTCAAGGGGCTGCTCGAGTCCGCACCGGACGCCATCATCATCATGAACCGCGCCGGCGACATCGTACTGGTGAACTCGCAGACCGAAACGCTCTTCGGCTGGCCGCGTGCCGCGCTCCTCGGGCAGAAAATCGAGATGCTGCTGCCCGAGCGTTTCCGCGGCAAGCATCCCGAGCACCGCGACCGCTTCTTCGCCGACCCGAAAGCCAGGCCGATGGGCGCGGGCCTCGAGCTCTACGGCAAGCGCAAGGACGGGCTCGAGTTCCCGATCGAGATCAGCCTGAGCCCGCTCGAGACCGAGGAGGGCACGCTGGTGTCGAGCGCGATCCGCGACATCACCGAGCGCAAGCGCATCGAGCAGACCCTGCAGGAGAAGAACGTCGAGCTGGAGAAAGCGATGCAGGCGAAGGACCGCTTCCTCGCCACGATGAGCCACGAGCTGCGCACGCCGCTCAACGCGATCATCGGTTTCACCGGCACATTGCTGATGAAGCTGCCCGGCCCGCTCAATGCCGATCAAGACAAGCAGCTGAGGACGGTCCAGACCAGCGCCAAGCACCTGCTCGCGCTGATCAACGATCTGCTCGATCTCGCCAAGATCGACGCCGGCAAGGTTGAGCTGCACCGCGAGCCCACACCGTGTCTGGCGGTCATCGAGGAGGCGGTGGCGACGCTGCGGCCCATGGCCGAGGCCAAAGGACTTGCGCTGACGTTCTTCCCGCCGAAGGACGAGGTGATGGTGCCCACCGACCGCCGGGCGCTGAGCCAGATCCTGATCAACCTGCTCAACAACGCGATCAAGTTCACCGACAGCGGCAGCGTGCGGCTGGAGATCGCCCGGCGCAGCGTGGACGGCAAGCAGGTCGTGGAAATCAGCGTCGCCGATACCGGCGTCGGCATCCGCGAAGCGGACCAGGCGAAGCTGTTCGCCGCCTTTGCCCGCCTCGATGCCGGCACCGGCAAGTCCTACGAAGGAACCGGCCTCGGCCTGCACCTTAGCCAGAAGCTCGCGCGGCTCCTCGGCGGCAGCATCAGGCTGCGCAGCGAGTACCGCAAAGGCAGCACCTTCACGCTGCGCCTTGCCACGGAGTAACGCATGGCCGCGCGAATCCTGATCATCGAGGACAACGAGGCCAACCTGGAGCTGATGTCCTACCTGCTGCGTGCCTTCGGCCACGACATCGTTTCTGCGCGGGACGGCCAGGCGGGACTCAAGCTGGCAAGCACGGGTGAGTTCGATCTCGTCCTTTGCGACATCCAGCTGCCGGGCCTGGGCGGCGTTGAAATCGCGGTCCAACTGCGCAGCGACCCGGCGCTTGACCGGATGCCGCTAGTCGCCATCACGGCTCTGGCGATGGTCGGTGATCGCGAAACCATCCTCGCCGCCTGCTTCGACGGCTACCTTTCCAAACCCATCGACCCTGAAAGCTTCGTGCACCAGGTCGAGGCGTTCGTGCCGCCCGCCTTGCACGGCAAGTTGAGCGGGATTGCCAGAGAACCGAGCCGCAGCGCGCTGCCAGCGGTCGAGAAGGCCAAGACGATCCTCGTCGTGGACGACAAGCGGGACAACCTCGAGCTCGCGCGCAGCCTGTTCCAGCCCTTGGGTTACCAGGTACTCACCGCCACCAGCCCGTCCGCCGCGCTCGCCCTGGCGAGGCAGGACTCTCCGGACCTGATCATCTCGGACATCTGCATGCCGGCTGACAGCGGCTGGGATTTCATCCGGGATGTCAAAGCCGATCCGAAACTGCGCGGCATCCCATTCGTCTTTCTCACGTCGACGATGACCGCGGAACCCGCCCGCCAGCGGGGTCTCGCGCTCGGCGCCGCGCGGTTCATTGTCCGGCCGATCGACCCGCAGCGGCTGCTGAAGGAGATCGAGTCCTGCCTGAGCGGCCGGGGCAAGGGCTGAAGATGGCGACCATCCTCGTCGTCGACGATCGCCCGAGCAACCGGCAGTTCCTCACCACACTGCTCGGCTACGACGGCCATCGCCTCCTCGAGGCGGCAGATGGCGCCCAGGCGCTCGATCTCGTGCGCAGCGAGCGGCCCGACCTCGTCGTGACCGACATCCTCATGCCGACGATGGACGGCTATGAGTTCGTGCAGCGGCTGCGCGCCGATGCCGAGCTCGCCGCTACGCCGGTCATCTTCTACACGGCGAGCTACAGCACGCCGCAGGCCGAGGCGCTCGCGAAGAGCTGCGGCGTGCAAAAGGTACTGCCGAAACCGGCCGAGCCGCAGGCCGTGCTGGACGCCGTAAATCATGCGCTGGGCGCGAGCAGCCCGGTGCAACCGCCGGGCGCTGCCAGAGCCGCCGAGCCCGCTCCAGGAATGGCCCGGGAAATCGACGACTCCATGACTCTGTACCTGAAGGATCTGGACGAGGTGCGGACAAGCTTCGAGGATCTGGTCGGACGCAGCGGCAAGCTGCGCTCTGAGCGAGAGTCGATCAAGGAGCTTTCGAAGAAATTCGGCGACAACGTCGCCGCCATGCAGCGCGTCACGACGCGGCTCTCGGGGCTGCTCGAGGTCGGCATGGAGATGATGACCGAGCGCGATCCCGCGCGCCTGGTCGAGCTGTTCTTCGCCGCCGCCTGCGACTTGATCGATTCCGATTACGCCGCCGTCGGGATGCTCGACCAGGGCGAGCAGACGATCCGCTTCGTCTTCGCGAAGGGTTTCGACGCGGGCATCCTGGGCGGTGCGGCCGGCCGGACCGGATTGCTCGAGACCCTGCTGATCGGAAAACGGGTGCTGCGCATGCGCAGCGCGGACGGCGACGCCGCGGCTGAAGGGCTGCCGCGCGGCCATCCGCCCGTGCGCGATCTGCTCGGCCTGCCGGTTGCCTCGGCCGAGCGCGTGTACGGCTGGATCTATTTTGGCGACAGCCGCGGCGCCGGCGGGTTCAGCGAGGAGGACGCGCGCGTCGGCAGTGTGATGACGAGGAAGCTCGCGCTGCTCTATGAAAATGCAATGCTCTACGACGAGATCCAGCGCCACGCCGCCCAGCTCCAGATCGAGATTGGCGAGCGCCGGCGCATGCAGGTCGCGCTGGCGCAGAGCGAGGCGGGCCTGCACCGCGCCCAGCTGATGGCCAAACTCGCGCACGTGATCACCGCGGCCGACGGTTCGTTCGTCAGCAGCTCGCAGACGCTGCCGCAGCTTCTGGGCGTAGCGCCGGACCAGCAGCCGCGCACGACACGCGCCTTCCTTGACCTGTTGCACCGGGACGATCAGTCGATGTTCCGCGCCAAAGCCCTGGACGCCGCGGCGCGTCGCAAGCGCACCGAGCTCGAGTACCGGCTGTGCCGGCCCGACGGCGAGCTGATCCGTGTGCGCCAAACGATGGAGCCGCTCAAGGCGGATGGAGACACCACGCACGACCTGCACTGGTTCAACACGCTGCAAGACGTCACGGACCAGCGAAGGATCGAGGAAAGCCTCCGCGAGAGCGAGTCGCGCTTCCGGCAGCTCGCCGAGAACATCCAGGAAGTCTTCTGGCTCACGGACCCTGGCAAGAACGAAATTCTTTACGTGAGCCCGGCCTACGAGCAGATCTGGGGACGAAGTTGCGAGAGCGTCTACGCTTCGCCGCGCGACTGGATCGAAGCGATCCACGTCGAGGACCGCGCGAGGGTGCTGCTCGCGGCGCAGAAGCAGGCGGCCGGGAACTACGACGAGGAGTTTCGCGTCGTGCGGCCGGATGGCTCGATCCGCTGGATCCGCGACCGTGCATTCCCCGTGCTGCGCGACGGGCGGGTGTACCGGGTTACCGGCATCGCGGAGGACATCACCGAGCGCAAGCGCGCGGCGGACGAGTTGCGCGAGAGCGATCGGCGGTTCAGGGACATGCTCGGCAAGGTGGAGCTGGTTTCGCTCATGCTCGACAGCGAGGCACGCATTACCTACTGCAACGACTACCTGCTGCGCCTGACAGGCTGGCGACGCGAGGAGGTGCAGGGCAAGGACTGGTTCAAGACCTTCATCCCACCCGAAGAGGACCTGAAGCAGCTCTTCTCAGACCTGATCGCCGACCTGCCGAGCGCCTGGCACCACGAGAACGAGATCCTGACGCGCGTCGGCGAGCGGCGGCTGATCCGCTGGCACAACTCGGTGCTGCGCTCGGCCGACGGCAAGGTCGTCGGCACCGCCAGCCTTGGCGAAGACATCACCGATCAGAAACAGGCCGAGCGGAAGATCCAGCGCCTCAACCGCGTCTACGCGGTGCTGAGCGGGATCAACACGCTGATCGTGCGCGCTCGGGATCGCGACGAACTATTCAGGGAATCCTGCCGGATCGCGGTCGAGCATGGTCGATTCAAGATGGTTTGGATCGGCGTTGTCGACCACGCGGCGGGGATCGTCAGTCCGGTCGCGTCTGCGGGCGAGGTCGGTGATTTCTTCGCGGCGGCGCCGATGGCGGTGATGGAGAACAAGCCCGGCGGGCACGGTCTTGCCGGACGGGCCGTGCGCGACATGAGGCCGATGGTTTCCAACGATGTGCGCGCCGATCCGCAGCGGCTGATGCGGAAGGAGTTGGACACACGCGGTATCAATTCTGTTGCCGTAATCCCCCTGATCGTCGCGGGCAAGGCGCTCGGCGTACTCGCCCTCTATGCGGCCGACGCCGGCTTCTTCGACGAAGAGGAAATGAAGCTTCTGGTCGAGCTCGCGGGCGACATCTCTTTCGCTCTCGACCATCTGCAAAAGACCGAGAGGATCAATTACCTGGCCTACTACGACGAGCTCACCGGGCTTGCCAACCGAGCGCTGTTCGTCGAACGACTGGAACAAATGATGCACGAGGCGCACAGTAGCAACCGCATGCTCGCCGTCTCGATTCTGGACATCGAGCGCTTCAAGTCGGTGAACGATGCCTTCGGCAGGCAGAACGGCGACCGGCTTTTGCAGGAGATCGCGGCGCGTATGAAGGCCGCCGGCAAGGAGCCGGTACGGATGGCGCGGATCGGCTCCGACCTTTTCGCGGTCGCGTCGCGGTTGGTGCAGAACGAGGGTGAGATTGTTCGTGTCACAGAGCAACGTTTGCAGCAGATTTTTGAGGCGCCGTTCAGCGTGGCCGGTCAGGATTTCAAAGTGTCGGTTCGCATCGGCATTGCGATCTTTCCGCAGGACGGCGGCGACAGCGAAGCGTTGCTGCGCAGTGCGGAGGCGGCTGTCAAGAACGCGAAGGCCGCGGGTGAGCGCTACCTGTTCTTCGCCAAAGAGATGACAGCTCGGGTTGCCGACAAGCTGGCGCTCGAGAGCAAGCTGCGGCAGGCGATAGACAAGCAGGAGCTCGTACTCCATTACCAGCCGAAGGTCGATCTAGAGACGCGCGCCGTAGTGGGCGTCGAGGCATTGATCCGCTGGCAGAGCCCGGACAAGGGGCTGGTGCCGCCGGCGCATTTCATCCCGCTGCTGGAGGAGACCGGGCTGATCCTGCAGGCGGGGGCCTGGGCGCTCAATCGCGCGGCGCGCGACCACCGCCGCTGGGTGGAGCAGAAGCTGGAGGCGCCGCGCGTGGCGGTAAATGTATCGGCGATCCAGCTGCGGCAGCGCGATTTCGTCGGCGTGGTGGAGCAGGCCATCACCGATGGCGTCGCTCCCACCGCGATCGACCTGGAGATCACCGAGAGCCTGGTGATGGAGGACATCAAGGGCAACATCGAGAAGCTGAAGGCCGTGCGCGCACTCGGCGTGAATATCGCGATCGACGATTTCGGCACCGGCTACTCGTCGCTAGGCTATCTTGCCCGGCTGCCGGTGCAGTCGCTCAAGATCGACCGCTCCTTCATCATCAAGATGGGCGAGGATCCGAACGCGATGACGCTGGTGTCGACCATCATTTCGCTCGCGCATTCGCTGCGGCTCAAAGTGATCGCGGAAGGCGTCGAGACCGAGGACCAGGCGAAGTTCCTGCGCCTGCTGCGCTGCGATGAAATGCAGGGCTATCTTTTCAGCAAGCCGGTGCCGGCGGATCAATTGGTCGCGCTGCTGAAGGCCGGCTCAGGCTTATGAGCGGGATCTACGATTACAGGCTGGTAGCTCTTTCGGTGGTGGTGGCGGTGATTGCCTCCTACACCGCGCTCGATCTCGCCGGCCGGGTGAGCGACCACCGCTCCGGCAGGCTCTCCGGCCTATGGATCGAGGGCGGCGCGGTCTCGATGGGCACCGGCATCTGGGCGATGCACTTCATCGGCATGCTGGCCTTCAGCCTGCCGATCCGATTGGCCTACGACGTCGCGCTCAACACGTTATCGTGGCTGGCGGCCGTCGCGGTATCCGGCATTGCCCTCCTGGTGGTGCGGCGACCCTCGTTGAGTGGTGCCCATCTGTCGAGCGGGGCCGCCCTCATGGGCATCGGTATCTCGACGATGCACTACACCGGCATGGCGGCGATGCGCATGTCGCCGCCGGTCACCTACGATCCATTGCTGTTCGTCGCCTCGGTCGCGATAGCAGTCAGCGCCTCGTTCGCGGCGCTCTGGCTGGCGTTCCACCTGAAGCAGCGCGCGTCGGGCGCGGCGTTGTTCGCCAAGCTGGGCAGTGCCACCGTGATGGGCGCGGCGATCGCCGGCATGCATTACACCGCGATGGCCGCCGCGCGCTTCGCCCCCGACAGCGTGTGCCTCGCGGCGGACGAGGGCGGCGGACTGAATCCTCACGCGCTCGCGACCATCATCGGCGTCGCAACGCTCGGCATTCTCGCCGTGACGCTGGTGATCTCGGCCGTCGATGCGCATTTCGCCGCGCGCAACGCGCAGCTCGCCGATTCGCTGCGCGCAACCAATCAGCAGTTGCGCAGCATCGCGCTGCACGACCCGCTTACGGGACTGCCCAACCGGTTTCTACTCGACGATCGCCTGGCGCAAGCCGCGTGTCACGCGGACCGTGAGCGCAAGTCCTTCGCCCTGCTGTTCGTAGACCTGGACCGTTTCAAGCCGGTCAACGACGCGCATGGCCACAGCGTGGGCGACGCTCTACTCAAGGAAGTCGCGCGCCGCTTGAGCGCGTGTGTGCGCCGCCAGGACACCGTTGCCCGCACCGGCGGCGACGAGTTTGTGATGGTGCTTAATGACATCGCTACGCCGAGCAACGCAGAGCTCGTTTGCGGAAAAATCCTCAATGAGCTGACGCGGCCGTTCCATGTCGAGCGCCTTCAGCTCGACATCTCCTGCAGTGTCGGGGTCAGCCTCTATCCGCAGGACGACCGCGACCTTGCCGCGCTGATGCTGAAAGCCGACGCAGCCATGTATCAGGCAAAACGCGGTGGCAGAAGCCGGTTCTACTTCTTCGGGCCAGGCACGGAGCCGATCGGAAGTCTGGTGCAATAGCCGATGATAGCTGTTGATTCAGGGCTTAGTGGCTGGGCGGATCCGGAGCGGCGATTGCGCAACGCGCTTGCCAACGATGAATTCGCGCTTTTTTGTCAGCCGATCCTCGCGTTCTCGGGAATCAATCGCTACCCGATGGGCGAACTGCTAGTACGCCTGCGCGAGGAGGAGAAGGCTCTCCTGCCTCCCGGGGAGTTTTTCCCGGTCTTTGAGCACTATCGAATGATGCCGCAGCTGGACCGCTGGGTTGTGCGTAGCGCGATAGCGTCACTCGCTCGAGGAACAGGCATTCCATGCCTGACGATCAACTTGTCCGGCCAGACGCTGGAGGATTTGGAGTTCCCCCGCTTTGTTGCAAGCCACTTGCTGAGCAACAAGGTTCCATCTCGATGCCTGCTCTTCGAGATAGACGAGAGCGACACACTAATCCGCTTTGATGCTGCCCGGCGCTTTTCGGACGCGTATCGAGAGATAGGCGGAGGGATCCTCATCGATGGCTTTGGTCGGAAGTCCGTCTCGTTCGGCGCAATCCAAGGGCTTGGCCCGAGGTTTGTGAAAGTTGACGGGAGTATCACGCGGCAGTTGCTTGCCAGCGAAAGAGCAAAGCGAAAGATGGCCGCGCTGCTCACGATCTCGCAGGCGCTCAACTTCAGCCTAATCGCGGAGTTCGTCGAAGAACAAGATACCCTGATTCGTTTGAAGGCACTTGGCGTTGGCTACGCTCAAGGCTTTGGTGTTTACAGACCTGGACCGATCGAGTCACTGAAGTTTTCTGCATCTCGTGGGTAGGGTCGGAAACTCACTTGCGCAAGGGATGGGGCGATCTGCGTGCGCGCGCAGTCAGTGATTCGGCAGTCCTTCGCGAGGTGCGCCGCCACCCGACACGAGGGACCAGAGCTCTTCGGCAGTTGGCTCACGCGAATATTTACCGACGAACTGCACGTAGACCTGAACGGCCCGTCGGTTAAAAGCGAGACGGTCAAAGGTATGCACGACGGCACTGAATCGGATGCCTGGATGGCGGAGAGTCTCCAGACGCCATGCCTCGTAGATCAGTTCGTCATTTGCCGGCGGCGTGCGCTTCGCTTCTCGTAAGAGCAACCCAATGAACATTAGCACCAGCGCCGCGATTACTATGCAGGCTGGCAGATGTTCGTGCAACCAGCGCTGTGCTTGAAGCGATTCAGGGGAGGTGAGCGAGAGGCTGCATGCCGACAAACACAAACTCAAGGCCATTACCGCGAGTTGCCATCTGCAGATTTCAAAGTCAGGGTAATAGTTGACTCGCATGACCGGCATGACGACGCCGGTGAACAGTGGGCCCACCGCTCGGGCCGCGCTCCCGTGAGCGCTTCCGTGCCGTGCGCTGCCCCGACTACGTGGCCCCGCATAGGCGAACAGCGTGCTCTGGAACTGCCGGTTCACGACACGATCGTCAACGGCCACTTCATCGACATCGCGCCCCCTTCTGGGCGTTCCCTGATGCGGAAAACATACGCCGAGCGTGGGCACAAATATGCAGGGAGAGCTTGCATCCATAGAGGGGGTTTTCCCACACCACCCGTTAAGTCTCAGACCGATGGTTTTGGAGGTAGGGACTTTAGTGGGGACTTGAGGGTTCAAAAGCGGCAAAAACGGCTCGGAACGGGCGACACGTGATTCTTTTGCTTCAATAATTTGCGCCTCGAGAAAATTCCTACGAACCAGAACGTTTCCTCTATGAGAAAGCCGTGGTCGCGGGGACCGAGGCGGGGAATTAGTCACCGCGCTCGCTGGTTCTTGACTTTAGCGGCTTGCTAAACTACTGTACGGATGTACAGTCGTCACAAGGTGCTCTGAAAGGAGAGCCCGAATAGCGGTCCCGTCGCCACCGGGAGAGCCGCAGCCAGGGATGCAGACGGTCGCAGCCGCGTAAGAGTCGTCCGCATAGGCAAATAGAGAAACGTAGTGCTTACGCGCCGTCTTGTGACTTCACGGAAAACTTTGTGGAGTCACCATGTCAACGCAGGAAAACGCAGGACCTCGCACGCCGGATCTTGGCGCGCCTTCTCACCCGGGTAATGAACGAGCGGGCGCCGAAGCCGCCCGCAGCCCCGCCGAGGACGGCTCGGCGCCCGCCGGCCATCCCCCGTTGGTAATACGGGGGAAAAGTTGTCGTTCGAGCGTTGACGCGTCTACCGGCGAGCAAGTCTTCCTCGTGGAAGACGCTCGCGGGGAGTGGGTCGCCATTTCAGGTCGTAACGCGGCAGCGCACGCTTACGCCGCGATCACGGACTGGCTCAATGTCACCTTTACGTTCGAAGGGACGCAGCAGGCCGTAGAAACGCTCCTCGGACGGTTCCAGGCGGTGCTTGGCCGCAAGTTCTTCTCGGCGCTCGAGCTGCGCCAGGGCAAGCACAACTACGAACGAGGGTTCGAGCTCGGCGAAGGCCTCAGGGCCTTCTTCTGCTTCGGTGGTGAGCATCAGCGCGGCACGGCCCTCCTCTCGCTCTCTGGCGCCGCGTGCGCTGTGATTCTCGATTGGCCTGCGCTCGTCGCGCTTGGGCGAGACGAGCTGCAGGGGCGCATCACGCGTTGGGATGGCGCAGTGGACGACTACGCAGGCTTGCATGGCGTCGAGGAAGCGATCCGACTGCACCAGGAAGGGAAGTTTGGCGCGGGCGGTCGGCGGCCGAAGCTGAAGCAGTATGGCAACTGGGTCGAGCCCGATGGCACCGGTCGCACCGTAACGATCGGGATCCGGGAGCACGGCAGCGCCTTAGCGTCTACGAGAAAGGAATGGAGCTCGGCTGCCCCGGTCACCCGTGGGTGCGCTGGGAGCTCTCACTGGGCAACAAGGGGCGCGTCATTCCGTGGGAGGTCCTGCTCGAGCCGGGCAAGTACGTCGTCGGCGCATATCCGAAGGCGCTCTGCTGGGTGCAAGAGGAAATGAGCCGCATCCGGACGCTGCAGAAGCAAACGCAGATCAGCTATGACACGGCGGTCGAGAACACGCGCCGGCAGGCCGGTCGAACGATAAACCTGGTGGTCAAAGTGGAAGGCTCCGCGGAAAAGGCATTCGCGAAGCTTCGCCGCGAGGGCTTGCCCCGGCGTGTTCGACATCCGGCCGTCGAGGATCCGGAAGGCTGGATTGAGTGAATGCGCCCCTATGGCAACGGAACGACTTGCGTATTCACTGCGTGAAGCGGCGGCGAAGCTCGGGGGCATATCGATCCGTTCGCTGCAGCGTCTCGTGGCGAGTGGAAAGCTGTCGACGTTTCGTGTCGGACGCAGAGTGCTTGTCTCTGACGATGCCTTGCGACACTACGTCGCACAGTCGGCTCCACTCCCGCATAATTCGAATGGCGCGGAGCCAGTAGCGTGGAAAGGAACTGAGCCATGCTATTCAAACGCGCAGGGTCCGCGTACTGGTACGTTAACTACCGGGACGCGAGCGGCAGAAGAGTTAAGCGTTCTACTGGGACGACTAACAGGCGGGAAGCCGAGGAGCTTGAAGGCAAGTGGCGCTTAGAGAGCCGGCAGAAACGTCTGTGGGGCACTCAACCGCGCTATACCTTTGATGAGCTGATGCTGCGATACCTGAAGGAAACGCAAAGTGCTAAACGAAGTGCCGAGCGCGATGCCTGGACGGTGAAGCAGTTGCAGCCCTATTTCGCGGGAAAGGTGCTGAACGATCTCAAGCGATCTGATGTGCGCGGCTATGTCGCCAAGCGCAGGGACGCAGGAGTGAAGGGCAGCACGATCAACCGCGAGGTCGGGTTATTCTCCGCGGCCTTGAACGTAGCGCGCCTGGATTGGGATTGGGATATTCCGAATCCCGCTCAAGGAATGCGCGAGCCGGAACCTGAGGGACGGAAGTTCTTTCTAACCGAACCGCAGTTCAATGCTTTGATGTCCGCTGCGGGACGTCAGAAGCGAGCGCCGTACCTCGCGGACCTGGTCGTCGTTGCCGTCATGACGGGATGCAGGAAGGGCGAGCTGCTTGGCTTGGAGTGGGAGCGTGTGGACTTCGAGGCGAACGTAATCAGGCTGCGCGATGGGGATACCAAAGCAGGCAAATCACGCTTGGTCCCGCTTAACGCAGCTGCCCGCGAAGCGCTACAGCGACGGCTCCAATACCGGCAGGACCGCTGCCCCGAGGCCTCGTGGGTGTTCTGCGGGCCCGATGGCGAACGGATCCATTCGGTGAAGTCGAGCTTTCGGCATGCGTACAAAAGCGCTGGCATTGCCCATATGCGCTTCCATGACCTGCGGCATACATGCGGGTCGTGGCTGGTGCAAGCGGGCGTTCCCGAGGGCCACGTAGCCCAGGTGCTTGGTCACAGCACAGTGCGAATGACTGAGCGCTACGCTCATCTTGCGCCGGCTAACGCTCGTGCCGCGGTTGAGAAAATTGCGGCCGGTCCCAAACGTATACCCAGTGCCGCTGAGGAGCAGTCGCAGGAAGCTGTAAGTGCTTGAGGAGTGATGGTGGGTCGTACTGGGATCGAACCAGTGGCCCCTGCTGTGTGAGAGCAGTGCTCTACCGCTGAGCTAACGACCCGGGCGTGCGAGCCGGGATTTTGCCTGAATTCCGTACCAAGTACGTAATTCCGGACAACGTCCGTAATAATTGGCGATGGCCGTCAAGACGCGCTTTGCGCCCAGTCCCACGGGCTATCTGCATATAGGCGGCGCTCGCACCGCGCTCTTCTCCTGGGCCTATGCCCGCCACCACGGCGGGCAGTTCGTGCTGCGCGTCGAGGACACCGACCTCGAGCGCTCGACCGAAGCCTCGGTCGCCGCGATCATCGACGGCCTCAAGTGGCTCGGCATCGACTGGGACGAGGGCCCGTTCTTCCAGATGCAGCGGCTCGCGCGCTACCGCGAGGTGGCCGATCGCCTCATCGCCGCCGGCCATGCCTACAACGACTACATGTCGCGCGAGGAGCTCGAGGCGCTGCGCCACGAGCAGATCGCGCGGAACGAGAAGCCGAAGTACGACGGCCGCTGGCGTCCCGAGCGCGCCAAGGCGAGGGGACTCGTCCCGCCCCACGACCGCAAGCCCGTAGTGCGTTTCCGGACGCCGGAAGACGGCACCGTGGCGTGGAACGATCTCGTGAAGGGACCGATCGAATTCCCGAATGCCGAGCTCGACGACCTCGTGTTGCTGCGCGCCGACGGCGTGCCGACCTACAACTTCGGCGTGGTGGTCGACGACCTCGACATGAACATCACGCACGTCATCCGCGGCGACGACCACGTCAACAACACGCCGCGCCAGATCCACATCTTCAATGCGCTCGGCGCCGAGCTGCCTAAATTCGGACACGTGCCGATGATCTTGGGCGCGGACGGCGAGCGCTTGTCGAAGCGACATGGCGCGGTAAGCGTCCTCCAATACCGCGATGAAGGCTACCTGCCGGAAGCGCTGCTGAACTACCTTGCCCGCCTCGGCTGGTCGCACGGCGACGAGGAGCTCTTCCCTGTCGCCAGGTTCATCGAGTGGTTCGACCTCGCCCATGTCTCGCGCTCGGCTGCTCAGTTCAACCCCGAGAAGCTCGCCTGGCTCAACCAGCAGTACCTGAAGTCGGCGAGCGACGCGCGCCTTGCCGAACTGGTCGAGCCCGAGCTACGCAAGCGCGGCGCGCAACCTAGTGGCGGACCGCCACTGGCAAAGGTCGTCGCGCTGCTGAAGGATCGGGCGAGCACGATCCCGCAACTGGCCGACGAGGCGATGCTCTTCTACGCGGTGGAAGTGAATCCCGGCACGCCCGACTGGGACGAGAAGGTCGGCACGGCGCTGCGCATGCTGAAGGCAAGGCTCGCGACCGTCCCATGGGAGCGCGCGGCGCTCAATGAGGCGCTGAAAGACGTGGTGAAGTCGAGCGGCCTCAAGATGCCGCAGATCGCGATGCCGCTGCGCCGGATCGTCACGGGCCGCACGCAGACGCCCTCGATCGACGCCGTGCTCGAGCTCCTCGGCCGCGAGACGGTGCTCCTGCGGCTCTCGCAGCACCTGGACAGCGATTGAGATTTCTCCTCCTCATGTTCTTCGCCGGCGCGGCGCA
>DASQGW010000020.1:0-36994 GCA_035632415.1 Burkholderiales bacterium | reverse complement strand
GCATCGATGAGGCCGTGGCTCGCGGCCATCTGCAGGAGGGCGATATTGCCGAGGTTGCCGGTGAGATCGCGGTAGCGATGGGCGTTGGCGAGCACGAGGAACTGCACGGCGAACTCGATATCGATCATGCCGCCGCGGTCGTGCTTGAGGTCGAAGAGCTCGCTCTCGTTCGGGTGCGCCGCGTGCATCTTCTCCCGCATGGCGACGATCTCGCCGGCGAGGGACGCCGGATCGCGCGGGCGCGTGAGGACGTCGATGCGGATGCGCTCGAAGCCTTCGCCCACCGCGCGATCGCCGGCGCAGAAGCGCGCCCGTGTCAGCGCCTGGTGCTCCCAGACCCAGGCGCGTTGCGCCTGGTAATCGGCGAACGCGGCGAGCGGCGAGACGAGCAGCCCCGACGCACCGCTTGGCCGCAGCTCGAGGTCGGTCTCGAAAAGAATCCCGGACGTCGTCCGGCTGGAAAGCCAGGTGTTCACGCGCTGCGCGAGGCGCGCGTAGCTCTCGGCGGCCTGATCGCTCGGATCGTCGTAGAGAAAGATGATGTCGAGATCGGACGCGTAGCCGAGCTCCTTGCCGCCCAGCTTGCCGTAGCCGATCACGCCGAAGCACGGCGCGCCGTCGCAGTGCTTGCGCGGCAGGTCGCCCCACGCGCATTCGATCACCAGCTCGAGCATCAGATCGGCGAGCGTCGAAAGATGGTCGGCAAGGCGCTCGAGGGTGAGGTGCCCGGCGAGGTCCTGTGCGAGAAGGCGGAAGACCTGCGCTTGGTGGGCCTCGCGCAAGAGATTCATCCGCCTCTCGGTATCGCCGGCATATTCGGCAAGCCGTGTCCGAAGGTTGGCGGCAAGCGAGTCGAGCTCGGGCGGCGCATAAAGCAGGCGGTCATCCAGCAGCTCGTCCAGGAGCAGCGGGTGGCGCGTGAGGAATTCCGCGGCCCAGCTCGAAGCACCTATCGTGCGCGCGACGCGCTCCAGGGCATCGGGATGCTCGGCGAGGAGCGCCAGGTAGGCCGCGCGGCTCGCAATGGCTTCGAGGAAGGCGATGCCGCGGCCGAGGGTCGCCTCGGCATTCGGCGTGCGCGCGGCCGCCTGGGCGAGCGCTGGCACGACGCGATCGAGCCGGCGTCGCGAGTCCGCCGGCAGCGAGGCATAGCGCTGGCTCGTGCGCAGTGCGGCGAGCTGCGGATGGTCCGGCCAAGGGGCCTCGGACGGCGCGGTGCGCTCGGCGAAGACGCTGTTGAAATGCCGAGTCACTGCGGCGCGATGGCGCGCGAGCTCCGCCGATAACGCCGGCCAGTCGCCGAAGCCGAGCATGCGCGCGATGCGTCGCTGATCCTCGGCGTCCTCCGGCAGGTCGTGCCGTTGCGCATCATCGAGGTACTGCAGCGCATGCTCGGCCCGCCGCAGGAACACGTAGGCGTCGGAGAGCTCGCGCGCCGCCGCCGGGGGGAGCTGGTTGCGCTCCGCGAGCACATTCAAGACGGCGAGCGTCGGGCGCACCGTTAAGGCGGCATCGCGGCCGCCGCGGATGAGCTGCAGCGCCTGGGCGATGAACTCGATTTCGCGGATGCCGCCGGGCCCGAGCTTGACGTGCTCTGCGAGCTCGCGCCGCTCGACGTCGCGCCGCACCTCGGCATGCAGGCCGCGCATCGCGTCGAGCGTCGCGTAGTCCAGGTACTTGCGATAGACGAATGGGCGCACGATCTTCGCGAGCTCATCGGCATCGCCACCTGTAAAGGCGCGTGCCTTGATCCACGCATAGCGCTCCCATTCGCGGCCCTGGGTCACGAAGTACTGCTCGAGGAAGTCGTAGCTGCAGACGAGCGGCCCCGAGTCCCCGTAAGGGCGCAGCCGCATGTCGACGCGGAACACGAGGCCGTCCTCGGTGACATCGGCGAGGAGCCGGATCAGCCGGCGCGCCGGCGCCTCGAGCCGTGCGGCGGCCTCGACGCGCGGATGCAGGAAGACGAGGTCGATGTCGGAAGAAACGTTGAGCTCGCGCCCGCCGAGCTTGCCCATGCCGACGACGACGAGCTCGGCTGCGCCGAGCCAGTCGAGCGCGGCCGAGATCGTGACCTCGGCGAGCTCGCTCATCGTGCCGCAGATCTCCTCGAGCGGCGCGTGCGCGACGAGGTCCCGCGCCATGACGCGCATCAACACCCGCTCGCGCAGCCGGCGCAGACTCTGCTTGAAGAGCGCCTCGTCGCCGGCCTTCTCGCGCAATGCGCCGATCATCTCGGCGCGGGTGAAAGGCGCGGGCGAGCGGAGCTCCCCGGCGAGTGCCGGCCGCACGGCCAGGACCCGCGCCGCGAAGCGGGAAACCGATGAGAGATCAATCATCTGCGGCTCATCCGGAGCGTCGGCCAGACTAGAATGGCGGCCTGGGCGTTAATTCCAATATGAAGCGACTGTGGCGAACCCTTGAACTCATCGCCTGGGCGACGTTTTTTGTCCTCGCCGCAACGGTGCTCGTCCTGCGCTATGGGTTGCTGCCGCAGGCCGAGAGGCTGCGGCCGGAGATCGTCGCACGAGTCGCGGCGACGGTCGGCCGGCCGGTCACCATCGGCCGCATCGAGGCGGAGTGGCTGGGTTTGCGCCCGCAGATCAATCTTTCGGATGTGCGCATCTACGACGCCGAGGGCCGCGAGGCGCTCGTGCTGCCGTCGGTGGAGAACATTCTCTCATGGCGCTCGCTCGCCCACGGGCGGCTCAGGCTCCATGCGCTGCGCATCGAAGGCCCGAAGCTCGCGATGCGCCGCGATAGCGCGGGTGCGTTCTACGTCGCGGGAATCAAGCTCGCCGTAGGTCAAAGCGACACGAGCTTCAGCGACTGGCTGCTCGCGCAGGAGGCGATCGAAGTTCGCAACGCCGAGATCGAGTGGCGGGACGAGAAGCGCGGTGCGCCGCTCCTCAGGCTCGCCGCCATTAACGTCCGGCTGACGAGCGAGGGTGAGCAGCATGCCCTCGGCCTCGCCGCGCGCCCGCCCGAAGCGCTCGGCGCGAAGCTCGAAGTGCGTGCGCAGCTCGCCGGCCGCAGCGTCGGCGAAGCCGCGGGCTGGAGCGGACAGGTCTATGCCGAGCTCGGCTATACCGATCTTGCCGCATGGCGACCATGGCTCGACTACCCGATCGCGCTCGAGCAGGGCGAGGGCGCGGTGCGCGCGTGGCTCGCTGTGCAGGACGGGGTCGTGCGCCAGGCGACCGCGGACGTGGCGCTCGCCAATGTCAGGGCGCGCCTGGGCGCCGAGCTGCCGCTCCTCGAGGTCGCATCGGTCACCGGGCGCCTGCAAGGCCGCGTGCTGGCCGACGGCTACCAGCTCACCGCCCGCACGCTCGCCCTCGCGCCGCAGGGCGGCGAGCCGCTCGCGCCGCTCGACTTCCAGCTCGCGTGGAAGGCGGCAAGCGGGGTCGTCAACGCCAATGCGCTCGAGCTCGCGCCGCTCGCGCATTTCGCCGAGGCGCTGCCTCTGCCGGCCGGCGTGCGCAAGCTTGCGCTCGACTTCGAGCCGCGCGGCCAGCTCGGCGACTTCCGGTTCGAGTGGCAGGGCGCAATCGACGCGCCAGCACAATACAAGGTGCAGGCTCGCTTTTTCGACCTCGGCTTGAAGCCGCGCGAGGACCTTCCCGGCTTCGGCAAACTGGCGGGCAATTTCGAGGCGACGGAAGCCGGCGGACGAGTCAACCTGCAATCGCGCGGCGCCGAGCTTGATCTGCCGCGCGTCTTTCCCGATCCGCGGCTCACCTTCGACATCCTGAACGGACAGCTCGCCTGGCAGAGGGAAGGCGCCGGAGTGAAGGTCGATATTTCCTCGCTGACCTTCACCAACGCGGATCTCAGCGGCAACGTGTTCGGCAGCTACGCTTACGGCGGCGAGGGGCCCGGCTCGATCGACGTCTCGGCCGTGCTCAATCGCACCGACGCGAAGGCCCTGCCGCACTACCTGCCGCTCGGCGCGCTGATGGGCGAGAAGACGCGTGAATGGCTCGTGCAGGGCATCGTCGGCGGCGAGGCGAGCGACGTCGAGGTGCGCCTGCAGGGCGACCTGCGCGATTTTCCCTTCACCGATCCGGCTCGCGGCCAGTTCCTGGTGAAGGCGCACGTGCAGAACGGGCTCTTGAACTATGTGGACGGCTGGCCTCGCATAGAGGCGATCGATGCCGAGCTGCGCTTCGAGCGCAACCGCATGGAGATTGCGGGCAAGAGCGGCCGCATCCTCGGCGCCACGGTGCACGAAGTGAGCGTCGGCATCGCCGACCTCGCAGCCAAGGCGCCCCGCGTGCTGGTGAGCGGGCAGGCGCAGGGCCCCACGGCCGAATTCCTCAAGTTCCTGCAATCCTCGCCTTTGCGCGACAGCGCCGGGCGCTTCACGGCCGGCATGAGCGCGAGCGGCGACGGGCACCTGCGCCTCAAGCTCGAGCTGCCGCTCGCCGATCTTTCGAAGACCAAAGTGGCAGGCGACTACGAGCTCGCAGGCAACGCGCTCACGCTGAGTTCGGTGCTGCCGCCGCTCGAGCAGGCGCGCGCCAAGGTCGCGTTCACGGATGCGAGCGTCGCGCTGCGCGAGGCGCGCGGCCAGATCTTCGGCGGAACGGTCACGATCTCGGGAGGCACGCGCCCGCGCGGCGCGATCGAGTTCGTCGCGCGCGGCGAGGCGCAGCCCAGCTCGCTCGCACCGCTCGTCGACCATCCGCTGCTCGCGCAGCTCACCGGCGCGACTCCTTATCTCGCGACGGTCACCCTGCGCGGCGGCCTGCCGCGCGTCGTGGTCGAGTCCACGCTGCGCGGCGTCGCCAGCGCGCTGCCGGCGCCGCTCGGCAAGAGCGGGCCGGATGCGCTCCCGCTGCGCGTGGAATACGCGCAGTTCGACGAGGGCGCTCGCGACCGGATCTTTGTTTCGCTCGCCCGCGTCGCCCTCGCCGAGATCCATCGCCGCCGCCAGGGCGACGCGATGGGGGTACGGCGAGCCGGCGTCTCGCTCACCCCGACTTCGCAAGCGGTGCGCCTGCCGGATGGAAACGGCGTGCTCGTCTACGGCTCGTTGCCGGCGCTCGACATGGATCGCTGGCGCGCCGTCGCGCCCGCCGGCGGCGAGAGCCTGCCCGCCACGCTCGAGCTCAAGCTTGGCCGCGTCGACATGTACGGGCGGCGCTTCAACAACATCGCGTTGCGCGCGTCGGCCGAGGCGAGCGGGTGGTCGGCCGTCGTCGACGCCGACGAGATCGCAGGGCAGGTGACCTACAAGAAGGAAGGCGCAGGACAGCTCGTCGCGCGGCTCCTTCGCTTCGCGGTCCCGGCGAGCATCGAGGACGCCGCACCCGGCCCCACGGCGAAGACGGCGGAGCTGCCTTCGATCGACATCGCGGCCGAGCAGTTCGAGCTGCGCGGCAAGCCCCTCGGAAGGGTGGAGTTCGTCGCGCAGCACAGCGGCGACGACTGGCGCATCGACAAGGCGAGCATGGTCAATTCCGACGGCACGCTCACCGCGAGCGGGCGCTGGCGCGGCGGCGTTGCGCCGGGCAGCGAGCTCGATTTCAAGCTGGCCGCAACCGACGTCGGCAAGTTCCTCGCGCGCGCCGGATATCCGAACATGGTGATGGGAGGCAAGGCCGATCTGTCGGGCACGCTCGGCTGGCAGGGCGAGCTCCTTACGATCGACTATCCGAGCCTGTCGGGCGAGCTCAAGCTCGTCGCCGAAGACGGCCAGTTCCTCGAGATCGATCCCGGCATCGGCAAGCTGATTTCGCTCATGAACCTGCAGGCACTGCCGCGGCGCATCACGCTCGACTTCCGCGACGTTTTTTCCAAGGGCTTTCGCTTCGACAAGATCGAGGCGGTCTCGCGCGTCGAGCGCGGCGTGATGCAGCTCAAGGATTTCCGCATGACCGGGCCGGCCGCCGACGTCGCGATGTCGGGCGAGGTCGATCTCCAGCACGAGACGCAGGATCTCAAGCTGCGCGTCGTGCCGAGCCTCGGCGGCACCGCCTCCACTGCGGTCGCTCTCGTCAATCCGGTGGCCGGCGTTGCCGCCGTCATCGCCCAGCGCGTGCTGAAGAACCCCCTCGGTCAGATCTTCGCGTATGAGTTCCAGGTCTCCGGCAGCTGGGTCGAGCCGAAGGTCGAAAAGCTCGCCAGCGCGCCGCAGGCGACGCAGCCGGTGAGCCCTTGAAGAGCCGCATTGCGGCCCTGCAGATGGTTTCGGCGCCGGAGCTCGCGCCTAACCTCGAAGCGGCCGCTCGGCTCATCGCCGCGGCCGCCGCGGCCGGCGCGAAGCTCGTCGCGCTGCCGGAGAACTTCTACTGCATCGGGCGGCACGAGACCGACAAAGTGAAGCTGCGCGAAGCGGACGGGCACGGGCCGATCCAGGACTTCCTTTCGCGCACCGCGCGCGAACACGCGCTCTGGATTGTCGCCGGTACCGTCCCCATCTCGGGTAGTGATGAAGCACATATCCGCGGCGCCTGCCTCGTGTACGACGAGACGGGCAAGCGCGTGGCGCGCTACGACAAGATGCATCTTTTCCGCTATAGCGCCGGCGACGAGCGCTACGACGAAACGCGCACGCTCGAGCCCGGCGAGCGGCCGGTGGCGATCGAGAGCCCCTTCGGGCGGCTTGCGCTGTCGGTTTGCTACGATGTGCGCTATCCCGAGCTGTACCGCGCGCTTGCCCCTTTCGACGCCATGCTCGTGCCCTCCGCCTTCACCGTGCCCACCGGCGCCGCGCACTGGGAGACGCTGCTCCGTGCGCGAGCCATCGAGAACCAGGCCTACGTGATCGCGCCCGCGCAGGGCGGCACCCACGCGGGCGGCCGGCGCACGCATGGCCATACCATGATCGTCGATCCATGGGGCGAGATCCTCGCCGCGCAAGCGGAAGGCGAGGGCGTCGTGCTCGCCGAGATGGATCTCGCGCGCATCCGCGAGGTCCAAGCCTCTCTGCCCGCCAACGCCAACCGGAGAATGCATTGATACTGGACACCGCCCGCAGCACGCTGCTCGCCCCTTTCGACCTGGAGACCGGCAAGCTCGCGCGCGTCTTCGGCACGCTCGCGGCGCGCAGGGTCGACTATGCCGACCTTTACTTCCAGTACGCGCGCTCGGAGGGGTGGAGCCTCGAGGAGGGCATCGTCAAGTCCGGCAGCTTCAACATCGAGCAGGGCGTCGGCGTGCGTGCCGTGTCGGGCGAGAAGACGGCGTTCGCCTACTCCGACGAGATCAGCTTCGACGCGCTGCAGGACGCCGCCAAAGCGACGCGCGCCATCGCCGCCGCGGGGCAGGCGCGGGTGGTGAAGGCGGGTTCCCGCCGGCTGCCGATCCCTTTGTACGGCGCGATCGATCCCATTGCATCGCTACCGTCCACCGACAAGGTGAAGTTGCTGGAGAAGATCGAGCGCAAGTGCCGCGCGCGCGATCCGCGCGTGACGCAGGTGATGGCAAGCCTCGGCGGCGAGTACGAAGTCGTGCTGATCGCGCGCGCCGACGGCGAGATCGCCGCCGACGTGCGGCCGCTCGTGCGTCTGTCGGTGCAGGTCATCGCAGAGCAGAATGGCCGCCGCGAGAGCGGCAGTGCCGGCGGCGGCGGACGCACCGACTACGCGCATTTCACCGACCAGGTGCTCGATCAATACGCCGAGCAAGCCGTGTCGCAGGCTTTGACCAACCTTGAAGCGCGCCCCGCACCGGCGGGCACCATGACGGTAGTGCTCGGCCCCGGCTGGCCCGGGGTACTTCTCCATGAAGCGGTCGGCCACGGCCTCGAGGGCGACTTCAACCGCAAGGGCAGCTCCGCCTTCTCCGGCCGGCTCGGCCAACGCGTGGCCTCGCCGGGCGTCACCGTGGTCGATGACGGCACGATGCCGGGCCGTCGCGGCTCGCTCACCGTCGACGACGAAGGCACGCCGAGCCAGCGCAACGTCCTCATCGAGGACGGCGTGCTGCGCGGCTACCTGCAGGACAGCCTCAACGCGCGCCTCATGAAGATGCCGCTCACCGGCAACGCGCGGCGCGAGTCGTTCGCCCATCTCACGATGCCGCGCATGACCAATACCTACATGCTGGCCGGCCCGCACGATCCGCAGGAGATCATCCGCAGCGTGAAGAAAGGCCTTTATGCGACGAACTTCGGCGGCGGCCAGGTGGACATCACGAACGGCAAGTTCGTTTTCTCCGCCGCCGAGGCTTACCTGATCGAGGACGGCAAAGTCACGACGCCGGTCAAGGGCGCGACGCTCATCGGCAACGGGCCCGATGCCCTCACGCGCGTGAGCATGATCGGCAGCGACCTCGAGCTCGACACGGGCATCGGCACGTGCGGCAAGGAAGGGCAGAGCGTTCCGGTGGGCGTTGGCCAGCCCACGCTCAAGATCGATGGCTTGACCGTGGGCGGCACCAGCCACTAATGCCGGTTGACGCGCTCGTCGAGCACATCCCGGACGGCGCGTTCCTCGCGCTGCCTCCCGATTACTCGCTACCGGCAATGGAGGCGGTGCGCGCGCTCATCCGCGCAAAGCGCAAGAATCTGAAGTTGCTCGGCGTGCCCGTGCTTGGACTGTCGGCCGATCTGCTGATCGGCGCCGGTTGCGTCGCCGAAGTCCATTCGAGCGCGGTGTCGCTCGGCGAGGCAGGACTCGCGCCGCGCTTCAGCGAAGCGGCCGAGCGTGGCGAGATCAAGGTGGTCGACTACACGTGCCCCGCCGTGCACACCGGGCTGCAGGCGACCGAGAAGGGCGTGCCCTTCATGCCGTTGCGCGGCGTGCTGGGGTCTGATCTTGTGAAGCATAGGAGCGACTGGAAGGTCGAGAACAATCCATTCGCCGCGGGCAAAGATCCGATCCTGCTCATCGCGGCCATCGTGCCCGACATTGCGCTGTTCCACGCGCGCTGGGGCGACGAGGCGGGCAATGTCTGGGTCGGGCGGCGCCGCGAGCTCGCCACCATCGCGCACGCGGCACGCAACACTTATGTCACGGTCGAGGAATTGCGCCCGGGCGACATGCTGGAAGACGAGCTGCTCGCGCCGGGCGTGATTTCCTCGACCTATGTGAGTGGCATCGCACGCGCCGAGCACGGCGCCTGGCCACTTGGCGTCGCAGATGTCTACGGCATCGACGACGCGCATCTCGTCGCCTACGCCGCCGCGGCCAAAACGCGCGAGGGCTTCCAGCGCTACCTGGACGAGCACGTTTGGCAACGAGGGAAGAGCTCCTTGCCTGCGTGATCGCGCGGCTCATCGCCGACGCGAAACATGTCGCAGTCGGTGCGGCGTCGCCGATTCCCGCCACTGCGTGCGAGTTGCTCCGCGCGAAGGGTCGCCGGATCCGGGTGACGAGATTGCATAAGCGCAAAGGCAATCCGTTCACCGAAGGCTCGCGCGAGCTCTTCGATCTCGCCGGGCAGGGACGCATCGATTATTTCTTCCTGGGCGGCGCGCAGATCGATGGCGAGGCGAACATCAATCTCGTGCATGCCGAAGGCCGGCGCTTTCCCGGCTCTTTCGGTTCCGGCCTCATGTACTTCACCTGCCGCACGATCCTCTTCCGCGAGGAGCATTCGCGGCGCGTGCTGGTGCCGAAAGTGGAATTCATCTCCGCGCCGGGCTGGAGCCCGGACGATGTGCACAGGCCCGGCGGACCGGTCGCGCTGCTGACGGGCAAGGCGCTCTTCGCCTGGCAGAAGGCGAAGCGCCGCTTTCGGCTCGAGTCGGTGCATCCCGGGCAAAGCATCGACGACGTGCGCGCAGCCACTGGATTTCAGTTCGATGAAGAGCGAGTGGCTGAAACGCCGCCGCCGAGCGCCGAGGACCTTGCGCTGCTGCGCAGCACCGTGGCGCGCGAAATCGCCGCCGACTACCCTGAATTTGCGCGACGCGTCTGGGGATAAACTACCGGCATGAACGCTCCCGAGAAGGTACGGCAGTACGACCGCGCGGCGCAGACGGTCGGCAACATCGTCCACCTCGAGCACTTCAATTGCTGCATCGACGACCAGCGACTCGCGGTGCTGTTCTATGTCGTCGGCCTCGGCGCAACGCGCGACCCGTACCTATTCACCGGGCTGGAGAACATCTGGCTCAACTTTGGGCGCACCCAGATCCACATGCCGAGCCGCGCCGTGCCGCCGAAGGCGGAGCGGCTGCGCGGCACCGCCGGCATCGTCGTGCCGAGCCTCGAGCACCTGGCGAAGCGCCTCGAATACGCCGGAAGCGAGATGAGGCGCGTCGTCGGCGACGTGCGGCAGTTCTCCTACACCGTGAAGAAGGATTGCATCGAGGCGACGGATCCATGGGGCACGCGCGTGCGCTGCCACGCGCCATCGCCGGAGCACGGGCCGATCGAGCTTGGCATCGTCTACGTCGATTTCGACGTTCCGGCGGGCACCGCCGAAGGCATCGCGCGCTTCTACACCGGCGTGATGCGCGCGCCGGCGTCCGCGAAGATGGGCCGCGCCACGATCGACATCGGCCGCAACCAGAAGCTCTACTTCACCGAGACGAAGGGGAAGCTCCCGGAGTACGACGGCCACCATATCCAGATCTACATCGCCGATTTCTACTCGCCCTACGCCTGGCTGCGCGAGCGCGATCTCATCACCCTGGAGACCGACGCGAACGAGTGGCGCTTCCAGTGGATCGTCGATCCGCGCGATGGAAGCAAGCTCTTCCAGATCGAGCACGAAGTGCGCAGCATGAAGCACCACCTCTTCAACCGGCCGCTCGTGAACCGCAACCACGGCATCACGAACATGACCTACCAATACGGTCAGGACGCCTTCAAGGGCATCACCTGAACAAGCCGGTCGAGGCCGCATCTCTCCACAAGGTGTGGAATGAGTACGCGGGTCCGCACGCGGACCTGCGCGAGGCGCTCGAGCGCATCGAGCGCGCCGGCGAGCTCCTGCGCATCAAGGGCGCGGACTGGAAGCTCGAGATGGGCACGCTCGCCGAGATCGTCTACCGGCAGGAAACGCCGCCGGCGATCCTCTTCGAGGACATTCCGGGCTATCCGAAGGGCTTTCGCGCGATGTCGGGCGCGACGAATTCGGCCCGGCGCCTCGCGATCATCCTCGGCTTTCCGCCGCCTTCGCATCCGCTCGATGTAGTGCGCGCCTATCGCGACCGCATGAAGACGCACCGGCCGATTCCGCCGCGCGTCGTCACGGAAGGTGCGGTGCTCCAGAACGTAGTGAAGACGAATATCGACGTCCTCAAGTTTCCAGCGCCGATGCTGCACGAGCACGATGGCGGCCGCTATCTCGGCACCGACGACCTCGTCATCATGCGCGACCCGGAGCTCGGCTGGGTCAACTGCGGCACGTACCGCTCGATGGTGCAGGCACCCGACAAGCTCGGGCTTTGGATCTCGCCGGGCAAGCATGGGCGCCAGATTCGCGAGAAGTATTGGAAGCAGGGCAAGCCCTGCCCGGTGCTGATCTCGTGCGGCCATGATCCGCTGCTCTTCCTCGCCGGCGGCAACGAGATCCGCTTCGGCCTCTCGGAGTACGACTACGCCGCCGGGCATCGCGGCGCCCCCTATGAGGTGATCGAGAGCGAGGTCTACGGCCTGCCGATGCCGGCGCACGCCGAGATCGTGCTCGAAGGCTCGATGCATCCGGACGAGACGATGCCGGAAGGGCCGTTCGGCGAATTCACCGGCTACTACGCCGGCGGGCGCTCGGAGCAGCCTGTCGTGCGCATCGAGCGCATCTACCACCGCAACGATCCGATCCTCGGCCTTGCGTGCCCGATGGTTCCTCCCTCCGACTTTTCCTACTCGAAGTGCGTGATGAAGGCCGGCATGATCTGGGATGAAGTGGAGCGCGCTGGACTGCCGGGCGTGCAGGGCGTCTGGGTGCACGAGCCCGGCTGCGCCCGCATGTTCAACGTCATCTCGATCAAGCAGGCCTACGCCGGCCATGCGCGGCAGGCGCTGCATCTCGCTGCGGCATGCCAGTCCGGCTCGTACCTCGGCCGCTTCGTCGTGGTGGTGGACGACGACATCGATCCGACGAGCCTCGAGCAGGTGTTGTGGGCGATGTGCACGCGCTGCGATCCGGTCGAGGATATCGACTTCATCAAGCGCGCGTGGAGCGGGCCGCTCGACCCGCGGCTGCCGAAAGGCGTCACGTGGAACTCGCGCGGCCTCTTCGACGCGTGCCGGCCCTATGAAATGCTGAAGGACTTTCCGGCGGTGGTGCGCGCCTCCGCCGAGCTCCGCGAGAAAGTCGCTGAAAAGTTCCGCGATCAATTGAAGGGCAGGCAGTGACCACCCTCACGCAGGCTGAAATCGACCGGCAGGTCTTCGACCTCTACGACGAGTACTGCCACGGGCGCATCGACCGCCGCGAGTTCCTGAAGCGCGCAGGCGCGATGGGCATGCTCGGCTGCGCCCTCGCGTTGCTGCCGGACTATGCGCGTGCGCGGACGATCTCCTTCACCGACCCGCGCATCAAGGCGCAGTACGTCGCCTATCCCTCGCCGGGCGGCAATGGCGCGAATATGCGCGGCTACCTCGTGCATCCCGCCGGGAAGGGTCCATTCCCGGCGGTGCTGGTCGTGCACGAGAACCGCGGGCTGAACCCGTACATCGAGGACGTGGCGCGCCGCGCGGCGGTCGAAGGCTTCATCGCGCTTGCGCCCGACGGCCTCGCGCCGCTTGGCGGCTATCCCGGCAACGACGACGACGGCCGCGACATGCAGGCGAAGCTCGACCCGCAGAAGCTACGCATCGACATGCTGAACGGCGCGAAATTCGTGAAGAGCCACAAGATGTCGACCGGCAAGCTCGGCGTGACCGGCTTCTGCTGGGGCGGCGGCACGACCAACTGGCTCGCCACCGCGCTCGGCGCCGACATGCATGCCGGCGCGCCGTTCTATGGCGCGGCGCCCGCGACCGCCGAGGTGGCAAAGATCAGGTGCCCGCTCGTCATCCACTATGCCGAGAACGACCCGCGCATCGACGACATGTGGCCGGCATACGAGAAGGCGCTGAAAGCCGCCGGCGTGCACTACGAGGTCTTCGTCTATCCGGGCACCCAGCACGGCTTCCATAACAACTCGACGCCGCGCTACAACGAAACTCAGGCGAAGCTCGCCTGGGACCGGACGATCTCGCTCTTCAAGAAAAGCCTTACGTAAGGCCGAGCACCGCCTTCACGCCGCGCACGAGCGCGGTGTGGTCGAAGGGCTTGGTGATATAGCCGTCGGCGCCCAGCGCGAGTCCGCGCATTACGCTTTCGGGCTTGGCGTCGGCGGTGACGACCACCACCGGCATGAGCTTGAGCTGCGGGTGCACCTTCAGCTTCTGCAGCAGATCGAACCCGTTCAAGTCGGGTAGCTGGAGGTCGAGCATCAGGATATCGGGCGTGGGCTTCTGGCGCAGGCGCGCCAGCACTTCCTCCCGTTTCGCGCACACTGCGACGGTGAAGGTGTCGCGTCCGAGCAGTCGCTGGATCAGCGCGGCCATGTCCGGATCGTCTTCCACCGCCAGCGCGAGGTATTTGCCGTCGCTGCCCGGCGCACGCGCCCTCACCGCCTGGCGCGCGATGCTCACGTAGTAGCCGTTGCGCTTGAGCTCCGGCGCGCCGTTTAGGGCTTCGCGGTCCGCGCTTTTCTCCGCCGCGGGAGAAGTGAGATCGGCGGCGGCCGCCTTGAAGAAGGAATCGAAGTCCACCTCCAGGCCGCCGGACTGCTCGGCGAGCGTTGGTGCGCGCAGCAGACCGGCGGCAAGGAGCGAGCGCAGCACGTTGCGCAGATCCGCCGTCGCCACATGAGGAATGGACTGCTCCAGATCCGCGACTGTCCTCTTGCCATCGACCATGACCAGGACTTCGAGCGCTTCGGCCGGCAGGCGAGTGGCGCCGCCTTGGATTTCACTCGCGCCGGCATCGGTCAGGATGAATACGTCGAGCGGATAGACCGGCACTTCGGCCCGGTTCTCCGAGGAGAAGACTGCAATGCGGCTCTCAGCCGGTCTTGACAATGGTCTCCCTTCGCTGCGCGAAGAGTTTACGCCGCTGTCCAGTTCCTCGCTCTGCCGACCGCGTCGCGCCAGCGCGCGAGCTTCCTTTCGGCTTCCTTACGCTCCATGCGCGGCTCGAAGCGCTTCTGCGCCTGCCACTGCGCGGCGAGCTCGTCGCGCGATTTCCACAGGTCGACGGTGAGCCCGGCGAGGTAGGCGGCGCCGAGGGCGGTGGTCTCGAGCACCTTCGGCCGCACCACGGGCACGCCGAGCAGATCGGCCTGGAACTGCATCAGCAGATCATTGGCCGATGCGCCGCCATCCACCCTCAGCTCGGTAAGGCGCTCGCCCGCGTCTTTCTGCATCGCCTCGAGGAGCTCGGCGCTCTGGAAAGCGATCGACTCGAGCGCGGCGCGCGCGATGTGGGCTCGCGATGTACCGCGCGTGATGCCCACCAGGGCGCCCCGCGCGCGCGCGTCCCAATACGGCGCGCCGAGGCCGGTGAAGGCCGGCACCAGGAAGACATCGCCGGAATCCAGGCAGCTCGCGGCGAGCTTTTCGATGTCGGCGGAGGAGGCGAAGAACTGCAGCTCGTCTCTCAGCCACTGCACCACCGCGCCGCCGATGAAGACGCTGCCCTCCAGTGCGAACTCCTTGCCCTTTACCTGGGCGCATGAGGTGGCGACGAGGCCGTTCCTGGATTGCACGACGCGATCGCCGGTATGGAGCAGCATGAAGCAGCCGGTGCCATAGGTGTTCTTCGCCATGCCGGGCTTGTGGCAAGCCTGCCCGAAGAGCGCGGCCTGCTGGTCGCCGGCGATGCCGCCGATGATGAGCGGCTCGCCGACGAGCGCGGCCGGCAGCATGCCGAAAGCGTGCGCCGACGGATGAACGTCGGGCAGCAGGGCGCGCGGCACGCGCAGGAGCGAAAGGAGCTCCGGGTCCCAGTCGTTCATGTGGATGTTGAAGAGCATCGTGCGCGACGCATTCGACGGATCCGTCACGTGCGTTCTGTTGCCCGTGAGGTGCCACACGAGCCACGTGTCCACGGTGCCGAAGGCCAATTCACCACGCTCTGCGCGCGCCCGCGCGCCGGGAATTTCATCGAGCAGCCACGCGATCTTCGTGCCGCTGAAATAGGGATCGATGACGAGCCCGGTGCGCTCGGTGACCAGGCTCTCGGCGCCGACCTGCTTCAACTCGGCGCACATCGGCGCCGTGCGCCGGTCCTGCCAGACGATGGCGTTGTGGATCGGCTCGCCGCTCTGGCGATCCCAGACCAGGGTCGTCTCGCGCTGGTTCGTGATGCCGACCGCCATCACGTCCTTGAGCTTGACGCCGCTCGTGCGCACGGCCTCGCGCGCGGTCTCGCGCTGCGTGGCGAGGATCTCCTTCGGATCGTGCTCGACCCAGCCCGGCTGCGGATAAATCTGCTTGAACTCGCGCTGCGCAACCGAGACCGGCGCGCCGTGCTCGTCGAAGAGAATCGCGCGGGAGCTGGTCGTGCCCTGATCGAGTGCGAGGACGTAGCGCATGGGAAAGTCTAGCTCAGTGACTGCAAGTGCCGATGCTAGAATCCGCGCCCATGCCCCTCCCGGTTTCCGAGGTCGAGCGCGAGCTCACGCATACGCGCCGCGTGCGCTACGAGGGCTACAAGCGCACCGACGGATTCTGGGACATCGAGGCGCACCTCCTCGACACCAAGAACCACGATTTCCACCTGAAGACCGGCGTGCGCCGCGCCGGCCAGGCGATCCACGACATGTGGCTGCGCGTCACGATCGACCGCAGCTTCACCATCCTCGATGCACAGGCCGCGATGGACGCGGTGCCTTATCCGAACGGCTGCGAAAAGATCCCGCCCGCCTACAGGAAGCTCGTCGGTCTCAATCTCCTGCGCGGCTTCCGCAAGCGCACCTGGGAGCTGCTCGGCAACGTCAAGGGTTGCACGCATATGACCGAGATGCTCGCTGGGCTGCCGACCGCGGCCATCCAGACGTTCGCCGGCGAGATGCCCGAAGAAGGCGAGAACGGCGCGAAGCCCTTCCAGCTCGACCAGTGCCACGCGCTGGAGACGACCGGAGAGACGGTCCGGATGTGGTATCCAAAATGGTACAAGGGGAAAGCAGCGTGAAAATCCACGAATACCAGGGGAAGCAAATATTCCGGGAGTATGGCGTGCCGACACCGCGCGGCTTCCCGGCGATGAGCGTGGACGAGGCAGTCGACGCAGCGAAGAAGCTCGGCGGAAGAGTGTGGGTCGTGAAGGCGCAGATCCACGCCGGCGGCCGCGGCAAGGGCGGCGGCGTGAAGGTCGCGAAATCCCTCGACGAAGTGCGCGCGCGCGCGAAAGAGATCCTCGGCATGCAGCTGAAGACTCACCAGACTGGCCCCGAAGGTCAGAAGGTGCGGCGGCTCTTGATCGAGGAGGGCGCGGACATCAAGAAGGAGATGTACGCCGGCATGGTGGTCGACCGCGGCACGCAGCGCGTCGTGCTGATGGCGTCCTCCGAAGGCGGCATGGACATCGAGGAAGTCGCCGCCAAGACGCCGGAGAAGATCAAGAAGGTCTTCATCGATCCGGCGCAAGGCCTGACCGATTTCGATGCGGACGAGATCGCGCTCGCCATCGGCATCCCGCAATCGTCGCTCGCGCAGGGGCGCGCCGTGTTCCAGGCGCTCTACAAGGCGTTCGATGCGACCGACGCCTCGCTCGCCGAGATCAACCCGTTGATCCTCACCGGCGACGGCCGCGTCATTGCGCTCGACGCGAAGCTCAACTTCGACGACAACGCCCTCTTCCGCCATCCGGAAGAAGTCGCGATGCGCGACCTGGACGAGGAAGATCCGCTCGAAATCGAGGCATCGAAGTACGACCTCAGCTACATCTCGCTCGACGGCAACATCGCCTGCATGGTGAACGGCGCGGGCCTCGCGATGGCGACGATGGACACCATCAAGCTCTTCGGCGGCTCGCCGGCGAACTTCCTCGACGTCGGCGGCGGCGCGACCGCGGAGAAAGTGACCGCCGCGTTCAAGATCATGCTGTCCAACAAGAAGGTGAAGGCGATCCTCGTCAACATCTTCGGCGGCATCATGAAGTGCGACACCATCGCGACCGGCATCGTCTCGGCGGCGCGTGAAGTAAAGCTCTCCGTGCCGCTCGTCGTACGCATGAAGGGCACGAACGAGGATCTCGGCAAGAAGATCCTCAAGGACTCCGGCCTGCCGATCATCTCGGCCGACAACATGGGCGACGCGGGGAAGAAGGTGGTGGCGGCCGTGAAGGGGAAATCCGCGAAGTCGAACCCGAAGAAGAAATCGAAACCGAAGATCAAGAAGGCAGCCAAGGGGAAGAAGGGCAAGAAGACCACCAAGGCAAAGAAAGGGACCAAAAAGAAATGAACGGCACCTTGTTCTGCCGCGTCCCCTTGACCGGGGGCGAGCGGAGAACCGTATGAGCATCCTCATCGACAAGAACACGCGGGTGATGACCCAGGGCATCACCGGCAAGACGGGCCAGTTCCACACGCAGACGAGCCGCGCCTACGCCAACGGAAGAGCGTGCTTCGTGGCGGGCGTCAACCCCAAAAAGGCCGGCGAGGACTTCGAGGGCATCCCGATCTACGGCACCGTGGCCGACGCCAAGAAGGCGACCGGCGCCAATGTGTCGGTGATCTACGTGCCGCCGCCGTTCGCCGCCGCGGCGATCGAAGAGGCGGTCGACGCCGACCTCGACCTCGTGATCTGCATCACCGAGGGCATACCGGTGCGCGACATGGTGCGCACCAAGTACAAGATGAAGGGAAGACGGACGCTGCTTGTCGGGCCGAACTGCCCCGGCGTCATCACGCCCGACGAGATCAAGATCGGCATCATGCCGGGCCACATCCACAAGAAGGGGCCGATCGGCGTGGTATCGCGCTCGGGCACGCTCACTTATGAAGCGGTCGGCCAGCTCACCGAGCTCGGTCTTGGCCAATCCACCTGCGTCGGCATCGGCGGCGATCCGGTCAACGGCCTGAAGCACATCGACGTTCTCAAGATGTTCAACGACGATCCGAAGACCGAGGCCGTGATCATGGTGGGCGAAATCGGCGGCTCGGACGAGGAAAGTGCCGCGCGCTGGGTCAAGGCGAACATGAACAAACCGGTCGTCGGGTTCATCGCCGGCGTGACGGCGCCGCCGGGCAAGCGCATGGGGCACGCCGGAGCGATCATTTCAGGGGGCAAGGGCACTGCCCAGGAAAAGCTGGCCGTGATGGAGGAGTGCGGCATCAAGACCACGCGCAACCCGGCCGAAATGGGCAGGACGCTCAAATCCGTACTGAAGAAGTAGCGCGCTACCCGTTCGTCGCCACGCTGCCCTACGCGGCGACGATCTTCCTTTCGTCGTTCCTGCTGTTCCTCGTGCAGCCGATCATCGCCAAGCAGATCCTGCCGTGGTTCGGCGGCTCGGCGGGCGTATGGACCACGTGCCTTGTGTTCTTCCAGAGCGTGCTGCTCGCGGGCTACGCGTATGCCGACTGGACGACGCGCCTCGGGCCGCGGCGGCAAGCGTACCTGCACGTCGCGCTCCTCGCGCTCTCGCTCGCCTGCCTGCCGATCATCGCGTCGAGCTCGTGGAAGCCGCAGGGCAGCGAGGAGCCGATCCTGCGCATCCTGCTCCTCCTTTGCGCGACGATCGGCCTGCCGTATTTCCTGCTCTCGACGACCACGCCGCTTCTCCAGGCCTGGTACTGGCGGCGCTTCCAGGCGGCCGTCCCTTATCGGCTGTTCGCGCTGTCCAACCTGGCGTCGCTCCTGGCGCTGCTCGGATTTCCGCTGCTCTTCGAGCCGGCGTTCGATCTCAGGCAGCTCGGATGGAGCTGGTCGTTCGTCTACGGCGGCTTCGTCGTGCTGTGCGGCGCCGTCGGCCTCATGTCCGCGAATGGCGCGCACGAGCGTGCGGACGCGGCGATTCCTGTCGCGCCGGTGGCGCTGCGCGATCAATTGCTCTGGCTCGCGCTCGCCGCGATGGGCTCGGTCATGCTCCTCGCAGTGACCAACCACATCACGCAGAACATCTCGAGCGTGCCGTTCCTTTGGGTACTGCCCCTTGCCCTGTATCTCATCACGTTCATCCTCGCCTTCGACCATCCTCGCTGGTACGTGCGGCCCTTCTTCGTCGTCGCGCTGCTCGCATTGCTGCCGGCGATGGCGTACTACGTGCCGTCCCTCGACCTGCGCGTGGCGGCGCCGCTTTACCTCGTGGGCATGTTCGTGACCTGCATGTTCTGCCACGGCGAGCTGGCACGCTCGAAGCCCGACCCCGCGCATCTCACCCGCTTCTACCTGATGATCTCGCTCGGCGGCGCGCTCGGCGCGGTGCTGGTGGCGATCGTCGCGCCGCTCGTGCTCCCCGGCTACTTCGAGCTCGGTATCGCGCTCCTCGTCCTCGCGGTCATCGTGGCGATGCGCCTCGAGCGCTTTGCGCTCTGGGCCGGGATCGCGGTCGTCGCCGCGACCAGCGTGCTCGTCGTGCAGGGGATGTATACCTACGCGCAGGGCATGCGCGTCATGGAGCGCGATTTCTACGGCGTGGTGCGGACCGCCGACCATCCGGACCCCGTGCCTTACCGCTCGATGTACCACGGCGGCATCATGCACGGCGGGCAGTTGCTGGGCGATTCGTTCCGCAACACGCCGTCGGACTATTTCGGTCCCGGCTCCGGCTACGGGCGCGTGTTTACGTCGCTGCGCGAGATGGCGCCGCGGCGCAAGCTTTCGGTCGGCGTCATCGGCCTCGGCGCCGGCGTCATCGGTGCCTGGATGAAGCCCGGCGACCAGCTCGTCTTCTACGAGATCAGCCCGCGCGTCGTCGATATCGCCAAGCGCGAGTTCACCTACCTTGCCGATACCGCAGCGCGCACCGAGGTCGTGCTCGGCGATGGCAGGCTTTCGCTCGAGCGCGAGCCGCCGCGCGGCTACGACGTGTTGGGCATCGACGCGTTCTCCGGGGATTCCATCCCGATGCACCTCGTCACGCGCGAGGCGATGGCGCTTTACGTGAAGCACATCAAGCCCGACGGCGTGATCGTGTTCCAGGCCACCAACCGCTACATCGACCTCCTGCCCGTCGTGAAGCGCCTCGCCAGCGAGTTCGGCATGGAGGCGGTCAACATCTCCGACAGCCCGGAAGGCACCGAAGGCCCGGAGTACTGGTACTCGGCGACCGACCAGGTGATCGTGACGCGGAACCAAAGGCTTCTCGACTGGCCGCGCATCGACGAAGCGTCGGAGGAAATCGAAGATCGGCCGGACCTGCCCACCTTCAGCGACGCGCACCACAATCTTCTGCGCATACTTAAGTGATGCGCAAATTCAAGCAGGTCGACGCGTTCAGCGACAAGCCGTTCCGCGGCAATCCGGTGGCGGTCGTTCTGGACGGCAGGGGCCTCGACACGGCCGAGATGCAGCACATCGCGCGGTGGACCAACCTCTCCGAAACGACCTTCCTGCTGCCGAGCAGGAAGGCGGACTACCGCCTGCGCATCTTCAGCCCGGGGCAGGAGCTGCCGTTCGCGGGTCATCCGACCATCGGCAGCGCGCACGCCGCGCTCGAGGCGCGCATCGCCAAGGGGTCGAAGATCCGCATGGAATGCGCCGCCGGTTTGCTGGATCTCACGGTCGAGGACGGTGTCATCTTCGTGCGCTCACCGAAAGTGAAGCTCACGCCCATGCAGGGCATGGCCAAAGCCGCCGGCATTCCGGTGAAGCGAGGCGCGCCGGTATTGCGGGCCGACGTCGGTCCGGTCTGGATCACCAGCGAGATGAGCGACGCGAAGGCGCTCGCGGCGCTAAAGCCGGACATGACGGCCCTTGCGGAATGGAGCCGCGCGATCAACGCGAGCGGCGTCACCGTGTTCGCGCGGTCGGGCGAGCGTGACAATGCATTCCATGTGCGCTCGTTTGCGCCGGCCCATGGCATCCCCGAGGATCCGGTGTGCGGCAGCGGCAATATCTGCGTGGCCGCCTACCTGCGGCACTTCCAGCGAGCGCCGGCGTCTTATGTCGCGCGGCAGGGCATGCAACTCGGCCGCAACGGCCGGGTGCACATGAGGGTGACGGCGGACGCCATCGAGCTCGGCGGGCGCGCCGTGACTTGCGTGGAAGGAAAAATCGCTACGTAGCGGGCGCTGGCTCGACGACGCGCACCAGCGCGATCGTGACGTTGTCCCGCGCTTTTTTCTCCAGCGCGGCGCGCATCAACGCTTCTGCGGAGGCCTTGAGGTCCGGGCCGATCAGCGAGGCCATCTCCTCCTCGGTCACCGTCTCGTAGAGGCCGTCGCAGCACAGAAGATAAGTGCTTTCCGGCCTGCAGGGCTCGGTGAGCACGTTCGGCACGATGTCGGAGAAACTGGTGCGCCCGCCGAAGCACTGCAGGAGGCGCGTGCTGCGCTGCTTGCCGGTGCCCAGCTTCCAGGCGGGCTCGGGCACATCGTCGGTGCTGAGCTGCATCAAGCCTTTCTCGCCAACCTTGTAGGCGCGACTGTCACCGACGTTGAAGATGACGAGGCTCCTGTCGTGCGCCGCGAGCCCAACGGTGGTCGAGCCCATTCCGGCGAGGTCGGGGTGGGCGCGCACGTGCGCGAAGAGCTCCGCATTGACCGCGCGCACCGAGTCGGCGATGCCCTTGGGCCCGAGCGCCACGATGCGGCGCGCCAGGCCCTTCGCCACCATCAGGCTCGCCTTTTCGCCGTCGTTGTGCCCGCCCATGCCGTCGCAGACGATGCAGGCGAACGGCAGGTCGAGCTCCTGCTCGAAAGGCCTCGCCTCCTGCATGGTCTCCTGCGACGACCAGAAGCCCACCACGAGGCAATCCTCGTTGGTCGGCTTCTCGGTGCCGCGGTGCGTGATGCCCGCGCCTACGACTCGCAGATTCATCGGTCTCGGCGCATCTTAGCGATCAAAGCCCCGTTGCGGCGAGATCAGGTTCGCCGCAATGCTTCAGGATCTCGGCCCGCACGCGGTCGCGCAGCCTGACCGCGGCGTTCCAGTCGGTGCCTTCCGGCGTTACCGGCGCGCTCAGGGTCACCGACACGGGCGCGCGCCGGAGGTACCAGGTGCCGTCCCGCAGCACCGAGCGCACGCCGCGCAGCGCGACGGGTACGACCGGAATCTGCGCCTGCGCCGCGGTCTGGAAGGCGCCGGTGCGGAAGGGCATGAGCCCGGTATGGCGCTGCAGCGTGCCTTCGGGGAACACGATCAGCGTCGTGCCTTCGCGCGCCACCCCGGCGAGCTCGTCGGCGTGCTCCGCGCTCTTCTGCACGTCGAAGCGCTCGACGAACTGCGCGCCAAGGCCGCCGAGGAAGACACGGCTGATGAAGTTGTCCTTCAGCTCGCGCTTGGCGACGAACGCGCTCTTCTCCCAGGGCAGGATGGCGAGCAGCACGGCGCCATCGAGGTAGCTCGTGTGGTTCGACGCCACGACGTATGGACCGCGGCTCGGCAGGTTCTCCAGCCCGCGCACGGCGAGGGGGATCGCGCAGAGGCGCAGGAAAAGCCGCGCGCAGCGCTGACCGAAGCGCCAGGTCGTCTTTCCCGGCGCGATCGCCGCGACGAGGAAGAGCCCGAAGAACAGGATGCCGAAGAGGAGCCAGGCCCAGAGGGCGAACAGCATGCCGCGTGCGACGCGCCACCCGCGGCGCATCTGCGGACCGGCGCCCGCCGCGACGAGGCGGAGGAACTGCAGCCACACGGCCTGCGGCTTCACCGCCGACGGCCCGCGCTCGTAGTACTCCCGTGCCGCCACGCGGCGGATCTTGCCGCTCGAGGTCTTCGGCACCGTATGCGGCGGCGCGAGCACGATGTCGTCCACCGGCGCGCCGATGAGGCCGAGGGCGAGCTCGTTGATCTTTGCCTTCAGTTCCTGGTGCCGCGCGGCGTCGCGCTCGCGCGTCTCGGCGAGCACGACGACCTTCTCAGTCCCGCCCGTGACGTCGGCAGAGCCGAACACCGCGACGCAGCCGCGGCGCACGCCGCCGAGGTCGCCCACCGCTTCCTCGAGCTCATAGGGACTGATGTTGCGGCCGCCGCGGATGATGATGTCCTTCTCGCGGCCGGTGATGTACAGGCGGCCTTCGGACAGGTAGGCTCGGTCGCCGGTGTTGACCCATGCGCCGTCGAAAAGTCCTTTGGTCGCCTGCGGATTGCGGTAGTAGCCGGTGGTGGCCGAGGGACCGCGGAACTGGAGCTGTCCTTCGCTGCGATCGGGCAGCTCGAGGCCGGCGCCATCCACCACACGAATATCGTGCTCCGGAATGACCGTGCCGCACGCCACGACTTTCAGCGGCGCCGGATCGGACGGCGCGGCTTCGATCGCCTGCCCGGTGGTGGAAAAGCGCTCGCGGTCGAGAGAATCCGCCTGCCATTTCTCGCCCGGCGGCGTGAACGCGAGGCCTACCGAGGCTTCGGCGAGCCCATAGACGGGCGACATGACGTTGCGTCCGAATCCATAGCGTGCGAAGCGTTCCTCGAACTGCGTCATCGTCTCGGGGCTCACCGGCTCGGCGCCGTTGAAGGCAAAGCGCCACGACGCGAGATCGAGTCCCTCGAGCTCGTGATCCGGGATGCGGCGCAGGCACAGCTCGTAGGAAAAGTTCGGGCCTCCGGAGATGGTGCCGCGGTGCCGATGGATCGCGCGCAGCCACTGGCTCGGCCGCGAGAGAAAGGCGAGCGGCGACATGAGCACGACCGGGAAGCCGAGGAACATCGTGGCAAAGCAGCCGCCGATGAGGCCCATGTCGTGGTAAAGCGGCAGCCAGCTCACGAATACGTCGGCGCTCGTGGCGCGTGCCGCCCTGCCCATCGCGCGCACGTTGGCGAGCAGGTTCGCGTGCGTGAGCACGACGCCCTTCGGTTGCCCGGTGCTGCCGGAGGTGTATTGCAGGAAGCCGATCTGGCCGCCGCCGGCGCGCACCGGCGCGAAGCCTTTGGCGTGCGCCGTGAAGTCGTCGGGCACGAGCACGGCGCGCAGCGATTCGACCTGTGCGCGAAGCAGCCATGCGAGCGGCTTTGCCTCCGGAATCGTCACCATGAGCGACGCGCCTGCGCTCTTCAGGATCCCGACGTGGCGCGTGAGGTGGTCTTCGATGGTGGTGAGCCGCGCCGGCGGATAGAGCGGCACGGGGACGCCGCCCGCGAGCAGCGTGCCGTAGAACGAATAGAGGTATTCCGGCGCGGTCGGCAGCATGATCGCCACCGTCTGGCCCGGCGTGAGACCTGCATCGGATAGCCGCGCGGCGTAGGCGAGGGAGCGATCCCACAGCGCGCGGTAGGTGATCGCCTCGCCTTCGTAGAACTGGACGGTCAGGCGATCGCCCTGGCGCTCGACGTGATATTCGAGCGCCTCGGCGAGGGTCTTCGCGTGCTCCGGCGGACGCACGCCTTCGGTCTGCACCAGGCTTGCGACCGTGAGCTCGGCGCTCTGCGGCGCCTGTCCCGCGCTCGCCAGCACGAAGCGCAGCAGGTCGCGCGGCGTCTCGCTCGAGGCGAGCGCGCGCTCCGGCAGGCTCGCGGCGAACTCGCGCTCGAGCCGCAGCACGAGCTCGACGCGGGCCAGGCTGTCGAGCCCGAGGTCCCGCTCGAGCGAGCTGTCCAGGGCGACGGAGGCATCGACGTGCGGGCGCGCTTCGCGCGCGACCTCGGCAACCACTGCCAGAAGGCGATTCGGATCTATCGGAGTTGCTGCGGGTTGAGCCAAGGCGGGGCGAGTGTACACTCGCGTCGGCTCGCTTTTTCCTACGAAGATGCTCAAGGCGCTCAGAACGAAGCAAGTCGACGCCTTCGCCGACTCGGTCGTCGCCGAGCTCGCGAAGCGCGTGCCGCTCAACGCGCTGCGCAAGGAGGGCGCGAAGGCCGACAAGCGCTTCAGCCGGATGACGGACGTGATCTCGGACCAGGCGCGCGCCTTCGCGCAGGCCGAGCGGCCGGGCATCTTCCAGCGGGCGCGGCTCGGTAACCGCGTCAAATGGGCGCTGAAGGATGCGGGCTATCCGGATCCCTTCATCGACGCCTTCGTCACCGAGCTCGTCACGCTCGTGACGGTCGTCGCCAAGGCGCGCAAGTGACCTTCCTCGAGCGCCTCGACAACGAGGCGCGAGAGCTGCTGTTTGCGGTCGCGCGTCCAGTGGCGCATGCCAAGGACGAGCGCCTCATGCGCCACGGCGACGCCTCGCGCGGCGCCTACATCGTGCGCGACGGCGCTGCGGAAGCCACCGTCACGCTGCCGGGCGGCGACAAGCTCACCGTCGCGAAATTCGGCGCGGGCGCGGTGTTCGGCGAGATGGCGCTCGTCGAGCGCGGCACCTGCACGGCTACGGTCACCGCCACCGCGAAGCTTGCCGGCTGGTTCATCGAGCGCGACGACTTCCGGGCACTCGTCGCGCAGCGCGTGCCCGCGGCGCTCCGCGTGCAGCATGCGCTAACGCTTTGCCTCTCCGACAAGCTGCGCCAGCTGAACGCCAAGGTGCTCGAAGCGCCCTCCGGCGAGGACAAGCCGGCGCGCAAGCCGGACGCTGCAGATCCGCTGGCGAACGTGAAACGGAAGAAGGACGCCTCTTTCGACTACCGGCTTTTCCTGCCGCACCTGCCGCTCTTCGAGGGCTTCGAGAGCGCCGAGATCGAGGAGATCGTCGGCGTCGCCGCCGTGCTCGAGCTGCCGCGCGGACAAAAGATATTCTGCGCGGGCCAGGCGTCTACCGCCTGCTTCATCATCGTGAGAGGCGCGGTCGAGGTCCGTGCGCAGCACGAGAACCGCGAGCGCCGCATGGCGGTGCTCGGGCCGGGACAGTTGCTCGGCTACATGAGCGCGCTCGAGAAAAGCGCGCACGGTTCGGACGCGATCGTGCGCGAGGAGGCCGTTCTGCTCGAGTTGCCGGCCAAGGAGTTCGAAGCGGCGTACTTCGGCGCGACCCCGGCCTCGGTCAAGCTGCATCGCGCGATCCAGAAGAGCCTGCTTGGCTCGATCGGCCAGACGAATCGCCACCTGACCCGCTTGCTCAGCCAGGCGCGCTTGCGCGGCGCGGGGAAAGAGCGCGATGAGCTGGAGAAGGCCTACGGCGGCCAGATCGCTAGTCCAAATCTCGAATCATGAGGGCCGGACGCCCCTTCCTGATCGCGGCGTGAAGCATCGAGTACTCCGGTACCTCGACCCACGCGGCGGTGTTGCGGGTCAGCGGCTCGGAGGCCACCAATATGGATGTGGCGTTGTCCGAGCCGCCGGTCATCTGCCATTCCCCGTCGTGCAGGCCGTAGTCGCGCCCGGCCGTGTACCAGAGCGAGAGATAGCTGAGATTGGCTTCGTGCAGCCGCGCGGCATCTTCGGTGGCGAAGCAGCCGAAATCGAAGCAATAGCGCACGGCGGCGAGCTGCGTGCCGTCGGCGATGAAGAGGTTGAGCGACGAGCTCGTGGCGATGCCGAGCTTCTTCCGTGACGCGCGGATGATGTCGAGCGCCTCTTCGATGGCCTGCGTGAGCTCGTCCATGCTCGGATGCCGGGCGGGCTCGGGCAGCCGCGACACGATCAGCGCGTAGACCCATTCGCTGTCGGTCGTGCCGTGGATCTGGGCGGCGATCGCGGGCTTGAGATGCGGCGCAAGGAGCGGCTTCATCTCGGCGAAGCGCGCGAGATCGCCGTTGTGCGCCATCACGAGCGGCACGTCGCGGAAGTGGAACGGGTGGCAGTTCTGCACCGAGATTTCCACGCGCGTGTGGTACGCCACCCCGCGCACGTGGGCAAGGAGGCAGCCGGCGCGGATCTTTTCCGCGAGGTTCTTGAGATTGCGGTCGAACACCGGCAGCTGCTGGGAGTAGTAGGAGAACGCGCGATCGGGCTGATGGCTCGACGGATCCCAGGCGCGCATTCCAAACCCGGCGAGGTTCAGCATGTTCAACATTCGGGGCATGGTGGACTGCCGGACCAGCGCCGAGTCGGGCTGGTAGAGAAAATTGTCCAGCAGGACCGGTTCACCCAGATAAAGAAGAGCGCGGCACATGGCTCAGCTCTTCTTCTGCTCTTCCAGGCGATCGGTCGCCGGCGGCGGCGTGCGGGAGAGGGCGGCGATCTCGCTCCAGAGCGCCGACGTCATCTCGATCTTCAGAGAATCGAGCGAGGCCTGCAGCTGCTGCACGCTGCGCGCGCCGATGATCGGCGCCGTCACCGACGGATGCGCGGCGACCCAGGCGACCGCGGCGCTGACCGGATGCATGCCGCGCTGCCTGCAAAAGGCGACGAACTTCCCCGCGACCTCATGCATCCATGCCTCGCCGTAGCGGGCCGTGTACATCTTGTTCGTGAGGAGGCGCCCCTCGCCGTCTTTCTGCAAATACTTGCCCGAGAGCAGGCCGGCCGCCGCCGGGCTGTACGGGAAGACCGAGACGCCGTTCGCCTGCGCCATCGGCAGGATTTCCACCTCGGCCTGGCGCTTCACCAGGTTGTACATCGGCTGGATCGCCTGGATGCGAACCCAGCGGTTCGCCTCCTGCACGCCGATCGCCTGCTGCACCTGCCAGGCGGCCCAGTTGCTCAGCGCGGGATAGAGCACCTTGCCGGCTCTCACCACGTCCTCCAGAGCACGCATCGCCTCCTCGATGGGCGTCAGCGGATCGAACATGTGCAGGTAGAGGACCTCCACGCGATCGGTCTGCAGGCGCTTGAGGCTCGCCTCGAGCGCGCGCGTCAGATGGCGGCGAGAGTTGCCTTTCGCGTTGAGGCCCGGTCCGGTCGGATTGAAGCACTTGGTGGCGATGACGAGCTCCTCGCGCACGCCGCGCGCGAGCTTGCCGAGAATCTCCTCCGAGCGGCCCTTGCTGTACTGGTCGGCCGTGTCGAAGAAGTTGACGCCGATGTCGCGCACCGCCTTGAACATCTCGGCGGATGCGGCTTCGTCGGCATCGCCGCCGAAGGACATCGTGCCGAAGCACAATTGCGACACCTGCACGCCAGTCCGTCCGAGAGGGCGATGGTTCACCGGCCGGATGCTGTCCCGGACGCTTGACCGCAGTCAAGAATTCGCGCGACACCGCTCGCCGATAATAGGCGTTCGCATGAAAGCCAGAATCCGCCCCAGGCTGAAGGGAAGAGCGGTCGACCCCAAGGCGCTGGAGGAAGTCCGCGCCCTGCTCGGAGATGCACCACGTCGGCGCGATCTCCTGATCGAGCATCTGCACCGGATCAACGACCGCGTGGGTTATTTGCCGGCAGCACACCTTGCCGCGCTTGCGCAGGAGATGCGGCTCGCGCTCGCCGAGGTGTACGAGGTGGCGACCTTCTACCACCACTTCGAGGTGGTCAAGGAAGGCGGGTTTCCTCCGGCACCAGTCACCGTGCGCGTGTGCGATTCCATTTCCTGCGAGCTTGCTGGGGCGCACGATCTTCTGAAGATGAACCTCGGTGCCGGCGTGCGCGTCATCCCGGCGCCCTGTGTCGGGCGCTGCGAGGTCGCGCCCTGCGTGCATGTCGGGCAGAACCCGATCGGCCATGCGACGGCGGAGAAGGTGCGCGCTGCCGTGCAGAAAAAAGAGACCGACTGCCCGGTCGGCTCGTACATCGACTATGCGCAATACAGGAAGAAAGGCGGCTACAAGCTGATCGCCGACTGCCTCGCGGGCAAGCACACGCGCGAGGCAGTGACGAAGATCATGGAAGACTCGGGGCTGCGCGGCCTTGGCGGCGCCGGCTTCCCTGCCGGACGGAAGTGGCGCCTGGTCGCCGCCGAGCCGGAGCCGCGCGTCATGGCAGTCAACATCGACGAGGGCGAGCCCGGCACGTTCAAGGATCGCTGGTACCTCGAGCGCGATCCGCACCGCTTCCTCGAAGGCATGCTGGTCGCGGCCTGGTGCGCGGGCGTCGGCGAGATCTGGATTTATCTGCGCGACGAATACGCTGGGTGCCGCCAGATCCTGGAAACCGAGCTCGCAAAGCTGAAGGCGAAGCCGGCCTGCGCCTTGCCGCCGATTCACCTGCGGCGCGGCGCGGGCGCGTACATCTGCGGCGAAGAGTCCGCGATGATCGAGTCGATCGAAGGCAAGCGCGGCATGCCGCGTCTCAGGCCGCCCTATGTCGCGCAGGTGGGCCTCTTCGGCCGTCCGACGCTCGAGCACAACATGGAAACGGTGTACTGGGTGCGCGAGATCGTCGAGAAGGGCGCGCAGTGGTTCGCCTCGCAGGGGCGCAACGGGCGCAAGGGGCTACGTTCGTTCTCCGTTTCCGGGCGGGTCAAGAAGCCCGGCGTGCATCTCGGGCCGGCGGGCATCACGCTGCGCGAGCTCGTCGATGAGTTCTGTGGCGGCATGTTGCCCGGCCACGAGCTCTACGGCTACCTGCCTGGCGGTGCCTCGGGCGGCATCCTGCCCGCCTCGAAAGCGGACATTCCGCTCGATTTCGACACGCTGCAGCCGCACGGCTGCTTCATCGGCTCCGCTGCCGTCGTCGTACTGTCGAACAAGGACAAGGCGGCGGCCGCGGCGCTCAATCTGATGAAGTTCTTCCACGACGAGTCCTGCGGGAAGTGCACGCCCTGCCGCGTCGGCACGGCTAAGGCGGTCAGCTTGATGCAGGAAAGATCGTGGAACCAGGCGCTCCTTCAGGAACTCTCACAGGCAATGATGGATGCGTCGATCTGCGGCCTGGGACAGGCGGCGCCGAATCCGGCACTATCGGTGATGAAGTACTTCCCGCACGAGGTGGGTTGATGGAACGCGTCACGACTCAGCAGCTCGCGATGATGCCGATCGAGTTCAAGCTGAACGGCGAGACCGTCGTCGGGCGGCCCGACGAGAAGATCATCGAGACGGCGAAGAAGCACGGCATCACCATCCCGCACCTCTGCCACGGCGGCAACCAGCGCTCCGACGGCAATTGCCGCGCCTGCGTCGTCGAGATCAAGGGCGAGCGCGCGCTTGCGCCCTCCTGCTGCCGTTTCCCCACGCCGGGCATGGAAGTCACGACGAATTCGCCGCGCGCGCTCGCGTCGCAAAAGATGGTGCTGGAGCTGCTGCTCTCCGACATGCCGGGCGAGGAGTACACGCAGGTCAACAAGCTGCGCAACTGGGCGAAGAAGCTCGGCGTCGGCAAATCGCGCTTCGCGAAGCGCGAGCAGCCGCAGCAAGATGTTTCGCACCCGGCGATCGCCGTCAACCTCGACGCATGCATCCAGTGCACGCGCTGCGTGCGCGCCTGCCGCGAAGTGCAGGTGAACGACGTCATCGGCTACGCCGGCCGCGGCGACCGTTCGAAGATCGTGTTCGACTTCGACGATCCAATGGGCGATTCCACCTGCGTCGCGTGCGGCGAATGCGTGCAAGCCTGCCCGACCGGCGCGTTGATGCCGGCAAGGGGCGTGGGCCTCAAGAAGATCGAAAAGCGGGTCGATAGCGTTTGCCCGTTTTGCGGCGTGGGGTGCCTCCTCACCTACCACGTCGCCGAGAACAAGATCCAGTTCGTCACCGGCAAGGATGGCCCGTCGAACCATAATCGGCTCTGCGTGAAGGGTCGCTATGGCTTCGACTACGCGCACCATCCGCACCGGCTCACCCAGCCGCTCATCCGCAAGCCCGGCGTCGGCAAGTCGTCCGATTTCGCCGTCGATCCCGGCAACTGGTCGGAAGTGTTCCGCGAGGCAAGCTGGGAGGAGGCGCTCGAGCTTGCCGCCGCCGGGCTCAAGAAGATTCGCGACCAGGATCGCTATGCGCTCGCCGGCTTCGGCTCGGCCAAAGGCTCGAACGAAGAGGCCTATCTCTTCCAGAAGCTGGTGCGCACGGGCTTCGGCACCAACAACGTCGACCATTGCACGCGGCTGTGCCATGCGTCCTCGGTGGCGGCGCTGCTCGAAGGCATCGGCTCGGGTGCGGTATCGAATCAGGTGAACGACGTCGAGAACGCCGAGGTGATCTTCCTGATCGGCGCCAACCCGACCTCGAACCATCCGGTCGCCGCGACCTGGATGAAGAACGCGACCAAGGCCGGCAAGAAGCTCATTTACGCCGACCCGCGGCGCGGCGAGCTCTCGCGCCATGCGTGGCGCATGCTGCAGTTCAAGCCGGATACGGACGTGGCGCTCTTGAACGCGATGATCCATACGATCATCGACGAGAACCTGGTCGACAAGAAGTTCGTGGCCGATCGCACGAGCGGCTTCGAGGCGCTGAAGGAGAACGCGAAGAAGTTCTCGCCGGAGGCAATGGCGCCCATCTGCGGCATTCCCGCGGAGACGATCCGCGAGGTGGCGCGTGCCTATGCCACCTCGAAGGGCTCGATGATTCTCTGGGGCATGGGCATCAGCCAGCACGTCCACGGCACCGACAACGCCCGCTGCCTGATCGCGCTCACGCTGATGACCGGCCAGGTCGGCCGGCCCGGCACCGGGCTCCATCCGCTCCGCGGCCAGAACAACGTGCAGGGCGCATCCGATTCCGGCCTCATCCCGATGATGTACCCGGACTACCAGCGCGTCGCGACGCCGGAAGCGCAGAAGCGCTTCGAGGGCTTCTGGCAAGCGAAGCTCGACCCGAAACCCGGCCTCACCGTGGTGGAAATAATGAATGCCGCGTACGACGGGAAAATCCGCGGCATGTACATCATGGGCGAGAACCCGGCGATGTCCGATCCGGATCTCGCGCACGCGCGCGCGGCGATGGCAAAGCTCGAGCACCTCGTGGTGCAGGACATCTTCCTGACGGAGACGGCATATCTCGCCGATGTCGTCCTGCCGGCGACCGCGTGGCCGGAAAAGACCGGCACGGTGACCAACACCGACCGGATGGTGCAGCTCGGCCGGCCCGCGTTGAAGGCGCCGGGCGAAGCGCGCGAAGACCTCTGGATCATCGTCGAGCTCGCGAAGCGCCTCGGCCTGTCGTGGGCCTACACCCATCCGCGCGACGTATGGAACGAGATGCGCGGCTGCATGGACTCGATCAAAGGCATCACCTGGGAGCGCCTCGAGCGCGACTCGTCGGTGACCTATCCCTGCGAGAACGAGGGCGATCCGGGACAGCCGGTCGTCTTCCAGACGCATTTCCCGACGGCGACCGGCCGCGGCAAGTTCGTTCCCGCCGACTTGATCCCGGCGGCCGAGCGCCCCGACCAGCAATATCCGATGGTGCTCATCACCGGGCGCCAGCTCGAGCATTGGCACACCGGCGCGATGACGCGCCGCTCGGGAACGCTCGATGCGATCGAGCCCGAGCCGATGGCATCGCTGCATCCGCTCGATCTCGACGCCATCGGCGCTCGTCCCGGCGACATCGTTACCGTGGGCTCGCGCCGAGGCGAGATCTCGCTCTACGCGCGCGCCGATGCGGGCACGCCGCGCGGCGCGGTCTTCATTCCGTTCTGCTACTACGAGGCCGCGGCGAACCTGCTGACGAACCCGGTGCTCGATCCTTTTGGAAAGATCCCTGAATTCAAGTACTGCGCGGTGCGGGTGAAGGCGGGCGGCAAGCGCCCCGCCGACCCCGGTTATGGCAAAGGGCGTACACTAGAAGAACTGTACGGCTAGAGTTTCGAGGGGGCTCGCAAGTGCCGATTATCGCCATCACTCGCGAGATGGGATCGCTGGGCAAGGATGTCGCGCGCGGCTTGGGCGAAGAGCTCGGCCTGCCGGTGATCTATCACGAGGTGATCGACCATCTCGCCGATCGCATGCGCGTGAGGAAGAGCCATGTGATCCGGCTCCTCGATGGCAGCGCGGGCCTCCTCGAGCGCCTGACCGCCGACAAGACGAGCCTTTCGATTTTCACGGCGGACGAGATCTACGCCATCGCCTCGAAAGGCGGCGCCATCATCCGGGGCTGGGGCGCGACTCACCTGCTGCGTGAAATCCCGCATGTCGTGTGCGTGCGCGTGTGCGCACCTTTCGAGACGCGCCGAAAGCGCATGATGGAGCGGCTGAATTCGAGCGACGAGGTGCTCGTCGGCGAGGAGATCCGGGTGAACGACGAGGCGCACACGGCGATCATGCGCCGCAATTTCAGCGTGCAGTGGACCGAGCCGGAGCACTACGACCTCGTGCTCAATACGAAGCGCGTGTCGGTAGGGGAATGCGTCGCCGAAGTGCTCTCGCTCGCGAGCGGGCCGCAGTTCGTGGAGACCGATGCCTCGCGACGCAAGCTCGACGACATGGCGCTCGCTGCCCGTGTGCGAGCCGCGCTGCGCCGCGCGCCGGAGACGCGCGAGGCGCGGGTCGAAGTCGCCTCCGAGAGCGGCCGCATCACGCTCTCCGGGGCGTCGAGCACTGACGAGATGCTTGCATTTGTCGAGGTCGCATCGGCGGTTCCCGGCGTGCGCGATGTCGCGTATCGCACCAATCCCGGCGAAGAAGTCAGGCCCCGGTTCCATTAGACGCGCTTGACCTGAGTCAAGGCTCAGGCGAACACGCTTCTCCGAGAATCGCAGCTTCGCCAAGAGGAGCTGCGACCATGCCGTCGGATATCGAAATCGCCCAGGCTGCGAAGATGCAACGCATCGCGGCCGTCGCCCGCGAGAAGCTGGGCATCTCGGAAGAGCACCTCGAGCCCTATGGCCACCACAAGGCCAAGGTGTCGCTCAAGTACCTCGACACGCTGAAGGGCAAGAAGGACGGGAAGCTGATCCTCGTCACCGCCATCAGCCCGACGCCGGCCGGTGAGGGCAAGACGACGACCACGGTCGGCTTGGGCGACGCGCTCAACCACATCGGCAAGAAGGCGATGATCTGCCTGCGCGAGCCCTCGCTCGGCCCGGTGTTCGGCATGAAGGGCGGCGCGGCCGGCGGCGGCCACGCGCAGGTGGTGCCGATGGAGGACATCAACCTCCACTTCACCGGCGACTTCGGCGCGATCCAGCTCGCGAACAATCTCCTCGCGGCGCTGATCGACAACCACATCAGCCACGGCAACGAGCTCGGCATCGACGTGCGCCGCATTGCGTGGAAGCGCGTGCTCGACATGAACGACCGCGCGCTGCGCGACATCGTCATCGCCCTCGGCGGCACGGCGAACGGTTACCCGCGCGAAGACGGCTTCGATATCGTCGTCGCCTCCGAAGTGATGGCGATCTTCTGCCTGTCGAACTCGCTGGAGGACCTGAAGAAGCGCCTCGGCAACATCGTGGTCGGCTATACCCGCGAGCAGAAGCCGGTCAAGGCCGCCGACCTGCAGGCCCACGGCGCGATGACCGTGCTGCTCAAGGACGCGCTCGCGCCGAACTTGGTGCAGACGCTCGAGAACAATCCGGCGTTCGTGCACGGCGGCCCGTTCGCCAATATCGCGCACGGCTGCAACTCCGTCCTCGCCACGCAGAGCGCGCTGAAGCTCGCCGACTACGTCGTCACCGAGGCAGGCTTCGGCGCCGACCTCGGCGCCGAGAAGTTCCTCGACATCAAGTGCAGGAAGACCGGGCTGCGGCCGAATGCCGCCGTGATCGTGGCGACCATGCGCGCGCTCAAGTACCACGGCGGCGTGGACGTCAAGGAAGTGAGCAAGGAGAACCTGCCGGCGCTGGAAAAGGGCCTGGCCAACCTCGAGCGCCACGTCGAGAACGTGAGCAAGGTCTACCAGATTCCGTGCGTGGTCTCGTTCAACCGCTTCACCTTCGATACGCAGGCCGAGGTCGACCTGGTCAAGTCGCGCGTCGCGAGGCTCGGCGTGCCGATGGTGATCGCGAATCACTGGGCCGAAGGCGGCAAGGGCGCGGCCGAGCTGGCGAGGATCGTGGTCGGGCTTTGCGACCAGCCCTCCAAGCCGAGCTTCGTCTACGACGACAGCGATACGCTGTGGGACAAGATCAACAAGATTGCCAAGAAGGTGTACCGCGCCTCCGAAGTCACGGCCGACAGCAAGGTGCGCGCGCAGATCAAGAAGCTGCAGGAAGACGGCTACGGCCACTATCCGGTGTGCGTGGCAAAGACGCAGTCGTCGTTCTCGACCGATGCGTCGTTGCGCGGCGCGCCGGCCAGTCACGTGGTCAACGTGCGCGAAGTGCGCCTCGCCGCCGGCGCGGAGTTCGTCGTGATGATCTGCGGCGACATCATGACCATGCCGGGATTGCCCAAGGTTCCCTCGGCGAACAAGATCGATCTCGTGGACGGGAAAGTCGTCGGCCTGTTCTAGAATCCTTCGATGCTCGAGGAATTCGCCAGCCAGACCTTCTGGATCGGCCTCGCGAAGATCATCGGCGTCAACGTAATCCTGTCGGGCGACAACGCCGTGGTGATCGCCCTGGCGGCGCGCTCCCTGCCTGCACAGCAGCAGAAGAAGGCGGTGTTCTGGGGCGCCGGCGCGGCCGTAGTCCTGCGTGTACTGCTCACGATCTTCGCCGCAGCGCTGCTCACGCTGCCGTGGCTCAAGGTCGTCGGCTCGCTCCTTCTCTTCTGGATCGGCGTGAAGCTTCTCATTCCGGAGGACGGCGAGGACGACATCAAGGCGAGTGACCAGCTGCTGTCCGCGGTCAAGACCATCCTGGTCGCCGACCTCGTGATGAGCCTCGACAACGTCATCGCGGTGGCGGCGGCGGCGGGCGGCAGCTACGCGCTCCTCGTCCTGGGCCTCGCCATCTCGATTCCGCTCGTCATCTTCGGTGCGACGCTCCTCATCAAGCTGATGGAACGCTTCCCGGTCATCATCACGCTCGGCGCGGGCCTCATCGGCTGGGTGGCGGGCGAGATGCTGGTCGCCGATCGAGCCCTTAAGGGCTGGTTAAGCTCCATGGGCATGGAATACCGCGGCGAGGGGCCCTATATCGGCGGCTACAGCGCCGAGCTGATCGCGGCCGCGACCGGGTTTGCCGTGGTCGTAGCGGTCGGCAAGTGGCTCGGCAGTCGCAGGGAGGGAGCCGCACAAGCCCCGGCGGACTTCCCGAAATAGATGATTCGACGGAATTCTTGATGTTCATCATTGCCGCAGTCCGGCAGGTGGCGAGAATTCCGACCCGCACCAGAGACAACTGGAGGAGGAGACAAATGTTCCGCAAGCTCACGTTCAGCAAGCTGACTTACGCATCGATCGCAATAGCAGCGCTTGGCGTTGCATCGGCGGCGCACGCCTGGGAGCCGACCAAGACGGTGGAGTTCATCATCCCCGCGGGCACGGGCGGGGGCGCCGACCAGATGGCGCGTTTCATCCAAGGCATGGTCGCGAAGCACGGCCTGATGAAGGGGTCGATGGTCGTGATCAACAAGGCCGGTGGCGCCGGCGCCGAGGGCTTCCTCGACGTCAAGAACGCGAAGGGCGACCCGCACAAGATCATCATCACGCTCTCCAACCTCTTCACCACCCCGCTTGCCACCGGAGTGCCGTTCAACTGGCGCGACCTCACGCCGGTCAAGATGATGGCGCTCGACGAGTTCGTCCTCTGGGTGAACGCCGACAAGCCCTACAAGACCGCGCAGGACTTCATTGCCGCGGCGAAGGCGGCCGGACCCGGCAAGATCAAGCAGGCGGGCACCGGCTCCAAGCAGGAAGACCAGATCATCAGCGTGGCGATCGAGCAGGCCACCGGGACCAAGTTTACCTACGTGCCCTTCAAGGGCGGCGGCGATGTCGCCGTGCAGCTGGTCGGCAACCACGTCGACTTCACGGTCAACAACCCGATCGAGGCGGTGGCGCACTGGCGCTCGGGCAAGCTGAAGCCCCTTTGCGTGTTCGACTCGAAGCGCATGCCCTACAAGAAAAAGGTGACCGACAAGATGTCCTGGTACGACATCCCGACCTGCCAGTCGCAGGGCCTTCCGGTCGAGTACATCATGCTGCGCGGCATCTTCATGCCGGGCGGCGTGACCCAGGACGAGGTGAAGTACTACGTCGATCTGATGAAGAAGGTGCAGGCGCTGCCCGAGTGGAAGGATTTCATGGAGAAGGGCGCGTTCAACACGACCTCGCTCGAAGGCAAGGCGTACGCCGACTGGGTGGCGAAGGAAGAGGCGCGGCACGTGCAGCTGATGAAGGCGGCCGGGTTCATGGCCGGCAAGTAGGCCAAGCGAACGACCCGACGGCGGCGCGCCGTGAACCGGCGCGCCGGCGCCGTA
>DASQGW010000019.1:0-6232 GCA_035632415.1 Burkholderiales bacterium | reverse complement strand
GATCGTGCTGGGCGGCGGCAACACCGCCATGGATTGCTGCCGCACCAGCCGCCGCCTGGGCGGCGAAGACGTGAAGGTGATCGTCCGCTCCGGGTTCGAGGAGATGAAGGCCTCCCCCTGGGAGAAGGAAGACGCGATCCACGAGGACATCCCGATCATCAACTTCCGGGTGCCCAAGGAATTCACGCACCAGGACGGTAGGCTGACCGGCGTCATCTTCGAGGTGGTCGAGGCGCAGTACGACGACAGAGGCCGGCGCAAGCTGGTCAACGCCGGCCTGCCCGACGAGCACTACGAGTGCGACGACGTGCTGGTGGCCGTCGGCCAGGAGAACTCGTTCCCCTGGATCGAGCGCGACATCGGCATCGAGTTCGACAAGTGGGGCATGCCGGTCGTCGATGCCAAGACCATGCGCTCGACGAATCCGAAGGTGTTCTTCGGCGGCGACGCGGCGTTTGGGCCCAAGAACATCATCTGGGCCGTGGCCCACGGGCACGACGCAGCGGTCTCGATCCACAAGTTCTGCGAAGGCGAGGACGTGTCCGTCCGCCCGCCGCCGGACTTCAGCCTCGTGTCCCAGAAGATGGGCATCCACGAGTGGAGCTACGACAACGATCCCACCAATGACCGCCGCTACCGGGTGCCGCTGCGCGACAAGGTCGTGGCGTTGCGCGACATCAAGACCGAGGTCGAGCTCGGCTACGATCCGAAGCTCGCGCTCGGCGAGGCGTACCGCTGCCTGAACTGCGACGTCCAGACGGTGTTCACGCCGAAGCTGTGCATCGAGTGCGACGCCTGCGTCGACATCTGCCCGATGGACTGCATCACCTTCACGGAGAACGGCGACGAGGCCGACCTGCGCCAGCGCCTGAAGGCACCCTCGCCGCATCCGGACCAGGACCTCTACGTCTCCAGCGACCTCAAGACCGGCCGTGTCATGGTCAAGGACGAGGACGTCTGCCTGCATTGCGGGCTGTGCGCCGAGCGCTGCCCGACCGGCGCCTGGGACATGCAGAAATACCTGATCGAGATGACCCAAGCCGGCGCCTCGACCGCCCCGTACCACAAGAAAGCCGCATGAGCGCCGTCCTCCGACCCAGCATCGACGCCGAGCGCGCGCTGCGCGTCCAGCTCGCCGCCGCCTACCGCGTCGCCGACAAGCTCGGCTGGTCGGAGCTCATCTACACGCACATCAGCGCGCGCGTGCCGGGCCCGGAGCATCATTTCCTCATCAATCCCTACGGCCTGCGCTTCGACGAGATCACGGCTTCATCGCTCGTGAAGATCGACATCGACGGGAATGTGGTGGGGCCGCAGAAGTACAAGGCGAACAAGGCCGGCTTCATGATCCACAGCGCGATCCACATGGCGCGCGAAGATGCGATGTGCGTCTGGCACATGCACACGCTCGCGGGCATGGCGGTCTCGGCGCAGGACGAAGGCCTGCAGCCCGCGCACATGTACTCGCACAGCTTCTACAACCGGCTCAGCTACCACGACTTCGAAGGGCCGGCGATGCGGCTCGACGAGCGCTCGCGCCTCGTGAAGAGCCTGGGCGCAAACAAAGCCATCATCCTGCGCAATCACGGCCTATTGACGCTCGGCCGCACCATCCCCGAAGCCTTCATCCTTTTCTGGCGCCTGAACCGCGCCTGCGAGGTGCAGCTCGCCGCCCGGGTTTCCAGGTTGAGAATTCCCGAACCGGCGGTCTGCGAAGCCTCCTACGCCATGGGGGAGGAGTTCCTCTCCGACCAGGCGGCGCACGGCGAGCTCGAGTTCGACTCCATCGTGCGCAAGCTCGACGACTCCTACAAAAACTAACCACCGATGAGCACGACCACTACAAAAAATCCCGCCCGCATCGAAGCGCTGAACGACTTCGTCGTGAAGTTCGCCAACGTGAACGGCTCGGGCTCGGCGTCCGCCAACGAGCTCTTCGCGAAATCGTTCCTGCGCATGGGCATCCCGGTCAGCCCGCGCAACATCTTCCCGTCGAACATCCAGGGCCTGCCCACTTGGTATGAAGTCAGGGTGACCGAGAAGGGCCACCTCGGCCGCCGCGGCGGTGTGGACCTGATGGTGGCGATGAACCCGCAGACCTGGGCGCAGGACGTGAAGGAAGTCGAGCCGGGCGGCTACCTCTTCTACGACAACACGAAGCCGCTGCCGCCCTCGCGGTTCCGCGACGACGTAAATGTAATCGGCATGCCGTTGACCGAAATATGCAATGCCACTTACACCGACGCGCGCGAGCGCCAGCTCTTCAAGAACATCATCTACGTCGGTGCGCTCGCCGGCATGCTCGGCATCGAGCCCGAGGTGATCGCGGAGCTGATCGGCGAGCAGTACAAGGGCAAGGAAAAGCTCCTCAAGCCCAACCTCAACGCGCTCCAGCTCGGCCTCAACTACGCGCGCCAGCATCTCAAGGACGCGATGGGCCTCAAGGTCAAGCGCGCCTACAACGTCGGCGACAAGATCTTCATCGACGGCAACGCGGCCGCCGCGCTCGGCTGCGTCTACGGCGGCGCCACCGTGTGCGCCTGGTACCCGATCACGCCGTCCTCATCCCTCGCCGAGGCGTTCCAGTTCTACTGCTCGAAGATGCGGGTGGACAAGGAGACCGGCAAGAACAAGTTCGCGATCATCCAGGCGGAAGACGAGCTCGCCTCGATCGGCATCGTGGTGGGCGCCGGCTGGAACGGCGCGCGCGCCTTCACCAGCACCTCCGGCCCCGGCATCTCGCTGATGAGCGAGTTCATCGGCCTCGCCTACTTCGCCGAGATCCCGGCGGTGATCATCGATGTCCAGCGCGGCGGCCCCTCGACCGGCATGCCCACGCGCACGCAGCAATCCGACATCGTGAAGGCCGCCTACCTCTCGCACGGCGACACCAAGCACGTGATGCTCTTCCCGATGGATCCGAACGAGTGCTTCGAGTTCGCCGCGCTCTCATTGGATCTCGCCGAGCGCCTGCAGACGCCCATCTTCGTCATGACCGACCTCGACATCGGCATGAACCAGCGCCTGACCGATCCCTTCAAGTGGGACGACAGCCGCAAGTACGACCGCGGCAAGCTGATGAGCGCCGAGATGCTGGATGCCGGCATGGAGTTCGGCCGCTACAAGGACGTGGACGGCGACGGCGTCCCGTACCGCACGCTGCCCGCCACCCACGCCACCAAGGGCGCCTACTTCACGCGCGGCACGAGCAAGAACCCGTACGCGACCTATTCGGAAGCCGGCGCCGACTACCAGTACAACATGCAGCGCCTGCAGAAGAAGTTCGAGACCGCGAAGACGCTGGTGCCGAAGCCCGTCCTCACGCCGGCCAAGAGCCCGGCGCGCTTCGGCTGCATCTACTACGGCTCGACCAGCCCCTCGATGCACGAGGCGCTCGAGGCGCTCGCCGAGAAGGGCATCGTCGTCAACGCGCTCCGCGTGCGCGGCTTCCCGTTCGGCGAGGAAGTGTTCGACTTCGTCGCCTCGCACTCGAAGGTATTCGTGATCGAGCAGAACCGCGATGCGCAGCTGAAGACGCTCCTCGTCAACGACGCCGGCATCAACCCGGCGAGCCTCATCTCGATCCTGCACTACGACGGCACGCCGATCACCGCGCGCTTCATCCAGAAAGAGATCGCCGAGGTCGTCACCGCGCTCAACGTGCGGCCGATCCACGGCCGGAAAGACAAGGCGGCATGACCTACCTCGCAAAGCCCAAGCTCCATCACCCGACCCTCCCGAAGAACAAGCTCGGCTTCACCCGCCGCGACTACGAGGGCAAGGTCAGCACGCTCTGCGCCGGATGCGGCCACGACTCGATCTCGGCGGCGCTGATCGAAGCCTTCTTCGAGCTCGCCATCCAGCCGCACCGCGTCGCCAAGCTCTCCGGCATCGGCTGCAGCTCCAAGACTCCCGATTACTTCCTCGGCCAGTCGCACGGCTTCAACACCGTGCACGGCCGCATGCCCTCCGTCCTCACCGGCGCCAACCTCGCGAACCGCGAGCTGATCTACATCGGCGTCTCGGGCGACGGCGACTCCGCCTCCATCGGCATCGGCCAGTTCGCCCACGTCATGCGCCGCGGCGTGAACATGGCCTACATCCTCGAGAACAACGGCGTCTACGGCCTCACCAAGGGCCAGTTCTCCGCCACGGCCGACAAGGGCTCCAAGGCCAAGAAGGGCGCGACCAACAAAGACTCCCCGGTGGACACGGTCTCCCTTGCGCTTCTGATGGGCGCCACCTTCGTCGCGCGCAGCTTCTCCGGCGACAAGAAGCAGCTCATCCCGCTCGTCAAGGCCGCCATCGCCCACGAGGGCGCGGCCTTCGTCGATGTCATCAGCCCCTGCGTCGCCTTCAACAACCACGCCGGCTCGACCAAGAGCTACGACTACGTCCGCGAGCACAACGAGGCCGTCAACCGCCTCGACTTCTGGCCCACCCGCGAGGCGCTCGGCGCCGACTACGCCGAGGGCGATGTCATCGAAGTCCCCGCCGGCGCCGAGGGCAGCATCATCCGCCTCCGCAAGCTCTCCGGCGACTACGACCCGACCGACAAAGTGAACGCCATCACCCACATCGCCCGCGCCGCGCAGAAGGGCGAGGTCCTCACCGGCCTTCTGTATCTCTCACCCGACTCCGAAGACCTCCACGCCCACCTCAACACCCATCCCACGGCTTTCAACAAGCTCGGTGAGAAGGACCTCTGCCCGGGCTCGGCGATGCTGGACAAGATCAACGCGGGTTTGCGTTGAACCTGATTCCTCATTTGAGGTAATTGCCCGTTGGTCCAGAGTGGCGATGGGCCTGTAATACTGTACGGGCCGGTCCATCGCTCCCCTTGGGGTGTTTTCCCGTCTATTGTTCTTGCCGCAGAGCAGAGCGCAGTCAAGCAGCATGCTCAATATGAAGCTGCAAAGACGGGCGACGTGCCATCCGCCAAGCGTCTCGCGGCAAGTCTTGCGACCGCAGGAACCATGGACTCAATCCGCGCGCTGCTGGAGGGCCGGCGGCCATTGCTGGTCCCTGTTCACGCTTTGGAGGACTTAGGGTACAACCGCATCCCGGGGGCTTTCGCCGAGCTTCTGGCGGAAAGGCTCGGATTAGATGTCGACACCGGGATCATCCAAGCGAACGTCGTCAATCACACGGGTGCATCCGGCTGGCAGAGGATGGTCCGGCCTGCAGTGTTCGAGGGCCCAGTCACGCCGAGCGCGGAGTACCTGATGGTGGACGACTTCGTGGGGCAGGGAGGAACTCTTGCGAACCTGCGCGGCTATCTCCTTCACGGGGGTGGCCATGTATTGGGTGCGACGACATTGACCGGTCGAGCTGATTCAGCCAAACTCGCGCTGCATCGCGAGACGCTAGCTGCTCTTAGAGAGAAACATGACGAACAGATCGAAAACTGGTGGCAAGGAGTCTTCGGCTACCGCTTCGACTGCCTCACGGAAAGCGAGGCACGGTATCTCATTCGTGTCGAGAATGCTGACGCCATCCGAGCGCGCCTCATTGAGGCAGGATCTGAAGAACACCATTGAGATCGCGAAAGCAGTAAAGGTCTAGCGTTTGTCTCAGCGTCCGGCGTCCAGCCGGTCGCACGCCGTTCGCTCTGCTGTTTTTCCTCGGTTCGCTCGGGTACGCATCTCGGCGCCTGCGCGCATGAGCCTCGACACGATTCGCGTATTCGCCATATCCAAGCTTCCGTGGATCCGCCAGCAGCAGCAGAAGAAGCTGCTGGATCAGGCACGCGAGAGCGCCCGTGAATACCTGCACCGGGGGCCTCGCACCAGCGGTGCAGCAAGGAGGGAGATCCTAGCACGCTGGTACCGCGAACTCGTTAAGGTAGAAGTGCCGGACCTCATTGCTAAGTGGACGCCCTTTCTGGGAACGAACGTAAACCAGGTCTTCGTTCAGCAGATGAAAACAAAGTGGGGTAGCTGAAACCCACGTGCGCGAGCGATTCGACCGAACACCGAACTAGCCAAGAAACCAAAGGACTGCCTCGATTCATGCCGAGATGGGTTTTTGTTCGACGCAAACTCAATCGCCTACCGGTGCGACACCAGGGTTGGGATTACTAAGGGAGCGGTTCGGTAAGACGAAAGCTGGTCTGGCGTTATCTCTCCCGATCTCGGGCATAGGTTCCACCGCCGAGCCGCTACCATGCGCGCATGCTGGCGACCGCGGGCGGGCTGATCATCGTGACGGCGCTCTTCGTCGCATGGTGGCG
>DASQGW010000018.1:0-11109 GCA_035632415.1 Burkholderiales bacterium | reverse complement strand
TTCGGCGCCTTCCACCAGGCCGGCAAGATCTCTCGCGCGGCCCGGTGCCTCTGGGCCGAGATCCTCGCCCAGGTACCGCAGTCGCGGCTGCTCGTAGTTGGCGTGGCGCGGGGCCGCGCCCAGGATGATCTGCTTCGCGATCTGAGCGGCCCGCGCGTCGCGCGAGAGCGGATCACCTGTATTCCCTATGCTCCGCTCGAGGAGTATCTGCGACTTTTCGGAGAAGTGGATATCGCCCTCGATAGCCTGCCCTTCAGCGGCGGCACGACGAGCTGCGACACGCTCTGGATGGGCGTGCCCATCGTCACGCTGCCCGGTACCCGCTCAGTTTCGCGCAGCGCGAGCAGCGTGCTCGCCAACGTCGGCTTGACCGACTGGATCGCCTCGAGCGCCGGGGATTACGTGCGCCGCGCGGTGCGCTTCGCCGGCGAGCGCCAGCTCCTGGCCGAGCTGCGCGGCTCGATGCGTGAGCGCATGGCGGCGTCACCGCTCATGGACGAACTGCGGTTCGTGCGCGACCTCGAGCAGACGTACCGCGAAATGTGGCGCCGATGGTGCGACGGCAGCCCCGCCTAGAGAACAAGGGCATGGCGATGTCGATCAGCGTTCCCCGGGCCGGCGCCGCACACCCAGCGATGAATTGCTCAAAATGCGCAGCCGCCAATCGCGGCGACGCTCGGCGGAGACACCCTCGACGATGTTCGTGTCCTCGTGCGGATCAGCGGAGAGGATCGAAGGCATACTGCGCGCCGGTCCGGTTGTCGACCCAATATTTCCACAGTTTTCCCGGTTCGCGCAGGTCGAAGAGGCCAATCTCCCATCGTTCCTGGAAGTACGAGAACTCGGGCGTCGCGGGCTCCTGCAGCGGCGTCCCGCGCCAGGTTGACGGTCGCGGAATGCCGAGCTCCGTAAGCAGTGTGGGCGCGATGTCGATTTGCGAGGCGAACCGCCGCCGGTCGATGCGGGCCGCAGGCCGGTAGCCGTACGAGATGAGGACCAGCGGCACGCGCAGCGACTCTTCGTGCACGGTCCTCGTATGGCCGACGATCCCGTGCTCGCCGATCGCTTCGCCATGGTCCGCGGTCAGGGCGACGAGCGTGTCGCGCAGGTAGCCTTTGCGCTCGAGTATCGCGAGCAGAGCGCTGATCGTCTGATCGGCCTGCAGCACGCCATTATCGTAGTAGTTGATTGCCGTGTCGGCCGGGTACGGTCGGCTTGAGTCGCGGTTGAAAACGCCATAGTGCAGCGCCGGTGTCCACTTGGTCACGGTCCGCCGCGCCACGATGTGCGCCGACATCAGATGGAAGTGCAGCATCGTCGGCGTGCCGTCCCAGTCGGGAAGCTCTGCTAGGCGATCGAGCACGATGGCGTCGTCGTTCATGTACTGGATGCCGTGTTCGCGCCGAGCGTCCGCCGCATCGTAGTAGCTGTCCACTTGGCCGTACACCTGCTTCAGGCCGTAATAAAGCGTGTGATCACCGCTCAGCAGGGCATGCACGCGGTAGCCATTGCGCCGGAGCACTTCGTGCAGGGTGATCGGATGCTCGGAGAACTGGTGCACGTATCTGGAGCTTGCCAGGCCGAGGATGCCGCAAACGGAGCTTGAGCACACCGCGTGCACGGCGGGTGCCTTGCGCAGTCTGCCCGACCGGTCGAGGCGCGCGAGGTTGGGTGTCGTGTCGCGCGGATAACCGTAGATTCCCATGTGATCGGGACGCAGCCCGTCGACAATGATGAGAACCAGATTGTGACGCTCGCGCTGCGCACCGGGCGCGTACGCGGCGCGTGCCTGGTTCTCGAGCGAATCCAGTGCCGCCGCGTGCCGCTCGTCCACAGCGTGCCCGTGCAGGTCCGTCTCCAGCGGATAGAAGGTCAGGCTGATCGGCTCGCCTTGCTGCGTTGCCGGTGACGTGGTGAACAGGTAGAGCTCCAATGCGCAGACGCCCGTTGCCATGAGCGCCAACGCGATGAAGTGCCGCTTTGCCAGCCGGAGCGCGACAGCGCGCGTCCAATCGGTGTAGCGCAGATAGAGCCATACGGTGGCAAACAGCACAAGATAGATCGCTGCACCCACGGCCACGACCAGCGCTAACGACACGCCCAAAGCGTCGGCCAGGTCCGGGACCTGGTCGCCGTAAGTTCGGATCAAATCCCACGAAACCACCCGCCCCCAGAACTGTAGGCCGACAAGGACGAGGACGTAATAGGCGAGCAACACGGCGAGCAATGCGGAGCCCGCGAGCGCGGCGCCTAGGCGCCCGGCGGTTTCGTGCACAAAGCGCCACAGCAAGAGCCGCAGCAGCGCGAAGGCGACGAACAGCGCGAGCACCAGGCGCAAGTGCGGCACGACCGCATCAACCGGCTCAAGAAAGTTACGAACGTAGAGCGTGAGGAACGCCGCCGGAAGCGCACACCACGCAGCGAGATCAAGTAACAGCGCCCCGATCATATCGGCTTAGCGGGTCGCGGAGGACCCTAGGGGACGTAACCCGGGATCTTCGACTCGTCCACGTCGTCGATCTGCTCCTTGTCGAGGAACATCTCGGCGTAGCGCCGATAGACCTTGCGCCGGACGAAGACGTCGAAGAGGTCGGGATCGACGTGGTGGTTGAGCTTCATGCGCCCGAGAATCTCGAGCGACTCGGAAAGCGTCTTGCCCTTCTTGTAGGGACGATCCTTGGCGGTGAGCGCCTCGAAGATGTCGGCGATGCCCATGCAGCGCGCCTGCACCGACATTTGCTCCCGCGTAAGCCCCTTCGGGTAGCCCTTGCCGTCCATGCGCTCGTGGTGGCCGCCCGCGTACTCCGGCACGTTGGTGAGGTGCTTGGGCCAGGGCAGCGCCTCGAGCATCTTGATCGTAGCCACGATGTGGTGATTGATCACCTTGCGCTCTTCCTCGGTGAGCGTGCCGGCGCGAATCGTGAGGTTCTTGACCTCGTCTTCGGTGAGGAAATCCGCCTCGTGGCCCGAGGGGTCGCGCCAGCGGTACTTGGCGATGCGCTTCACCTGGGCGATGTCCTCGTCCTTCATGCGCTCGCCGCCGATGTTGCACACCTGGAGGAAGCGCCGGTCTTCCTCCATCTGGCGCAGCCCGTCGCGCAGCTGCTTCTCGCTGATTCTCCCTTTCAGCGCCTCGATCTCGAGGTCGCGCTTCAGCACCTCGAAGCGCGTGTCGATGAGGTGCACGCGGTCGAAGATGGTCTCGAGCTTGGTCGCCTTGTCGACGACGTGGACCGGCGTAGTCACCTTGCCGCAGTCGTGCAGCAGGCCGGCGATCTTGAGCTCGTAGCGATCCTTGTCGCTCATATCGAAGTCGGCGAGCGGCCCGGCCTTGGTCTCGTTCACCGCCTCCGCGAGGAGCATGGTGAGCACGGGAACCCGCTGGCAGTGGCCTCCGGTATAGGGCGACTTCTCGTCGATCGCGCCGTTGATCAGGCTGATGAACGACTCGAAGAGGGTCTCGAGCTGGTTGATCAGCATCCGGTTGGTGAGCGCGACGGCCGCCTGCGACGCGAGCGATTCCGCCAGCCGCTGATCGGAAGAGGAGAACGGCACGATCTCGCCATTGAGCGGATCCTGCGCGTTGATGAGCTGCAGCACGCCGATCGTTTCCCCTTCGTGGTTGCGCATCGGCACCGTGAGGAAGGATTTCGACCGGTAGCCGGTCTTCGAATCGAAGCCGCGCGTGCCGGTGAAGTCGAACCCCTCGGCCGTGTAGGCATCCTCGATGTTGACGGTCTTCCCGGTCAGCGCAACATAAGCCGAGACATTGGCGTGGTTGGGCTTGCCATCCTTGTAGAGCTGCACCGGATAGAAGGGAATCGGGTTGCCGGTGGTGCCGCCGAGGTAGAACTTGAGCGAGCTCGTGCGCACGATCTCGAAGCGCAGGCTCTTCTCCTCCGTGACGCGGTAGAGCGTGCCGCCGTCGGCCCGGGTAATAGTCTTCGCCGCGGTGAGGATGGCCTCGAGCAGCCGGTTGATGTCGCGCTCGGCCGAGAGCGAGGCGCCGATCGCGTTCAGCTGGTCGAGGCGCTGGACGAGGTCGTCGGCAGCGGTGAGCAGCGCTCCCGTCGGGAAGCGCAGGCCCTGCGTGGTGTCGACCGACGCGCTCACGCTGCTACTTGACGCAGACGGCGCGTACTTCCTTCATGTGCGTGATGCCGGTGAGGCACTTCTCCATGCCGTCCTGCTTGAGGGTGCGCATGCCGTCGTCCAGGCATTGCGCCAGCATTTCGGCGACGCGCGCGTGCTCCTGGATCAGTTTCTTCAGCTTGTCGGTGGCGATCAGGAGCTCGTGCAGGCCGCAGCGGCCCTTGAAGCCCGAGCCGCCGCACTTGTCGCAGCCCACCGGCTTGTAGAACGTGAGCTGGCCCTTGTCGTTGCCGTAGTTCTTGATCCACTCCTTGTAGACCGCCTCCATGGAGCCCTTCGGGTCCGCCTTGAACTTCGGCGTCGCCATCAGCTCTTCGCAATACTCGCGCAGGAACGCGGTGAGCTCGGCGGGCTCCGGCGTGTAGCCCTGCTTGCACGAGCACATGCGCTTCGCCAGGCGCTGCGCCAGGATGCCGAGCAGCGCGTCGGAGAAGTTGAAGGGGTCCATGCCCATGTCGAGGAGCCGCGTGATCGACTCCGGCGCCGAGTTGGTGTGGAGCGTCGCGAACACCAGGTGGCCGGTGAGCGAGGCCTCGATGCCGGTGCCGGTGGTCTCCTTGTCGCGCATCTCGCCGACCATGATGATGTCCGGGTCGGCGCGCAGGAACGCTTTCATGACCGCGGCGAAGTCGAGGCCGGCCTTCTTGTTCACCTGCACCTGGCGCAGTCCCTTCTGCGTGATCTCGACCGGGTCCTCTGCGGTCCAGATCTTGGTGTCCGGGGTGTTGAGGAACTTGAGCACCGAATGGAGCGTCGTCGTCTTTCCGGAGCCGGTGGGACCGCAGACGAAGAACAGGCCGTAGGGCTTGGTGACCGTGCTCTGCAGCTTCTCCAGGTTGAACGGCGTGAAGCCCATCTTCTCGAGCGGGATCGGCTCGCCCGCGGCGAGAATCCGCATGACGATGTCCTCGACGCCCCCTGCGGTCGGAATCGTCGCCACGCGCAGCTCGATGTCGAGCGGGCCGAATTTCTTGAATTTGATTTTTCCGTCCTGCGGCTTGCGCTTCTCGGAGATATCGAGGTCGCACATGATCTTGATGCGCGCCACGATTGCCGCGCGGTAGCTCGCCGGGATCTCGATGTAGGGACCGAGCGAGCCGTCCTTCCTGAAGCGGATTTCCGTCTTCGCCTTGCCCGGGTAGGGCTCGATGTGGATGTCCGACGCGTTCTGGTTATACGCATCGACGATGATCTTGTTGACGAGCTTGACGAGCTCGTTGTCGGCGGCCGCGGAAGCCTCGTCGGTCGCCCCGCCATCGCCGATGGCTTCCGTGGATTCGTCCTCCATGCCCGAGAGCAGGTCTTCCACGTTGCCGAGATCCGCCCCGGTCGCGCCTTCCTGGCCATAGAGCTGGTTCAGCGTCTCCTTCCAGTCCTTCTGGGTGGTGACGCGATAGATGATGCGGGCCTTCGGAAAGACGTTCGAAGCGATACGCGAGGAACGGATGCGCTCGGGGTCGAGGCAAAGCACGACCAGCCCTTCCTTCGTATCGTCGATCGGCACCCACTGGTTTCCTTCGACGTATTCGCGCTTCAGGTTCTTCAGGAGATCGGCCGGCTTCACGCGGTCGGACTTGAATGGCTCGTAGGGCACGCCGAAGAACTTCGAGAGCGCGGCGCCGATCGCCGGCACCTTCACCTGGAATTCGTCGGTCAGCACCTGCTCGATGTCGATCGCCTTCTTGCGCGCCTGGCGCGCCGCGAGCTCGAACTCGCCCGCGGAGAGCACCGCGTCCGCGATCAGGTAGTCGTACTTGGTCTTGGCGAGCTGCGGCTTCGAGCGCTGCTTGAAGGCGATGCCGATCGTCTGCGAGAGCTCGGCCACGCCTTCCTCGGCGAGCGCGCCGAAGGGCACGCCGGCCTTGTTGTTGATGATCTGGATGACGCCGATCAGCTCGTTCGATCCCTGCTCGAGGATTGGCGCGACGAGCTGCTGCTTGGTGCGATAGCCGGTGCGCTTGTCCACTTCCTGCAGGAAGCGCAGGTTCGGGTTGATGGCGCGCAGCTCCGCGTCGTCGTAGCAGTCCTTGATGTTGATGGCCTTCTTGGCGAAGGCGACGTAGCCGGCAAGGGAGTGCTCGGCGATCGGCAGCTTCAGGTCCTTGAAGGAGTTGAGGCCGGTCTTGACCTTCGAGACGATGGACTGCTTGTCCTCGCTCACCGAATAGATCGTCAGGCGATCGGCGTTGAAGAGCTGGCAGATATCCGCGCTCACCTCCAACATGATCTCGTCGATGTTGTTGGTGGCGTGGACCTTGTTCGTGACGCCCTGGAGCTGCTTCTGGAACGCCAGGCGCGCGTTAACGTCGGTGTGCGCCGCCGTCGGCTGATTCAGAACTGCGCTCATTTCGAACCTCCCTGGCTGTGCTTACGGACCCCGGGATCCGCTCCTCGTTCGACCGGCATCATAGCTTCATATGCCCTGATTTACCAAGGCTTTTTCCCCCGCCGGAGGCTCTATGGACGCCGTTCGGCGGCTTGCTTAAGGCCGCCCTCGAGCAACCAGACCCGAAAGCCGCGCTGCGCAAAGAGAAAGGCCGCGGCGGCGCTGCGCCGGCCGCTCTGGCAGTACACGACGTACTCGCGCGAGCGATCGAGCACCGAGAACATGTTGCGCACTTCCGCGAGCGGCACGTTGATCGCTCCGGGCAGCTTGTCGTACTGATATTCCGAGGGATAGCGCACGTCGAGCCAGAGCGCGCCGGCGCCGACCTTCTGCACTGCTTCGCGGAACGAGAGGCGGCGCAGCAGCGGCTCGCGCAAGAGTTCGTTAAAGTCGGCGCGCTTCACGCGCAGCAGCTCGCCATCGCTGAGCGCCGTGACGGTGGCATTGCGCTTGGCCTCGGAGACGAGCGCTTCCTCGCCAAAGGTATCGCCGCTCTTCAGCTCGGCCAGCACCACTTTTGCGCCGCCCACCAATCGCTCGACCTGCAGCCGGCCCGAGCCGACGAGGTAGTAATAGTCGCCCTCCTCCCCTTCCTGGATCACCACTTCACCGCGCTTGATCGGCAGGTGCTCGAAGCGCTTGAGCAGCTCCTCGACGTGCGCCACAGGCAGCTGCGCGAGCGCGCCGCTTTTCAGGCTGGAGAGCGCAAAGGCGCCGCTCACGAAGCGTGCATCGCCGCGCACGGCCTGGTCCCATGTGGCGAGGGTGTCGAGCATGTCGTCGTCGAGCGCGAGCAGGTCGACATCGGTCACCGCCTTGGAGCGCACCAGAGGCTCTCGGCGCCGGTTGACGGCGTGGCAGCCCTCACCCGTGCCGCCGACGATGAGAACGCCGCCGCCACCTTCGAACGCGAGCAGGAGCTCCCCCTGCAGGAGGAACAGCGACCGGCCAGCCTCGCGGCCGCGCAAGGGATCGGAGCCGCGCGGCGCGCGCTCGACTACGGCGATGTCGGCGAGCTCGGCCAGGCGGTCGCGCGAAAGTCCTGCAAGCGGCGCCAGCGCGCCGAGCTCCTCGGCGGTGGCATGCGTTCGCAGCATCAGAACTCCAGGACCAGGTTGTTCTGCAGCATCTGCGGGCGGAACTTGCCCGCGCACTCCTCGATCTCCAGCATCGTAGGCTCGATCTCGCCCGGCTTCATGTGCGTGATGTAGATCTCGGCGTCGCGCTCGAGCTTGGCCAGCTCGTCGGCGAGCGTAGCCGGGCAGAGATGGCGCGAGATCTCGGCGAGCTGGCGCTCCTTGTTCGAGAACGCGGTCTCGATGATCAGGAACTTCAGGTTGGCGATGCGGTTCACCTCGCGCCAAAGCGCATCGTTCGGTCCGGTGTCGCCCGTGAAAACCAGGCTCGCGGTCCCGCTGTCGAGGTGGTAGCCGACCGCCGGCACCGTATGCCGCGCCGGCAGGGGCGTGATGCGCCGCCCGCCCAGTTGCACGCTCTCGCCGACGGTCACTTCCTCGTAGCGCAGGAACGGCGCCTCCGCCGAGGGGATCTCGCTGAAGTCGGGCCAGATGGCCCAGTTGAAGAGATGGTTCTTCATGATCTCGATCGTGGCGCGGGTGGCGCAGACCACCAGCGGCTTCGAGCGCATGGCGCCCACCGTGTCGACGAGAAACGGGATCGAAGTGACGTGGTCGAGGTGCGAGTGGGTGATGAAGATGTAGTCGATCTGGGAAAGCTCGGCGAGCGTGAGATCGCCGACGCCCGTGCCGGCGTCGATCAGGATGTCGCTGTCGAGCAGGAACGAGGTGGTGCGCAGATGCCGCCCGCCGATTCCGCCCGAACAGCCGAGCACGCGCAAGCGCACCGTGCGCCTATTTCTCGTCGAACACGGTGACCGGCTCCCAATCGGCGGTCATCGACGCCGCGCGCGCGCGCTGGATTTGTTCGGTATACACGCGGTAGAGGATGCAGCTTGGCGCAAGATGTTGCAAATTAATCAGGCTCGCCTCGGCCACGTCCCAATTCCGGCAACGATATGCAAGTAAAGCTTGGTTCCAGATGCGTAATTCTTCCTGCAAGGCGCTATCCAGAGCCGCGGCCATGCCGAGCGGCTGATAGACGGTTATCGCCTCGTCCTTGCCCTTGACCTTGATCCGGTCGATCTCGCGGAAGGCGACATCCTCGACCTGCCGGCGGGTGGACTCGCCGACGAGGATGCCGACTCCGTAGTGCTTGGTGCGGCCCTCGAGCCGCGACGCCACATTGACGGCGTCGCCCATGGCGGTGTAGGCACGGCGCAGCTGCGAGCCCATGTCGCCCACCCGTACCGTGCCGGAATTGACGCCTACGCCGATCGTCAGCGCCGGCCAGCCCCGGGCCTGAAATCGCTCGCTGAGCGCGCTGCAGGTCTTTTGCATGTCGAGCGCCGCGAGGACAGCATTGCGCGCGTGCTGCGGATCGCTCATCGGCGCGCCCCAGAACGCCATGATGGCGTCGCCGATGTACTTGTCGAGAGTGCCCTGATGGCCGCTGCGGATGATGGTGCTCATCTCGGTCAGGTAGTCGTTGATGTACTCGCGCAGCGCTTCTGGGCTCAGGCCTTCTGAAATCTTCGTGAACCCTCGGATGTCCGAGAAGAGAATCGTCAGTTCGGCCGTCTTCGGCTGCATGTTGTACGTGCCGGGATTACGCGTCATTTGAGCGACGTGCTCGGGCGGCGCATAGGCTCCAAAAAGGCTGATGATCTGCCGAGCCCGGGCTGACTGATAGAAATACCCGTAAGCCATATTCATCGTGTAAAGCGCGATGATCATGAGCAGCGAACTCGCCAGCGGAAGGACGAAATCGTTGATTTGCCACATGGCGACGTTCAAGCCCAAGATCGCTGCGGCGCCCACGAGAACCGCGACGGTTGCCCAGAGCGCACTCAGGAGTGGGATAAGCACGGCAAGCGCGGCGCCGCCGACCAGTAGCAGGGTCGCCTCGGCGCCGTAGGTGAACCAGGGCCGCCGCTTGAAGTCCTGGTCGAGCATGCCGGCGATCATGTCGGCGTGCACCTCGACGCCGGGCAGGACGTTGCTGACCGGCGTCGAGCGCAGGTCCTCGAGCGCGGAGGCGGTTGCGCCGACGAGCACGATCTTGTCCTTGAGGCTGCCGGCCGGGACCCGGTCCTTCAGCACGTCGACAATCGGCACGTACCGGAAGCTCGGTCTTCCATTGCGGTAGGGAATGAGGGCGGCGCCGTTGTCGTCCACCGGGATTTCGAACGGACCGACGCGCAACGATTCGAGCTCGCGATCCCTGAAGCCCGGCTTCACCGGCTGCATGCCGCCGAGCGTCTTCGCCGTCAGCGTGCGGAACACCGCGAGCGACAACGCCTCGTAATACTCGCCGTTGAACTCGACGAGCAGCGGCACCCGGCGCAGCACGCCATCGCCGTCGAGGAACGGGTTGATATGCCCGGCCGCGGCCGCGCTTTGCACGTAAGCGGGCAGATTGCCCGTGTACCCCTTCCACTCGTGGAACTCGGCGTTGCTTCCCTTGAAGGCTCCCTTCGGCAGCACGGGCTTCGGCAACGCATTCACCCGCACAGCGCGATCCTCGCTGTTGAAGTAATAGCCGAGGACGACCGGCCTTCCCTTCATCGCGGCTGCGAAGCGGCCATCGAAGTCGAGGCTGGGCCGCAGCGCGGCATACGCGGACCGGAACTGGGCGACGTCCTTCAGCTCGCCTTGCCCCAGCCGGTCGAGGACATCGATGCCCGAGCTCGGATCGCGCTCCGCCCAGACCACGTCGAACGCGACGAGCTGCACGCCGTGGCGCTCGAAGAGCTTGTCGAGGAGCTGCGCCATGAGGTGCCGGCTCCAGGGCCAGCGGCCGACTTCACCCAGGCTTTTCTCGTCGATGTCGAGGATGACTATGCGCTTGTCGCGCGCGCGCGGCATCGTCATCGCGAGGCGCGCGTCGTACATGATGTTGTCCAGCTGGGTGACGAAGCCGATGCGCTCGGTGCGCAGCGCGTCCCCTACGAAGAAGAGCACGATCGCAAGGCCGAGGACGATCCTTACGAGGTGCTGCTTCAGAAAGGCCCTCTCAGGCCTGCAGTTGCGACTTCACGCCTTGAGGAAGAATTCCATCTTGATGCCGGCCAGCTCGATGACGTCGTGGTCCTTCAGGGAATGGGGCGCGGCGCCGATTTCCTGACCATTGACCGTCGGGCGCTTCGCGCCCTCGACGTGCGTGATGAAGTAGCCCTGCGGGCGGCGTGTGAGCACGGCGACCTGCACGCCGGGCTTGCCGAGCGTGGTGAGCGGCTTCGTGAGCTCGAGCTCCTTGCCGGCATTGCCGCCCGAAAGGAGCTGAATCGCGCCGAGCGGCTGGCCGCCGGGCTTCGGGGCCGCGGGAGCAGGCGCTGCAGCAGCCGGTGCGGGCGCAGCGGCGGGAGCGGCCGCCGGCGGCGGTGGTGCGATCTTCGGTCCGGCGTCCTTGTCGGCAATGCCGGCGGATTGCGCGGTGGCGGCTGCAGCCTGCACTGCGGCCTGGCGTTGAGCGACCGCGGCGGCTGCGCCGCC
>DASQGW010000017.1:0-1994 GCA_035632415.1 Burkholderiales bacterium | reverse complement strand
AACATCAAGGAGATGGCGTCGATGCCGGGCCTCGCGCTCACCGATCTGTGGGAGACGGCCGGCGCCCCCGCCGACAACAACGGGCACGCCGATGCCGCCGCCCGCCCGGTGCGGCTCGAGCCGCCGAAGAATGGCACCATCCTGCGCGTCGTCGAGTTCCCGCCGGATTCGCACTGGCGCAACCGTGCCGACAGCCGCGAGGCGTTCAAGTCGATCGGCGCCGCGCACGCCCCCGACAAGCACTCGGCCGATCCGATGATGCACAAGACGAGCACCGTGGATTACGCGATCGTGCTCAAGGGCGAGATCCACGCCGTGATGGAGAAAGGCGAGACGCTGCTCAAGGCCGGCGACATCCTGGTGCAACGCGGCACCAACCATTCCTGGAGCGTGCGCGGCAACGAGCCGGCGATCGTGGCCTTCGTGCTGGTCAGCGCAGCGCCTTTGGGTTCTTCAAAGAAACGGTCTTCGACGAAGAAGAAAGCCAAGAAGAAAAAGTGAGCGCGCTTCTTCCTTTTGCCCCCCTGACAAGGGGGGAAGCGAGCTTCGCGAGCGGGGCGTTTAAATGAAAACCAAAACCCCCCGGTCGCCTGCGGCTCCCGACCCCCTTGTCAGGGGGTCGGCAACGGACAAGGCGATCGGCGTCATCGGCCTGGGCACCATGGGCTCGGCGATGGCCGCCAATCTCATCAAGCACGGCTTCAAGGTCCACGGCTACGACGTGGTCGCGGCGCAGCGCGAGGCGCTGAAAACCGCCGGCGGCCAGCCTGCCACGTCGGTTGCGACGACTGCGCAGCTCGCCGAGGTGCTCATCACGTCGCTGCCGAGCAGCGATGCACTGCAGGCGGTCGCCGAGGAATTGCACGGCAAAGGGCGCGTCGTCATGGAGACGAGCACGCTGCCGATCGAGGACAAGGAGCGCGCGCGCGAAACGCTCGGCAAGAAGGGCATCGTGCTCCTCGATTGCCCGCTCTCGGGCACCGGGGCGCAGGCGCGCGTGAAGGACCTCGTGGTATTCGCGAGCGGCGACGAGGCCGCCTTCCGCAAGACGGAGCCTTTCCTGCCGGGATTTTCCCGGGCGCACTACTTCCTCGGCGAGTTCGGCAACGGCAGCCGCATGAAATTCGTCGCCAACCTGCTGGTCGCGATCCACAACGTGTCGACCGCGGAGGCCTTCGCGCTCGGCATGAAGGCCGGGCTCGATCCGAAGACGATCTACGACGTGATGGCGAACAGCGCGGGAGCCTCGCGCATGTTCCAGGTGCGCGGGCCGCAGATGGTCGAGGGAAGATATGACGACGCGACGATCAGCGTCGGCCTGTTCCAGAAGGACATGAAGATCATCGGCGAATTCGCCGCCAGGCACGGCGTGGCGACGCCGCTCTTCAACGCCTCGGCCGTGATCTACAACGCGGCGATGGCGCAGGGCTTCGGCAAGGCCGACACGGCCGCCGTATGCGCAGTGCTCGAGAGGCTGAGCGGGGTGAAGCGATGAGCGACTGGAGAGACATCCGCAACTGGTCGCGCGACGAGATGATGCAGCGTGTCGCGCGCTTCAAGAAACTCAAGGGCTCGGACGGCGGCCTGCCCGACAGCCCGCTGCCCGAGTGCCGGCGCAAGCTTTATGCGGTGATCGGCTTCCAGCCGCCGATGAGCGACAACGCAGCGACTACGTCACCGGTCGGTGCGGATGCTTCGCAGATGCCGGCGATCTCGATCGCCGAAGGCTTCAACCTCGGCTACTGCAAGGCGAAACCCGGCAAGGGCCCGCTGATGCACAACCACGACACGAACGAGACCTTCATCGCGATGACCGGCCGCTGGCGCTGCGAGTGGAACGAAGGCGACGCGATGGAGTACGTCGATCTGAATCCCTACGACGTCATCTCCTTCCCGGTGGGCGTGGCGCGGCGCTTCATGAACGTGACGTACGACGAGCCGGGAAAGGAACATCTGCTGATGTTCATCATCGGCGGCAACCAGCCGCAGGCCGA
>DASQGW010000016.1:0-52411 GCA_035632415.1 Burkholderiales bacterium | reverse complement strand
CACCACGCACACCGGCAGCCTGCCGCGGCCGCCGCAGATCCTCCAGGCCGTGCGCGAGCACTTCACGACGGGAAAGCCGATGGACGAGGCGATGCTCGCCCGCACGGTCGGCGACATCGTGAAGAAGCAGGTCGCGGCCGGCATCGACATCGTCACCGACGGCGAGATGAGCAAGCCCTCTTTCTTCGCCTATCTCGCGGAGCGGATGGACGGATTTGCGCCGCGCGAGCCGAAGCAGCAGGGGCGCATCGTCGGGCCGATGGACCTCGACGGCCGCGACGCGACCCAGTTCCCCGACTACTACCAGGGCTTCACCAAGCACAGCCCGTTCGAGAACACGATCCGTGTCGCGCCGCGCTCATGCGTGGCTCCGGTGAAGTACATCGGGCGAAAGTTCATCGAGCGTGACATCGCGAACCTCAAGCGCGCCATGGCGGAGGCGGGCGCGAAGGAGGGCTTCATGCCGTCGGCCTCGCCGCTGCCTTTCATGGGCAACGAGCATTACCGCACGGAGGAAGAATATTTCGAGGCCTTCGGCGAGCAGATGCGCGAGGAGTACAAGGCGATCCTCGACGCCGGCCTTTATCTACAGATCGACGATCCGCGCATGGTGAGCGAGTGGGATTCGTTCAAGCAGATGGATCTCGCGCAGTACCGCAAATGGATGCAGGGGCGCATCGCGCACATCAACCACGCGCTGCGCGGGCTGCCGGCGGAGCGCATCCGCTACCACACGTGCTATGGCGTGAACTTCGGCCCGCGCGTCTCGGACCTGCAGCTCGACGACGTGCTCGACCTCCTCTTCAGCATCAACGCCGGCGCCTATTCCTTCGAGGCGGCCAATCCGCGCCACGACCACGAGTGGCGCGTGCTCGCAGGCATCAAGCTGCCCGCCGGGAAGAAGGTGATCCCCGGCGCGGTGACGCACTCCAACGTGACGATCGAGCATCCCGAGGTCGTCGCCGACCGCATGGAGCGCTGGGTCAAGGCCGCGGGCGCCGGGAACGTCATGTTCGGCAACGACTGCGGCTTCTCCTCGACCGCCGGCAACACGGAGATCCCGGAGAGCGTGGCCTGGGCGAAGCTGAAGGCGTTGTCAGACGGCGCGAAGCTCGCTTCGTCGCGCACGTAACGCACCTTAGCGAAATCGGCTTCGCCGGAACCGAGATTCCTGAGAGCGGTAGCCGGGGCGAAGCGCGAGCATCCGCGCCCTAGTCGCTGAGTCTTGAAAAGCTCCCATTTGATTTGCTCTTTCGTCCGACTCTTCGAATAGAGCGTTGGATGACTCGATAAGAACGCGCGCCGAATTCAGGAAAGACTCAGCGACGCATCGCTTGAAGCGCTCAGATTAGTCACGTACCTTTTCTCGTCGGCCAAGCAAAAAAGGGGAGGGAATATGAGTCTGACGTCGCTTGTCGACGAAGCCATTGCAGTACGTGAGCCGCAATTTCTTGCCCAGCGGATGAAGCCAGTGATCCTCGAGCACGCCCATGCGATTGCGTCGAAATACCACTTGGATGCTCCTCAATTGCAGGCTTTGCAGGACGACTTGCAACCGCTGGCCATTGCAGACCCAAAGCCGACCAACAAGACTTCGAACTTTCTCGATGCGCTCGCCAAATTTATTCCAGGAGAGCTGGTGACACTGTATTTGGCGGCTGTAGCGGCTGGCCCGGCTTTCCATGAAGCACTGAAGGTTTCCAACAAGGCAATCTTTTGGTTCTTCGTGGTCGTTCTATCGCCTGGGCTCTTTGTTTTGATCATGGCAGCCAAACGCGCGAGCGCTGGAATGCCTACATGGCCACGGGCGCAAGACTGGCCGTCCTGGAAATTGGCGGCGAGCACCGTCGCCTTTTTCGTCTGGGCACTTGCCGTACCTGACTCACCTTACTTGAATACAGAGCCAGGCAAGGTCGTGGCCGCTTTTTTGGCTTTGTTTACATCAACGATTCTCTCGATCGCAGATCCCTTTATGGAGCGACGCGCCCATGGCGTATGAATGGCGCGAGAACATGGCATGCGTCGGGACTTACAAGGTTCTTGAGGGGTCGAATTTCCTCGATCAATTCGAGGATGTAGATATTCCGTTCAACAAGGCCGCGAACGTAAAGATGGGTTCGCTTCGCTACTACCCAAGGACGACGACGAATCCAGACATCATCGAGCTGCTCGGCCTGCAGATCGGCAGACGCTTTCTCACGCTTCTAATGAAGGTCTACACAGTTAAGAAAGAGAACCCACAAAGAACATCGGCCGACATCATAGAAAGCATTGCTGCGGTATTTCAGGATAAGGACAAGACGATCAAGGATCTCGCGGAGGTCGTCGATGACAATATCAAGTTTCCGGACGAGGCCTGAGAAGTGATCGCCAAGAGCTTCGTTGGTTTCGTCGCGGCCAGCCTATTTGCGTCTCCCGCGCTTAGTCAATCCGAAAAAAAGAACCAGGTCGAAAGGAAATCGATCGAACCTGTAATTCTCGAGGGCAAGAACTCAACCGGCGCGACTCTGGGCATTCAGTGGGCTTACAACGATTCAAAAAAGCTCTCGGCGGTCGGTGGTGATAGTGGCAACGACACGCCGAATCCTGCTGCTCCCATCAGCAATATTTCGCTGGGCTACAAGCTGTCCGGGACTGCGACTGCAAACAAGGATCGAAATCCCAAGAACTTTCTAGAAGCTCAGGTTGACGGACGATTTGTTTACGACTCTCAAGCCGGCGCTTTCTCTACGGGTCTTTTCGGTAAGTACGAGACCGACCAAAGTCTTGACAATAAGCAAAGTGAGGTCGGCGTTCGAGCGACATGGGCGAAGTACGGTTTCGTGGACCCAAAGAAAAACGACTTCATCGCTCTCCACGGCCACATTGGAAAGGTAGACCCCACCAATGATAAGCAGAGGAAAGCGGCCCTCGGTACCGAAAATCCGCCGAGCTACAACCGTTGGGACGTAGAAGCGCTCTTCATGTATCCACTAAACTTTTCCCAGGTCAACGGCATCGAACTCAACTACCGTTACTTCAAGGAGATCTCTCCGCCGGCAGCTATTTCGGCTGCCGGTCTCGATAACCACTATTTGGGGACGGTGAGGCTGGGGCTCAAAAATGACTTCTATATCGCCTACAGCTCAGGAAAACTGCCGTTTGATCGCCAGAGCGACAAGATTTTTGAGGCAGGCTGGTCGTTCAAGTTACAGTAGACCATTCGGAGATCATATATGACGCGAGCATTGATCTCCGCCGCCACTCTCTCGCTCATCCTAGCGGCTGCTCCCGCGCTCGCACAGCTCGAACGCGATGTGCATCAAGGCGGCTCCTCCGAGGGCAACATAGCGCAACGCGAAAAGATTTCGAAGGCTGTGAAGGATGCATGTCCCGATTGCGCCCAGATTTTTGATCCGGCGAGTGGCCGCATCTATATCGATCCACCAAACACTCCGCCTTGGCCTATACCGACCCCTAACCCTACGCAGTGCCCGCCTGGATTCGAACTAGGTCCTCAGGGCTATTGCGTACCTAAGACGAGGTCGAAATGAGTGCGTCCATTAAGACCTTGTTCGCGCTGCTCCTTGTTGTTGGATTGAGTCAATGGGAGAGCGCCTCGCATGCTGAGGAGCCGTCAAAGCCCAGTGCATATCAGGAAGCGATTGCCAAGTACAACATCGCGCAATACGAGTATCCGACGAAGCTTATGGAACTGCGCGAAGCTGAATATAGAGAGGCACTCCGGTACCGAGAAAAGATCGATGCGAGTAACCTTGAAGCGCTCTCTCAACAAGGCTTCTACGGTCAATTGATCGTGTGGCTTGTTATCCTGCTCGTCCTAGGAGGTTTTGCTCTCTCCTGGCTCGCCTTTCAAAAGGGGCAAACCGGCGAATCGAGCCTAGAGATAAGCCGGGATGGCTTGAAGATCCGTTCCCCGATAATTGGTTTGATCGTCCTGCTCTTCTCATTCGGGTTCTTTTATCTCTTCATAACTGAGGTCTACAACATCAAGGTTCTCAAGGTGGGCGACCCCGCACCTCCGGCAGCAAGTCAAGCTGAAAGGCCGGCAAGCAAGAAATAAGGCGCCCACACGTCCTAAAGGGCGATGCGTAGACGGAACAATGGCCCGTTCCAGGCCCGGTTCCGCGTGGTGCTCGCCAGGATCAAGCTGCCCGTTGGGCAAGAAGGTGATCCCCGGTGCGGTGACGCACTCCAACGTGACGATCGAGCATCCCGAGGTCGTCGCCGACCGCATGGAGCGCTGGGTCAAGGCCGCGGGCGCCGGGAACGTGATGTTCGGCAACGACTGCGGCTTCTCCTCGACCGCCGGCAACACCGAGATCCCGGAGACGGTGGCCTGGGCGAAGCTGAAGGCGTTGTCAGACGGCGCGAAGCTCGCCTCGGCGCGCGTCTAGCCAGACTCTCGTTCCGTGCGTTCATCCCGTCCGCGGGCCGTTTCGTCGCATTGCCGTAGCGGTCGTCCGGCCGTCGCCTTCACCATGGGTCGTGGCCGAAAGGGATTCCAGTCGGGAGAGGGTCCGAGAGTTCGGCGACGGCGAGCCGCTTCCCTGTGGCGTTGACCGTTACCGCAATCCCCTCCTGCCCGGTGAAACACCCCGCACGAGACGCCGGTACGCCGTCGCTGCCGGCGTCATCATCGCCGGGGCAGCTTTGTGCCTGCTCTGGGCTCTTATTGGCTAGTTAGCGAGGCAACTGCTTTGGCGCGGCGATCAGGACGTCGAGCACGCGCACGTACATGGCTGTGGGGGGTTCGCTCGCTCCGGCCAGCCAGTCTTGCAGCACTGCGATCGGAACGCCCAGCTTCTCGGCGAGGGCGGCCGAGCCGCCGCTCGCGTTGGCCGCGAGGGCGAGGGTTCGGGTCATCGCGGTGTCTGTTGCGGCAGCGGCCATGCCGCCATTGGATACCGATGGAGAAAGAGGAACGTGAGGCCTTGTCCGAGGCCGTGCAAGTTTTCGTCACGGTGTAGTGAAGCGGCGCGTGCCGTGGGCCGCGCCTTTGCCTGATACGCTGCGCCCATGATCCAGGAACGCAAGCGTCCGCGCGCCATCGTGGCGGCGGTGCAGTTGCCTAGCGTGAGCGACGGCGAGTTCGACGCCTCGCTCGACGAGCTGCGCCAGCTCGCGAAGACGCTGGGCTTCGAGGTGGTCGGCAAGTTCACGCAGAAGCGCGCCGGGTTCGAAAGCGCGGCGTACTTCGGCACCGGCAAGCGCGAGGAGCTGCGGCTGCTGCGCGAGCAGGAGTCCGTCGAGGCGATCCTCATCGACCACGAGATCTCGCCCTCGCAGGCGTTCAACCTCGAGAAGGAGGCGGGCGCCGAGGTGATGGACCGCACCATGGTGATCCTCGAGATCTTCCACCGCCACGCCGCCTCGCGCTTCGCGCGCGCGCAGGTCGAGATCGCCCGACTCTCCTACATGGGGCCGCGCCTGCGCGAAGCGGCCAAGCAGGCCGGGCCGAAGGACCGCGCGCGCAGCGGCACCGGCGGCCGGAGCGGCGGCGAGTCGCACGGCGAGCTCGACCGGCGCAAGCTCCGCGACCGCATTGCCGAGCTGCAGAAGGAGCTCGACGCGATGGTCCTCGAGCGCAAGACCCAGCGCGCGCGCCGCGAGGCACGCCAGGGGCTCGCACGCGTGGCCCTCGTCGGCTACACGAACGCCGGCAAGTCCACCCTGATGCGTGCGCTCACGGGCAGTGAGGGGCTTGTGGCGGACAAGCTTTTCGCGACGCTCGATACCACGGTGCGGGCGCTCCATCCCGAGGGCGTGCCGCGCGTGCTGGTGAGCGACACGGTCGGCTTCATCAAGAACCTGCCGCACGGCCTGGTCGCATCGTTCAAGTCCACGCTGGATGAGGCGCTCGAGGCATCGCTCCTCGTCCACGTCGTCGATGCGAGCGATGCCGGCTTCGAGCGGCAGCTCGCGGTCACCGAGGAAGTGCTCGACGAGATCGGCGCGCAAGGCGTGCCGCGGCTCCTCGTCTTCAACAAGATCGACAAGGGCGGGAATGAAGTGGAAATGCAGGCAGCGCTATTGGCCAAGTACCCCGACTGCATGGTGATGAGCGCGAAACGGGAAGGCGACATCGCAAGGCTGCGCGAGGCGATCCGCGCCTTCTTCGAGAAGAGCCTGGTCGAGGCCGAGCTCTTCCTGCCATGGTCGGCGCAGAAGGAGCGCGGGCAGATCTTCGACACCTGCACGGTGCTCGAGGAGCGCACCGACAACGATGGCGCGTTCCTCCGCGTGCGGGGCGAGCCCGAGGCCGTGCGGCGCCTGCACGAGCAGTTCGGCCGCCGGTAGACAGGGTGCGGTAGCGAACAGCAGCCCCGTGAAGGGCGCGACAATAATCGCTTTTTCCCGAGGTACTCCCATGCTCCAAGGAAAGACCGCGCTCGTCACCGGCTCGACGTCGGGGATCGGGCTCGGCATCGCAACGCGCCTCGCGGCCGAGGGCGCGAATATCGTGCTGAACGGCTTCGGCGAGGCGGCGGCGATCGAGGCGCTGCGCACCGGGATGGCCGCCAAGCACCGCGTGCGCGTCATCTACGACGGCGCCGACATGACGAAGCCGCAGACCATCGCCGCGATGGTGCAGAAGGCGATCGCGGAGTTCGGCGCGGTGGACGTGCTGGTGAATAACGCCGGCGTGCAGCATGTCGCGCCGGTCGACGAGTTCCCGCTCGACAAGTGGGACGCGATCATCGCGATCAATCTCTCGTCCGCGTTTCACACCACGCACGCGGTGCTGCCGGCGATGAAGAAGCGGCGCTGGGGGCGCATCGTCAACATCGCCTCGGCGCACGCGCTGGTGGCGAGCCCGTTCAAGTCCGCCTATGTCGCCGCGAAGCACGGTCTCGCCGGCTTCACCAAGACGGTGGCGCTGGAAGTCGCCCAGCAGGGCATCACCGCCAACGCGATCTGCCCGGGCTATGTGCGCACGCCGCTCGTCGAGAAGCAGATTCCCGACCAGGCCAAGGCACGCGGCATCACGGAGGAGCAGGTGGTGCGCGACGTGATCCTCGCCGCGCAGCCGACGAAGCAGTTCGTGAAGGTCGAGCAGGTCGCCGACCTCGCCGCGTTCCTCTGCACCGACGGCGCCGCCTCGATCACCGGGGCGATGCTCTCGATCGACGGCGGCTGGACCGCGGAGTGATGAAGAGCTACGGCCAGACGGTGCTGGTGCTGCAGGGCGGCGGCGCGCTCGGCGCCTACCAGGGCGGCGTCTTCGAGGCGCTGCACGAGGCAGGCCTCGAGCCCGACTGGGTGATCGGCACCTCGATCGGCGCGATCAACGGCGCGATCATCGCCGCCAACCCGCCCGGCGAGCGCCTGCCGCGGCTGCGCGAATTCTGGCGCCGCATCGTGCAGGACTCGCCGCTCTTCGCGCCGGCCCTCTGGCCGGGAATGGGCGAGGCGCTCGAGCACCTCTCGACGCTGACGCGCGGCGTGCCGGGGTTCTTCGCGCCGCGCCTGCCGAGCTGGGGCGGCGTGAGCGCGCCGGTCGGCGTCGATCTCGCTTCCTACTACAGCACCGAGCCGCTGCGCGAGACGCTGGGCGAGCTCGTCGATCTCGCAGTCCTCGGGCAGAGGAAGCCGCGGCTCACGATCGGCGCGGTCAACGTCACCCGGGGCGAGATGCACTATTTCGACAGCGGCACGATGGAGCTCGCGCTCGATCACGTGATGGCTTCGGGCGCGCTGCCGCCATGGTTCCCGGCGGTGCGCATCGGCGGCGAGGCCTACTGGGATGGCGGCATCTACTCGAACACGCCGATCGAGGTGGTGTTCAACGACGATCCGCGGCGCGACTCGCTCATCTTCGCGGTCAACGTCTGGCAGCCGACCGGCCACGAGCCCGAGTCGATCTGGCAGGTGATGGGCCGGCAGAAGGACATCCAGTACGCGAGCCGCGCCGACAGCCAGATCGCGCGCCAGAAGCAGATCCACCACCTGCGGCGCGTGATCCGCGAGCTGGCGAGCTACGTCAGCCCGGAAGAGCGCGCGTCGGCCCACGTGCAGAAGCTCGACACCTGGGGCTGCAGCACCACCATGCACGTGGTGCGCCTCCTCGCGCCGGCGCTCGCGAGCGAGGACTACTGGAAGGACATCGATTTCAGCTCGGCCGGCATCGGCGCGCGCTGGCAGGCCGGGCTCGACGATGCGCGGCGCATGATCGCCGCCGCGCCGTGGCGTGCACCGGTCGACCCGATGGAAGGCGTCGTGGTGCACGAGCTCTCCGCCCGCACCGGCGGCTGAGCGCGATGGAAAAAGCCGCCGCCCTCGAAGCGGTGCTGCGCTACCACGAGCGCACCAAGCATCGGTTCCACCGCTTCGCGCCCGGGCCGGGCGAGCTCGACTGGGCGAACCAGCCCGATCCCTTCCGCCGCTATGCGGGAGCGCCGCTCGTGCGGCTGCCGATCCTCGGCGCCGAGGATGAGCCGCGCTCGCCCGCCTACGAGAGCCTGTACGCGGCGGGCGAGGTGCCGAGCGTGCCGCTCACGCTGCGCGCGCTCTCGCGCCTCTTCGAATACTCGCTCGCGCTTTCGGCGTGGAAGCAGGCCGGCGGCACGCGCTGGGCGCTGCGCGCGAATCCGTCGAGCGGCAACCTGCATCCCACGGAAGGCTACGTGCTGATCGGCGGGCTCGCCGAGCTCGGGGAATCGCCCGGCCTTTTTCACTATGCGCCGCGGGAGCACGCGCTCGAGCGGCGCGCCGACTGCCCGCCCGCGTTGTTCGAGCGATTGATGCGCGGTTTCAACCCGAACACATTGTTGGTGGGCCTGTCGTCCGTTTACTGGCGCGAGGCGTGGAAATACGGCGAGCGCGCCTTCCGCTACTGCCAGCACGACGTGGGCCACGCCATCGGCGCGCTGCGCATCGCCGCGGCGACGCTCGGCTGGTCCGCGCTCGTGCTGGACGGCACGGCGGACGAGACCGTCGACGCGCTCCTCGGTCTCGCCCGCGAGGCGGACTTCGACGGCGCCGAGCGCGAAGGCGCCGAGCTCGTGATGGCGCTGTGGCCGGGCGGTGCGGCGACGGAAAAGTCGAGCCTCGATGCCGGCGTCGTGCGCGAGATGGGCGCCCAGCGCTGGTACGGGAAAGCCAACCGGCTGAGCGCCGAGGAGCCGGTGCGCTGGGAAGCGATCGACGCCGTGGCGGCGGCGTCGCGAAAGCCGTGACCTCCGCCGCCGAGATCATCCGCCAGCGGCGCAGCCTCACCGCCTGCGACGGCGAGACCGCGATCCCCGCGGAGCGCTTCTACCGCATGCTCGCGCGCGTCATGCCGCAGGCCGGCGACGCGCTGCCGTGGGCGCCGGCGATCCACCTCGTGCTCTTCGTGCATCGCGTCGAAGGCATCGAGCCGGGCCTGTACGCGCTCGCGCGCGATCCCGGCAAGGTGCAGACGCTGAAGAGCGCCATGCACGCGCACTTTGCGTGGCAGGCGCCGCGGGGCTCTCCCGCGAGCCTCCCGCTCTTTCTCCTCGAGCGCGGCGACGCCCGCGCGCTCGCGACGCAGGTGAGCTGCCGCCAGGACATCGCGGGCGACGGCGCGTTCTCGCTCGGCATGATCGCGGAGTACCAGGCGAGCCTCGCCGCGCACGGGCCGTCGTTCTACCGGCGCCTCTTCTGGGAGGCGGGCGCGATCGGGCAGGTGCTCTATCTCGAGGCCGAAGCGGCCGGCGTGCGCGCGACCGGCATCGGCTGCTTCTTCGACGATCCGGTGCACGAAGTCTTCGGTTTTCGCGATCTCGCGTTCCAGTCGCTCTATCACTTCACCGTCGGCGGCCCGCTCGACGATCCGCGCCTCACCACGCTGCCGGCCTACGGCGCGCCGTGAGCGGTTATCATGGGCGATGAAGAATTCGGAAGTACCCATGATGGCGCTGCGCCGTGCGGTGAAGATCCTCGGCGGCCTCGACGCGCTGGGCGACAAGCTCAACCTCTCTACCGCGACGCTCGAGCGGATGCTCGCGGGCGAGGAATCGGTGCCGGAGCCGCTCTTCACCCAGGCCGTGGGGCTCCTCCTCGAAGCGAGCGCCACGCGTCCGGGCCGGCGCACGCCCGACTCGAACGACGGCGGCCGGAAGAGCCAGTGACGCGCTGCCGATGAACCTGAATCTCCTGATGCACGGCGTGCTCGAGCTCCCCTGGCGGGGCTACGCCGTGGCGGCGCTCGCTTTCACGCACGTCACCATCGTCGCGGTGACGCTCTTCCTGCACCGCGGCCAGGCGCATCGCGCGCTCGAGGTGCATCCGATCGTGAGCCACTTCTTCCGCTTGTGGCTCTGGCTCACCACCGGCATGAAGACGAAAGAGTGGGTGGCGGTGCACCGCAAGCACCACGCCCGCGTCGAGACGGCCGACGATCCGCACAGCCCGCAGGTGCACGGCCTCTCGCGCGTCCTGTGGGGCGGCGTGGCGCTCTATCGGCGCGAAGCGATGCGCGCCGAGACGCTCGAGCGCTTCGGCGAGGGCACGCCCGACGACTGGCTCGAGCGCAACGTCTACTCGCGCTATGTCCTGCTCGGCCTGGTGCTGATGGCGGCTGTCGACCTCGTGCTCTTCGGCGTCCTGCCCGGGAGCCTCATCTTCGGCGTGCAGATGGCGTGGATTCCCTTCTGGGCGGCCGGGGTCATCAACGGCGTCGGCCACTTCCACGGCTACCGCAACTGGCAGACCGACGACGCGAGCACCAACATCGTGCCGTGGGGCATCCTCATCGGCGGCGAGGAGCTGCACAACAACCACCACGCCTATCCGAGCTCGGCCAAGCTCTCCAACCGCTGGTTCGAGTTCGACCTCGGCTGGGCCTACCTGCGCCTGCTCGAAGCCGCGGGCCTTGCGCGGGTGAAGCGCGTGCCGCCGACGCCGCGCTTTGTGGCGCCGCGGCTCATCCCCGATCCTGCCATGCTGCAGGCGGTCATCGCGCACCGCTTCCACGTGCTCGCGAGCTACGCGTGTGCCATGCGCCGCATCCACGTGGGGCAGGTCGAGCACCTGCGCACCATGCGGGCGATGCGGGCCGAGCTCGCCGCGCTCTGGGAGCGCTCGATGGCTTCGCGCGACCAGCTCCTGCGCCGTCTTGAGGACTGGTGCCGGCGCGCCGAGGCGAGCGGCATCGCCCCCCTCGTGGAGTTCTCGCGAAGGCTGCGCAGCTACGCCTGACCGGCCGCAGCGTCTTCGCGCGGCCGATGGCGGCGCCTGAATTCCGGCGCTGGGTGCGCGAGCGCGAGAGCGTGATCACTCGGCAAACTGCCTAGCGCGGCAGCATCTGACTTGAGCCCGCCTAGTACCTAGAATACGGTCTTCGGCCGGAGCGCCAGGGGGAGGCGAGGGTGGATCGAAAATGGGAGCTCGATGAAGCGAACACGGTAACGGCGCATTTCGGCTTCTTCGGCAAGAAGGTCATCAGCGTCAACGGCAAAGAGGTCTACAGCGCACGGAAGTACACGCGCAATCGGGAGATCGACTTCTCGCTGCCCGACGGCCGCCCGGCGGTGCTTTCGCTCATTCCGGAGTTCATCGGCCGCCCGACCGTGCACCTGAAGGTGGCCGGCGCCCTCGCGATGGAGACGCCGAAGAAGCCGATCACGTGCGGCTCCTGCGGCGCGGTGGCGAAGCCCTACGACAAGTTCTGCGGAAAGTGCGGCAAGCCGATGCCGAGCGCGGAGGACCGCGAGCTGCGCGGCAACATCTCGTCGGCGACCGGCGCGATCAAGGCCCTTGCGGTTCTCTACGTGCTCGGCGGGCTGCTCATGTTCGCCGTCGCGCGGGGGCACACGGACACCGCGCTCTCGAAGCTGGAGGGGATGCCGGACGAGGCGACTTATCCGACGCAGATCGAGGGGCGCAGCTACAAGGTCGGCGAACTGCGCAAGCAGATCGAGTGGGAGCCGTGGGGTGTGCTGATCGTGAACCTGATCCTGGCGACGATCATGGTCGCGCTGGCGCTGTGGGCGCGGCGCGCGCCTTTGCCCGCGGTGCTGATCGCGGCGGCGACGTATCTCGTGCTCATCGTGGCCAATGCGATCGGCGATCCGCGCACGCTCGCGCAGGGCTGGGTCATCAAGCTGATCGTCATCGCCTTCCTCGTCAAGGGCATCAAGGCCGCGCTCGCGCTTCGCACCGCGCGTGCCTGAAGCCGCGCAGCAGTGCCCGGCATGCCAAAGGCGCGTGCGCAGCGGCACGCAGTTCTGCCCGGCCTGCGGACAGAACCTGCTCGCGCCGGCGGCTGCCGTACCCGCGCCGACGCCCGCGCCCGCGAAGGAGCTCGCGGGCGGCCGGCGCTTCGTGCAGCTCTGGGAGGAGCTGAAGCGCCTCGCGTGGCTCTTTGGCCTGCTCCTCGGCACCTCGTTCATCTTCGGCATCGTGTGGCGCGGGATCCGCTCGCCGTGGCTCGAGGTGATGGAGACCGCGGTGATGGCGGCGATCGTCCTCATCGCCGTGTCGCAGCGCTACCCGCGGCTCAAGTTCCTTTTCGAGGTGCACTCGTCGAGCCTGCGCGAGGCCGCGATCCTCGTCGGCGTCGCGGTCTTGTTCGTGGTGCTGGCGAGCGCCTACTTCGAGCTCCTCGCGCACCTCGGCGTGCCGATCGCGAAGGCCACCGGCACGCTGCAGCGCGCCGGATGGCCGCTGTGGGCGGTGCTGCTCCTCGTGAGCGTGGCGCCGGGCGTCTTCGAGGAGCTCGCGTTCCGCGGCGTGATCCAGTCCTCGCTCGAGCGCATGCTGAACGCGCGCGACGCTTGGCTCATCCAGGCTGCGCTCTTCAGCGTGCTGCACCTCTCGCCCCTCATCTTCCCGAGCCACTTCCTGATGGGGCTTTGCTTCGGCTACATGCGCAAGCGATCGCGCAGCATCTATCCGGGCATGCTGCTCCACGCGTGCTGGAACGCGCTCGTCGTCGTGGGGGAGTTCTGAGCTCCGGGAAGGCTCAATAGACCCACGTCGTTACGCGCCCGTCGGGCGCCATCCTGCGGATCAGGTTCTTTTCCTGGAGGTAGAGCGTGCCCTGGCCGTCCATGCACATCCGGCCGGGATGGTTGATGACGGCTTCGCTCGCAGGGCCGTCGGCGTGAAGCACATTGGTCCCTCGCCGCGGCGCCCCGGAAACGACTGAAACAGCGCCGTTCGCGTCGATGCGCAGGATCTGCGTGGCGGAGCCGTTTGCATTCTTGGTCACCGCGATAAGGATGTCGCCATGCGCGTCCACGGTCATGGCGGAGACGGTGCCCGAACGCGCTGCGCCGCCTGGCCCGAGCGCTCGGGAGAGAAAGACGCGCCTTGTCTCGCCGTCCGGCTTGATGCGCCAGACGGTCGATATGTAGTCCCGTGGTGTGGTTGCGAGATGCATGCCGGCGGCGACGAGCTCGGAGTGCACCGGGTCCCAGGCGAGATCGTCGAAGATCTTGACGTTGAACGCGTCGCCTTCCGGGAAGACGCGGTCGGGAGTCAATACCGTGGTGACGTGCCCGCCCGAGATCTTTCTCAGCGTGCGATTGGGTTTCATGTCTTCCGTATAGATGTCCTCCCCGACCCAGACGTTGCCTTGCGGATCCTCGAGCAAGGACAGGATGCCCTTGAACCGGGCTTGCGTCAGGGCGCCGTCGGCGTAGCCTTCGCCATTCGCATTCGGCGCGGCGCACACGTCGTGCCCGGCGAAACGATTGATCATGCCGTCGGGCCGGATTCGAAGGATCGAGCCGCCGCTCGCCGAGAGGAGAGTTCCGTCCTTCATGGGAGCGAGAGGAGCCAGAGCCGACGCCGCCATGTTCGTCTTCTGGAACGGCGCATTGCAGTACGGGTAGCGGCTCGTGATTTCCAGGGAAAACGGCTTCGCTGCGATCGGCGTGATCTGGCCCTCCGGCGCTACGCGCCACAAGCCGGACGCATACGAGGCGCCGTTTTTCTTCTGGTAGGCGGTGGCGCTAAGCCTCAGGCTGCCGTCCGCGTCGCAGGTCATGCCGCTGATGTTCCAGAAAATGCCGGAATCGAGGGAAAGGTAGGGATTCGCCACGATGATCCGCGGTGAAACCAGCGTATCGGACAGCCTCGTGGGATACGCATCGCGAGCCGGCTCGGTCTTGAAGATGTCCTGTTGCGACACCTTCTTGCGCGGCGGGCAAAGGACCTTGGTGCTGGCGCCGAAATCGTCCTCGCCGCGGCTGAAGCAGCGCTCCCCGTCGGCGAGCTTCGTGGTTGCCGAGGGCGCGACGAAGCTGACTTCGTCCGGATACAGCGGAATCGGCTGCGCCGCTTTGCCTTGAGGCGCAGATTGCGTCGCGGGCTGAGATGCCGGCGTGGTCGGCTGAGATGCGGGCTTCGCCGGTGCCGGCTTCTGCGCCTGCTGTTTCTTCAACTCCTGCAGCGCGGCGTCGGCGCCTTTCTTGATGAGGTCGTTCCAGTTCTGCGCGCAGGCGAGCGCCGGCGCGAGCAAAAGAACCGCAAGGGCCCTCACTGCTTGACGAGTTCGACGCGGCGGTTCTTCGCCCGCCCGGACTCCTGGTCATTTGAGGCCACCGGCGCGTAAGGGCCATTGCCGAATGACTTCATTCGGCCAGCGTCGATGCCGCCTTTCACGAGTGCCTGCACCACGGCTTGTGCGCGCTCCGCCGAGAGCTTCATGTTGCTGTCGGTGCCGCCGACGTTGTCGGTGTGGCCGACGACGAAGACTTTCAGCCCGCCATCGGCCTTGAGGAGCTTCACGATCTCGCCGATCGCCTTCTGCGACTCGGGCTTGAGGGCGGTCTTGCCGCTGTCGAAGTAGATGCCGTCGACGGTGATGTGGCCGCTCGCGCGCAGGCCCGCGGCGAACGCGTCGGCGCTCGCGACGAGCTGCTGCTCCATCGCGCCCTTCTGCACGATCGTGAGGATGTATTTGCCGGTGTAGTCGGCCCAGCCTTCGACCCAGAGCTCCTTGTCGGCGTTGGTGAGCGTCATCGTCACCTTCTGGCCGTCGCTATAGACGGTCTTGCCGCCGACCTGCTTCACCGCGTTCTCCACGTTGCGGATCATCTGCAGCGTGGAGGGCTTGGTCTTCATGCTGTCGGGCGGCAGGTAGCGGATGTTCCAGAACTCGCCTTCCACCTGGCTCGTGGTCTTGCCGACGCTGAACTTGTAGGCGTCGAACTGCTTGTGCGTGCACGCGTTGATCCAGTAATCCGGCAGCCGCGTGAGCAGCGGATGGTCGGCGCAGCCGGCGGCATCCTTCTTTTGCTGCGCCATCGCCGGCGCGACAAGGCAAGTGGCGGCGAGACACGCCGCGACCCATTGCTGAACGACTCTCATGATGGCTCTCCCCTGTTAGGCGGACGAATTATCTCGGTTCCGCGGCGGACGCACCCGCGTTGACCTGAGTCAAGAAAAATCGGCGCGCCAGGCGGTAGTCGACACCATTACAAATGATCGCCCCGCGCCGACGATATTCATCGCGCGGGCGCGGCGCTAAGGTCGGGGCGGAATCGTTCAACCCCGCAAGCCAGAGGAAAGCCCGCAATGCAGAACCAATTCGTCGATCTCTATCGCAACGGCGTCAAGACCGCGGCCGAAGTCGCCACGGCCGGTCTCGAGAAGACCGTTCAACTGCAGGAGCGTCAGCTCGGCATCCTGCGCAGCATCCTGGACGAAAACCGGCGCTCGGTAGACGGCCTCGCCGAGGCGAAGAGCTTCGAGGACCTGTGGACGCTGCAGTCGCGCCTCGCCCGCGCCCAGGTCGAGCGTATGGCGGAGATCTGGTCGAACTTCGTGCAGACGGCGGCCGAGCAGCAGAAGGCGTGGATCGAGCGCATGCAGTCGCAGATCGGCGACACGAAGGATCGCGTGCGCGAGACCTACGAATTGACCACGCGCACCTCCGAAGAGATCGCACGCACGGCGGCGAACCAGGTGTCGCGCGCCACGGGCTCGATGCGCGAGGCGGCGTCCGCCGCTCACGAGAAACAGCGAAAGACGGCCTAGGCCCTGACCACGCGGTTGGCCAATACGCCGATCGCGTCGTTCATCACTTCCACCGTGTCGCCCGGCTCGAGCGCGGGAAGCGTCGCGCCGTCGCAGCCGAGCCAGATGACGTCGCCCGGCCACAGGGTCAGGTACGCGGTCATGCGCGCGATGTAGTGCTGGAGCGAGAAGATGGCGCCGCGCGTGCTGTACGTGCTCACCTCCTTGCCGTTCACCCGCACGGTGATGGCCTGGTTCATCGGATCGATGCCGTCGACCACCACCGGCCCCATGGGCTTGAAGGTGTCCGCGTTCTTCGCACGCCAGAGCGTGCGGTCGCTCTTCTGGAAGCTCCTCTCGGAGAGGTCGTTGCCGAGCGTATAGCCGGCGATGCAGGCGAGCGCGCGCTCCTCCGACAGGTGCTTCGCCAGCTTGCCGACCACCGCGACGAGCTCGCCCTCGTAGTGCACCGGACCGGGTGAATCCTTCGGAATGACGATGTCCGCGCCCGAGCCGATGAGCGCGTTCGGCGAGCGGTAGCCGATGTCGGCCTGCGCGGGCACCTTGAGCGGCGTGCCGAGGCGCTGGCTCGCCCACTCGATGTGCGCGCGGAAGTTGATGCCGGCGGCGTAGAAATTGTGCGGGATCACCGGCGGCAGGAACTTCGCGCCGGCGAACGGGATGCGCTTGCCGCTCCTGCGCTGCGTCTCGTAGGGCGGCGCTTCCAGGAGCGCGATCTCGTCGTCCTCGACGATGCCGTACGTTGACCGGCCCTGCACCTCCACGCGGCACCACTTCATGGGCGCGAGTGTAAAGCAGGCGTAAACTGCAGCGCCTCAAGGGAGAACCAATCTGATCGCGCTCACGCTCGCCGCCCTCGATGCATTCTTCTGCGGGCAGGGCGTGCCGGACCGCGCGCTCTTCCGCCACATCGCCGAGCAGCGCGCACACGACGCGAGCGGCGAGCACATCAGCTTCGAGCGGCAGCGCTGGAGCGCGCTCGACTGACGGAGTGCATCAATTCAAGACCGACCCCCGGCTGCGTGCACCGCGTCTGTGCGGAAAAGGCATGCGTCCCTGGGAGAAGAAGGACGCGAAGTCTCCCGAAAGCCCGTAAGGCGCCCGTCAGCCGCCGGCGTGACGCATTTCTCTTGCTGCGCCGCTCATCCGGGCGCGTACGCCATTCGAGATTCCATGACAAAGGCGCGACTTGACGCCGGCGCGTTGGGCGCAAAATGCCCCTGGGAAAGGGGAAGAAGAACAAGGATGGACGGATCCCAGACGCTCGACGGCGAGCGGCCGCTCGAGCGCTCGCCGGAAGAGGGCAAGCGCTTCGCGCGGCGCATGTACCTGCCGCGCGTCATCGGCTCGGCGCTCGGCTTCGTCTGCATCGGCGGCGGGCTGTGGGAGATCGGCGCGCCGGCCTGGGTGTGGCTCGTCCTCTTCGCCAATTGCCTCGTCTGGCCGCACGTCGCCTATTACGTCGCGCGGAGCCGCCCGGATGCGTACCGCGCCGAGCTGCACAACCTCCTTTTCGATTCCGCCTGCGGCGGCGCCTGGGTCGCGGCGATCGGCTTCAACATGATGCCAAGCGCGGTGCTGGTGGCGATGCTCGCGATGGACAAGGCCGCGGTGGGCGGCCTGCGCTTCCTCGCTCGCAGCCTCGCGGCGCAGCTTGCCTGCGCGGTGCTCGTCGGCTTCGTGACCGGATGGCGGCTCAACGTCACGTCGCACCAGGTCGCCGCGCTCATGAGCCTGCCGATGCTCCTCATCCATCCCGGCACGGTCGGCTACACCGCCTACCGCCTGGCGCGGCGCGTGCGGCAGGCGAACGATCTCCTCTCGGTCCTCTCGACGATCGACGGCCTCACGCGCCTGCCGAACCGCACGCATTGGGAGCAGGCGGTGGCGAACGAATTCGCGCGCTGCCGGCGCATCGGCCACTCCTCCGCGGTGATGATGCTCGACATCGATCACTTCAAGTTCGTGAACGACAACCACGGCCACCCGACGGGCGACGCGGCGCTGCGGGCGGTCGCCACGATCATCCGCGACACGCTGCGCCTGCACGACGTGCCCGGCCGCTACGGCGGCGAGGAGTTCGGCGTGGTGCTGCCCGGCATCGACCTGGAAGGCGCCGCGGCCATCGCCGAGCGCATCCGGCGCCGCATCGAGCAATCGGAGCTGAAGGACACGGGCGGCGTGCGCGTCACCGCGAGCATCGGCTACGCGGCGCTCGAGCCGCAGGACAACGACCACGGCGCCTGGATCGCCCGCGCCGACCGGGCGTTGTACGCTGCGAAAGCCGCCGGCCGCAACCGCTGCATGGGCAGCGAAGCGCTCCGCGCCGCCTGAATTCCGGACAACGTCCTTAATTATTTGTCGAGCAGCTGGCGGATGATCTCGCGCTCGAGCGCATTGCCGTGCGACATCGAGACGGCGAGGATGCCGGCGGCGTGGCGCTGGAGGTTCTTGTCCTCGGGCACCAGGGCGGCGAGCTTCACGCCGCGCAGTCTACAAATAATTACGTACTTGGTACGGAATTCAGGCGGTACCAGTCGACGCGCCGCGTGCCGAGCATGAGCGCCGCGAGCAGCGCGAAGAGGAGGAGCGTGCCGCCGAGGAGGGCGTAGTTTTCGGATTGCAGCAGCGCGTAGAGCACGGCATAGAGCGCCGCGAGGCCGGCGCCGAAGAAAAGGGCGAGCGCCTTGCCGATGCGCAGGAGATACGCGGTGATCAGCGCGACGCAGGCCGTCGTCGCGACGGCATAGGCGGCGCCGAAGCCGATGTGCTCGGAGAGCGCGGTGAGGAGGAGGAAGAACATCGCGAGCGCGAGGCCGACGAGCGTGTACTGGATCGGATGGATCGCGAGCCGGCGCAGGAGCTCGAGCAGCATGAAGGCCGCCGCGGTAAGGCCGATGAAGAGGAAGCCGTACTTCGAGGCGCGCTCGAGCATCTGGTAGAGGCCGACCGGCTCGATGAAGGAGACGGCGATCGCTTCGTTATTCGCGCCCTGCGCGGCGAAGCGCGACACGCGCCATTCGGCCGTGAAGCCGTTGGCGCCGATGTCGTGCGTCGCCGGGAGGAAGCGCCCCTGGAAGGAGGGATGCGGCCAGTCGGCGCGCATCGTCACGAGGGTGTCGGCGCCCCGCGGCGAGAGCGCGAGCGCCTCCGAGCCGGCGAGCTCGAGCGTGAAGCCGAACGTCATCGGGCCGCTGCCGGAGAAGCCTTCGAGCGGCGCGTGCAGCCCGGCATTCGTGTTCGCGTCGCCCGGTCCCGGCGCGAACGCGTAGCGCTTCCCGCCGAACGTGGCCTCGGGCGCGGCGCGAATGCCGAGCGGATCGGCGATGGCGACGACGAGCTTCGGGTTGTGCCAGCGATAGCGGCTGGAGCTGTCTTCCATGGACGCGCGCGACGGGACCTCGATCGTTCCGGTCGCGCTGATGTGCGCGTTGTAGAGCCTGGCCTTGTAGATGCCGCGCGCCTTCTCGGCGAGCGTCGCGTCCACCGTCCACTGCACGCTCGAGGCGGGAATGCGCAGCACCTGCAGCTCGCGCTGCTCGGCCCGCGTCTCGCGCAGCCTGCCGTCGATCGTTTCGCGCTTGACTGCGGTCCACTCCCGCTCGTACGGGATGGCGAGGTAGGGGCTTGCCAGCGTCTGGCGCTTGCCCCAGCCGTCGGCGATGCCCGCGATCGCTTCGTTGCTGCGCGCCTGCCGCTCGGCGACGAGGCCGCGGATCATGCCGACGGGAATCATGAGGATGAGGACGATCGCCGCGACGAGCGCGCCCTTCGTGAGCAGGGGGTGTCTCATGCCGCCACCCTGGCACGTAAAAATGGCGCGCCGCAGGCGAATTCCGGACGACGTCCTTAATTATTCAAGGCGAAGATGGACCGCTCAGGGGGCTCTTCACGCGCATCACGACGCCGGAGCCATCCTCGCGGTCGAGGGCTTCGGCGGTGCCGCCGTGGAATTCGGCGATGAGGCGCACGATGTAGAGCCCGAGGCCGAGGTGCGGCTCGGCTGCGGCGGCGCTGCGCATGGAGACCATGGATTCGAAGAGCTTGCCGGCCATGGCCTCGGGCAGGCGCGGACCTCGGTTCGAGACCGTCAGGACGGCCATGGCGCCGCGCGCCTCGAGGCGCACGCGGATCGGTTCCTCTCCGGTCGAGAAGTCGGCGGCGTTCGCGACGAGCTTGTCGAGCATCTGCGCGTAGAGATCGGGCGCGCCGCGCAGCCAGACCGGCGCCTCGGGCACGTCGATCTCGAATTTCTTCTGTGGATAGGCATGGGCGCAGCCGCGGACGACCTCGCGCGCATCGAAGCGCTCGCGTTGCTCGCTGCGCACGAGCTGCTCGAGGCGCGTCGCCTCCGTCATGCGGGTGAGGATGGTGTCGAGGCGCCTGAGTCCCTCATTGGCGCGCGCCAGGTAGACGCCGGCTTCGTCGGGGCCTGCGAGCTTGAGGTTGTCGAGCGAGGAACGCACCACCGCGATCGGCGTGCGCAGCTCGTGCGAGAGCCGGCCGGCCATGTTCTCCAGATAAGCGTTGTACTGCGCGAGGCGCTCGAGCACGGTGGAGAAGCTGCGCGACAGGTCGCCGATCTCGTCGCCCGCGGCCGAGCCGTGCAGCAGCCTGCGCACACGTCCCTGCGAGTCGATCGCCGCCTCCGCCTCGTCGCGCAGGCGCGAGAGCCGCGTCGAGAGGCGCGTGGCGAACGCGAGCAGCACGAAGGCGCCGGCGAGGAAGGCGATCAGCGTCACGGCGACGACCTGCTCGAGCGCGCGGTTGTAGACCGAGCGCGCGGCGTTCGTCGTCTCCTCGGCGACCACCGCGGCGATCACCTGCTCGCCGGACCAGATCGGGCTTGTCGCCGAGATGATCTGCGCGCGGCCGTCGACCGACGTCCGCACGCGCCGCGCCGGCACGCCCTCGAGCGCGCTCATCACCGCCGGGCTGGAGAACTCCGACTCCGGCAGCGAATCGTCGAAGTCCTCGCTCGGCCGCTCGAGGAAGGGCGCGGCGAGCGGATGCACGAGCTTCGTCGCCCAGTCGGCTTCCTCCTCCGCGGGGCGTTTCTTCAGGTCCCCGACCAGCGCGAGCAGGCGCTGGTCCTGGTCGACGATCCACACGCGCGAATCGGCCCGCGCCAGGCTCTTGATGACGAGCGGCATCTCGTCGGCGAGCTGCGGCCGGTCGTGCAGCGCGAGCGCGATGGCGCGCGCGGTGGCGCGCAGCGCCTGCTCCTGGCTTTCGCGCAGCAGGCGCTCGATCTGCTTCACGTGCACGTAGCCGACTGCCGGAATCACCGCGAGCACGAGCGCCACCAGGACCACCTTGGCGCGCAGCGGCACTCTCATCATGCTTTCCAGCGATAGCCCATGCCGTACACCGCGTCGATGCCGTCGAAGGCGCCGTCCACCGTCAGGAACTTCTTGCGGATGCGCTTCACGTGCGAGGTGATGGTCGCGTCATCCACCACGATATGCGCGTCGCGCATCAGGCTGTCGCGGTCCTTCACATGTCCGGGATAGCGCGCGAGCGAGTGCACCAGCCAGAACTCGGTGAGCGTGAGATCTACCGCCGTGCCGTTCCAGGTCGCCTGGAAGCGCTTCATGTCGAGCTTGAGCGCCCCGCGCTCGAGGGTCTCTTCCGGCGCGGGCGGCTCGCGGAGGAGATCGGCCCGGCGGAAGAGGGCGCTGATGCGCGCGAGGATCTGCGGCAGGCTCGCGTCCTTGGTGAGGTAGTCGTCGGCGCCCATGCGCAGGCCCGAGACGAGGTCGAAATCGCTGTCGCGCGCAGTGAGGAAGATGATCGGCAGCGCCGCCGACATCGCCCGGAGCTCGCGGCAAAGCGTGAAGCCGCCGTCGGGCTCGTCGCCCAGGCCGATGTCGAGCACCGCGAGATCGGGCAACCGCGTGCGAAACGCGGCAAGGGCGGATTTGCGGTCGCCGAACGCGCTCACCTCGTAGCCGTGCTTCTTCAGCATGTCGGCGTAGTTCGCGCGGATCGCCGCGTCGTCCTCGACGATGGCTACGGTGCGTGCCATGGCGCGCAATATACCGGCGGATCAGTGCCTCTGTTTTGCCACTATTGATCGGCGCTCGGCCCTCGAGCCGTCATGCCGCGGTCGCGATCGGCTGCTGGAATGCGCCGCATGGACCAGAACGAGAAGAAAGTGAACGTCACGACGCGCCAGGTGCTGAGCGACCTCGCCTTCACCGCCTTCGCCGCATTCGCGACCGGCGGCACGGTGGGCGGAATCGCTTTCCTCGTCGTGAGGTGGTTCGCCTAAGCGAGCAGCGCTGCGGGCTGGTGGCTGGGGCTTCAACTGGCTCCCCACCAAGACGCGGTGTACGGCCCTGTACACCGGTGCCCCAGTCCCTAGCCCCCAGCGCTGCTAGAAAGAGAAGATCGCCTTGATGGTCCAGCGATCGCTGGCGTTGGTCATCCCGTAGCCGATGCCGAAGTTGATGCGGTCGGTATCCGCGGTGAGGAAGAGCACGCGCGACTGCTCGTCGCGCGGCGCAGAATTCGAGAGCTCGCCCATGTTCATGTAGTACTCGGCGCCGAGAGCCATGCCGGGCCAGGCGCGGCGCGACACCTTGAAGGCGGGCGCGAACGCGATCTCGCCCTGCTTGCCGCCGGCGAGATCCGTCTCGAGGATCGGGTTGAAGGAGAAGAGCCACTTCTCGCCGCGATAGCCGACGATCGGCCGAATTTCTGCAGTACGGCCCGACTGCTCGAAACGCTCCTGCACGAACGCGACCTCGACATTGACGCCCGCGAAGAAGCCGGTATTGCCTTCCGAGGGCCTGAGCGGCAGGTATTTCACGCGAAACTTCGCCCCGGCGAGGAAATAGGCGCCGTCGCCGGTTCTGACGAACGGCAGGTAGATGCCGCCGTCCCAGTTGTCGGCGAGGCCCCACGAGATTTCCGGCGTGACGCGAATGCCATGATGCGTCACCACCTCGCCGGGATATTCCGGCGTCGTGCGACCGTTCGGCGTCGTGTTGACGTGCAGCTCGATGCCGTGGCTGCCGAGCTCCTCGAGGTCGTCGGTGTAGACCTGGATCTCGTCGGGCAGCGCGGCGCGCGCCGGCGCCGGGAACGCTGCGAGGAGCGCGAGGACGCCCCCGACGAGGAAGCGGATCAAGACCTAGCGGACCGCGCGGTTCGCGGTCGTGCCGCTCACGTGCACGATGCGACCATCGTTGGTGAGCTCGACCGCCTGGCCCTCGGCGAAAGTGTTGTTGTCGGTGTCGACCTGCTGGAAGCCGCCCTGGTCCATGTGCAGCGAGATCCGGTACAGATTCGGATCATGGGCGTTCCCCTTGTTCGCGTGGGGCAGCACACCGACGCCGACCACCACGCCCGAGCCGGCGATGAAATTCCCCGGGCGCACGATCGTGCCTTCGATATTCGAAACTTCGTAGCTGCTGCAGGCCGCGAGCATCAGCGCTAGTACGACGACGACAATTTTCTTCATACGCAGAGCGTAGCGCATCGCGGACAATGAGGCAGTAAAGGAGGGCTCCATGGCACCCGATTCCATCACCGCTGCGGGTCACGACAGCGAGTCCGACAGCTTTCTGCGCCGGATCCTCGGCGGCATGTCGGTGTTCAGCATGCTGATGACGATTCCCCAGGTCTGGACCCTCTGGGTGGATCACCAGGCGGCCGGCGTCTCGCTCGCATCGTGGAGCGCGTACCTCCTCTCGGCGCTTCTCTGGTTCGTCTACGGCCTGCGGCAGCGCGACAGGAACATCTACCTGCCCTGCATCGGCTGGATCGCCCTCGACCTCGGCGTCATCCTCGGCGTCATGTTGTCGCGTTAAGCCTCGCTTAAGTCCGCCTGAAGAATCATTCGCTATCCCGCCAGCCAAGGTCAGGGCCGGTGGGACCAGCCTTTCCAACGTAGGGGGAACACCAATGAAACTATTTCGCTTCGGTCTCCTGGTTGCCACGGTGGCTTTCGCCGGCTGCGCGAGTCAGGCGACCCAGGACAGCAGCGCCAATAGCAGCGCACAGAGCGCGACGGCAAGCAGCGCCACGCCCGCGCCGGCTGCGGCACCGGCGCCCCACTCGGCCATGGAGATCGGCATGGGGTCTTCCTCCGGGATGAAGACCGCGCCGATGATGCGCAGCGTCTATTACGCCTACGACAAGGCGGATATCACGGACGAGAGCCGCAAGGTGATCGAAGCCAACGCCGAATACCTGCGCACGCACCCGGCCGTGAAGGTCGTGGTCGAAGGCAATGCCGACGAGCGCGGCAGCGCGGAGTACAACGTGGCGCTCGGGCAGCGACGCGCCGACAGCGTGTCCAAGATCATGACGCTCCTGGGCATTCCCTTGAATCGCATCGAGACGGTGAGCTTCGGCAAGGAGAAGCCGAAGGTCATCGGCCACGACGAGTCGGCCTGGTCGCAGAACCGCCGGAGCGACATCGTTTACAAGTAGAGCCATGGTGGAGCCCTGGTCCGCCCAGGACGGCGAGCGGCCTTACGTCAGGCCGGCGCGGAGCCTGAACCCGTGGGTCGCGGTCGCAGTGATCGTGGCCCTCGCCTGGATCGCGGCGATCTACTTCCGCTCGCTTTCTCAACCCCGAATCGAGCCAACTCCGACGGCCACTCCCCTGGCACAGGAGCTTGGAAGCGACCGGCCGGCGCCGCCCACGCCGGCCGGTCGCGTCCTCGATGCGCGCACCGCGGCGCCCGCATTGCCGAAGCTCGAGAACAGCGACTCGATGATGCGCGAGTCGCTCGCCGGCCTCGTCGGCCGGGACGCCTTCGCCAATTACTTCATCGCCGCGGACATCGTGCGACGCATCGTCGCCACCGTCGACAACCTGCCGCGCGCCACCGCGCCGCAGCGCATGATGCCCCTCAATGCGGTGCCGGGTGTCTTCGCGCCGGATAGCTCCAACTACGCGCGCTACACGCCCTACGTGCGCGTGTTCGACGCCATCGAGCCGCACGCGCTGGTGCAGGCCTACGCGGCGAGCTATCCGCTCTTCCAGCGCGCCTACGAGGAGCTCGGCTTTCCCGGCAAGTACTTCAACGACCGCCTGATGGAGGCGATCGACGATCTGCTCGATGCGCCGGAGCCCGCCACGCCGCCCGAGCTGATGCGGCCGCGCGTGCTCTACGAATTCGCCGACCCGGACCTGGAAACGCGCTCGGCCGGCCAGAAGATGCTGCTACGCATGGGACCGGAAAACGCCGCGCGGGTGAAGGGGAAGCTTCGGGAGATCCGCCGCGAGCTCCTGGCGGCCAGCACGCCGCGCTAGCGGAGGTGCTGGGCAGACCATTCGGCCCAGCGTAGCAGCGCCATGTCGCTCTCCGTGGGCCCCACGAGCTGGACCGCAAGCGGCAGACCGTTCAGGCCTTTCCCGCAGGGCACCGTCACGCATGGCAAGCCAAGGAGGGTCCACGCGCGGTTGAACACCGGGTCGCCGGTGCTCGCGAGCGAAGCCGGCGCCTCGCTCGGCGCGCTCGGCGTCAGCAGGAAATCGATCTCACGCATGGAATCGGCGAGCTCCCGGCGGCAGCGGCGCGCATGCTCGCGCATCGCGTCGTAGTCCTCGCGCGTCACCTTCCAGCCTTCGTCGAGGCGCGCCTTCAGCGTGGCGCTGAGCTTCTCGCCGTGGTTCCAGTACTCCCAGCCGAGCGCGCGCGCGGTCTCGTAGCCCATGATGAGCTTGTGCCGGTCGAAGAGCTGGTCCGCGCCTTGCGGCATCTCGAAATCGCGCACCTGCGCGCCGGCCTTGGCGAGGATGCGCGCGGCGTTTTGCAGGTGAGATTGCACCGCGCCATCGGCGAGATCCCAGCGCGGCGTCTTGCAGAAGCCGATCCTCGGCTTGCGCGGAGCCTCCGGCGCCGGTGCGCGGCCGGTGAGGACCTGCATGCAAAGCCCGAGGTCCTCGGCGCTGCGCGCCATGATGCCGATGGTGTCGAGCGCCTCCGAGAGCATCTTGGTGCCGGCGCGGTTGATCGCGCCGAAGGAAGGCTTGATCGCGAAGACGCCGCAATAGGCGGCCGGGCGGATCACCGAGCCGCCGGTCTGCGTGCCGAGCGCCGCGGGCACCATGAAATCGGCCACTGCGGCGGCCGATCCACTCGAGGAGCCGCCCGGCGTATGCGCGGGATTGTGCGGATTTCGCGTCTGCGACGGATGGTTGTTCGCGAATTCGGTGGTGACGGTCTTGCCGAGGACCAGGCATCCCGCCCGCTTGAGCAGCGTGACCGACGCGGCGTCCGCCTTCGGCCGATGGCCGCGGTAGATCGGCGAGTTGTACTCGGTCGGCAGCTCCGCAGTGTCAATGATGTCCTTGATGCCGAAGGGCACGCCATGCAGCGCGCTCGCGCGCGGCGCGCCGTCTAGCGCGCGCGCTTCCTCGAGCACCCGCGTGCGATCGACACGGGCCCACGCGCGCACCGATTCCTCACGCTCGGCGATGCGCTCGAGGCACGCGGCGACGAGCGACTCTGCGGTGATCTCGCCGCGCTCGATGCGGGCGGCGGCTTCCGTTGCGGAAAGTTCGTTCAGATGCAAGCAGTCGAAGGGTAGCATTGGCCCATGGATCGCTTTGACCTCGTCGTCCGAAACGCCACGGTGATCGACGGCACGCGCGCGCCGCGCTACCAAGCCGACATCGGGGTTGCGCTCGGCAAGATCGCGGCGATCGGACGGCTCGATAACGCGCAGGCGGACGTCGAGGTCGATGCGAGCGGCAAGGTCGCGGCGCCGGGCTTCATCGACTCGCACACGCACGACGACCGCCTGATGCTCTCGTCGCCGGACATGGCGGCGAAGGTGAGCCAGGGCGTGACCACCGTCATCGCCGGCAATTGCGGCTGCTCGCTTGCGCCGGCGCCGAACGGCATGCCGAGACCGGTCACGCCGCCGCTCGACCTGCTGGACGATGAAGGGCGCTGGTTCCGGTTCAAGACCTTCGCCGACTACGTCGCCGAGCTGGAGGCGAAGCCCGCCGCCACGAACTGCGCGCTGCTCGTCGGCCACACGATGCTGCGTGTCCAGACGATGGACAACGTGGGGCGTGGCGCGAGCAAGTCCGAGGTCGGCCGCATGCGCGAGCTGGCCGACGAAGCGCTCGCCGCCGGCGCGATCGGTGTCTCGACCGGCCTCTACTACGAGCCGGCCAGCGCTGCGCCCACGGAGGAGGTCATCGAGGTCTGCCAGCCGCTTGCGAAGCGGAACCGTCTCTACGTGACGCACATGCGCGACGAGGGCGCGAACATCCTCGCTTCGCTCGAGGAGACCTTCCGCATCGGACGCGAGCTCGGCGTGCCGGTCGTGATCTCGCACCACAAGGTCGCGGGCAGCCCGAACCACGGCCGGTCGACCGAGACGCTGCACCTGATCGAGGCTCGCATGAAGAGCCAGCCGATCGCGCTCGACTGCTATCCCTATTGCGCCTCGTCGACCATCCTTTCGGCGAGCCGCGCCGCGGTCGCTTCGAAAACGCTCGTCACCTGGTCGAAGCCCCATCCGGAAGTCGCCGGCATGAGCCTGGACGAGATCCGCGGCGAGAGGAAGCTCTCCATCGAGCAGCTTCTGCCCGCCGGGGCGATCTACTTCTCGATGGACGAGGCCGACGTGCAGCGCATCCTCGCCTTCGAGCACACGATGATCGGCTCCGACGGCCTGCCGCACGACGCCGCGCCGCATCCCCGCCTCTGGGGCACGTTCCCGCGCGTGCTCGGGCACTATGCGCGCGGCCTCGGCCTCTTTCCGCTCGAGACCGCCGTGCACAAGATGACGGGGCTGACGGCACGGACCTTCGGTCTCAGGGACAGGGGAGTGCTCAAGAGCGGCATGGCGGCCGATATCACGGTCTTCGATGCCGGCGAGATCGACGAGGCTGCGACGTTCCAGAAACCGATCCAGCCGGCGAAGGGCATCGACACCGTGATCGTCAACGGCGCCGTCATCTGGCGCGAGGGCAAGCCGACCGGCGCCCGGCCGGGCAAGGTGCTTAGGCGAGCCGCCTGATCGCTTCGCGCAGCAGCCGCACCTGCCGGCTGAAGTTGGTGCAGGCGTCGCAAATCGCGAGATGGAAGCGCAAGGCCGCGCGCTGCCACCAGGGCAGGGGCGCGTCCATGCCCTGGGAAATGAGCCGGGCTGCTTCGCGACACTCCATTACCTTGCTCCGAACCAGTTCATCTGCAGGCACTCGCGCAGCGCCTGACGCGCGCGATAGAGAAGTACCCAGGCATGGGTCGAGGTGACGCCAAGCTCCTTACAGATTTCTTTCGTCTCGGCGCCGAGGTGCTCGCGCATCAGGAACACCTGGGCCGTGCGCGCGGGCAGGCGGGTGAGGCAATCTTCCAGGACCTTGAAGAAGTCCTTCGTCTCCAGGGCCTGCTCGGGCCAGGGCTGCGGCGGCTCGCGCCAGTGGCCGGTGGCATCGAAAAGCGCATCGAGGTCCTCGAGGCTCGCTTCGCTTTCCAAGGGTTCTTCCTTGCTGGAACGGCGAATCGAATCGACGATCTTGTGCTTGAGGATGCCGGTGAGCCAGGTGCGAAGCTGCGAGCGGCCGGCGAAGCTCTTTTGCGCGGCGAGCGCCGCGACGAGCGTTTCCTGCACCGCGTCCTCGGCAGCCTCGCGGTTGCGAAGCTGCAGCGAGGCGAAGCGCAGCAGATACGGCCGCTGCGCCTCGATCTCCTGCCTTAGTACCGCTGCTGGTTCTTGATCGTCCAGGGAATGACCGGGCCGGACTCACCGCCCTCGCCGCCGTTCTTCTGCGCGTCCTTGCGCGGGCGCCCGGGGCGGAAGGTCACCGAGAAGATCTTGAGGGGCGGGACTTTGGGCGGTGCTTCGAGGAACCTGCAGTCCGACTCGGTCGGAACCGAGAGGAGCGCGCCAAGGCGCTTGCCGTTCAGCAGCACCGTGTAGCGCAGCATGTGCATGGAGCCTGCGGCGGGCTGCGCGACGATGTCGTACTTGCCGAGCTTGTATTGCCGTCTTTCGAGCATTCGGTCTCTTTTCCGTGGCCTAAAGGGGCAAAGCGTGGGTTGCGGGGTAGCTATCCCGCGGACCCGGCTTCGACGTTGTTTACAGGCGCTATTTTGCCTCAAAAAGAGGCACTTGGCGAGTCCGCGGTTGCCCCTAGGCGAAAGTGATTTCCTTGAGCGGCAGAGACCGCAGGGGCGTGCCGTTCAGCGCCGCCAATGCATTCGCGAGCGCCGGCGCAATCACCGGCGTGCCCGGCTCGCCGACGCCGCTCGGCTTCGCGGTGGAGGGGACGATGTGCACCTCGATCTTCGGCATCTCGCTCATGCGCACGACCGGGTAGTCGTGGAAGTTGGACTGCTCGACCTCGCCTTCTTTCAGCGTGATCGCTCCGGCGCGCGCTGCCGAGAGCCCGTAGCCGATGCCGGATTCCATCTGCATCGCCACGATGTGCGGGTTCACCGCCACGCCGCAGTCGACAGCGCAGACCACGCGATCGATGTGCACGGCGTCCTTCTGGCGCGAGAGCTCGACGACCTGCGCAACGAAGGTATCGAACGATTCATGGACCGCGATGCCGCGCGCCTTGTCTTTGCCCAGGGGTTTTCCCCAACCCGCCTGCTTCGCCGCGAGCTCCAGGACCCCCAGATGGCGCGGGTGCTGCGCGAGGAGGCTGCGGCGCAGCGCGACCGGGTCCTTGCCGCTCGCGCGGGCGATATCGTCGAGGAAGCACTCGGTCGCGTACGCGGTGTGCGTCGAGCCCACCGAGCGCCACCACTGCACCGGCACGGCGAGCTTGGGCGAATGCAGCTCGAGCAACCGGTTCGGGATCGCGTAGGGCAGGTTCGCCGCCCCTTCGACCGAGGTCGCATCCACGCCGTCCTTCACCAGGGCGGTCTCGAACGCGGTGCCGGCGAGGATCGACTGGCCGACGATCGTGTGCCGCCAGGCGGTGAGCTCGCCCTTCCCGTCGAGCCCCGCCTCGAGCTCGTGGTAGTACATCGGGCGATAGTGGCCCGCGCGCATGTCGTCCTCGCGGCCCCAGACGAGCTTGACCGGCGCCGCTCCATGGATGGCCTTGGCGATCGCCGCGGCCTCGAGCAGGTAGTCCGACTGCGGATTGGCGCGCCGGCCGAAGCTTCCGCCCGCGTAGAGCATGTTGAGCTTCACCTGCTCGGGCTTGAGATCCAAGAGCTGCGCGAGCTGCATCTGGTCGACCGTCTGGAACTGCTCGCCGTTCCAGACTTCGCAGCCGTCGGCTTTCAGCGCGACGACGCAGTTCATCGGCTCCATCGAGGCGTGCGCGAGGAACGGGAACTCGTAGGCCGCCTCCACCGTCCTCGCCGCGGCTTTCAGCGCGGCATCGACATCGCCGGACTTGTGCGCGAGCGTTCCGGGCGTGAGCGCCAGGCGCTTGTAGTCGGCCATGATGTCCGCCGAGCTCAGCCGCAGGGCGCCGGCCTCGTCCCATTCGGCGCTCAGGGCGTCGCGGCCTTTCTTCGCCGTCCAGTAGTCCTTCGCCAGCACGGCGACGCCGTTGCTGACCGGCGTGCCGAAAGGCACGACATTGACGACACCGGCAATGGATTTCGCCCTGGCCGCATCGAAGCTCTTCAGCTTCGCCCCGAAGCGTGGCGGATGCAGCACGACCGCGGTCAGCATGCCCGGCAGCTTGACGTCCTGCGTGAAGATCGCAGAGCCGTTCGACTTGGCGCGTGCGTCGGTGCGAACGACGGCCGCCTTGCCGATGTAGACGAAATCCTTCGGGTTCTTGAGCGGCACATCGGCCGGCACGACTTGCGTCGCGGCGGCAGCCACGAGGTCGCCGAACTTGGCGCGGCGGCCGCTTTTCTTGTGATGGACAACGCCCTTCGCCACGGTGATCTCTCGGGAAGAGACCTTCCAGCGCTCGGCAGCCGCGCCGACCAGCATGAAGCGCGCCGCGGCACCCGCCTTGCGGAGCTGCTCGTAGGAGTTGGCGAGGGCGGTGCTGCCGCCGGTGCCCTGCGCCTCGCCCCAGAAGAGATTGTTGTAGCGCTTCGCGTCCGCCGGCGCCCCTTCGACGCGGATCTGCGCCCAGTCGGCGTCGAGCTCCTCGGCGACGAGCGTGGGCAGGCCGGTGTAGGTTCCCTGGCCCATCTCGAGGTGCTTCACGATCACGGTGACGGTGCTGTCGGAACCGATGCGCACGAAGGCGTTGGCGTCCAGGACGGATTTTTCCTGCGCGCGCGCGGCGGGAAATGTGACGGCGAGGACGAGGGCGCCGCTCGCCTTGAAGAAGTCGCGCCGGCTGACGTTCTCGATCATGCGAGCTTCTTGGCCGCGCGCTTTATCGCCGCGCGGATGCGGGGATAGGTGGCGCAGCGGCAGATGTTGCCCGACATCGCCTCATCGATCTGCGCGTCGGTCGGGTTCTTGTTCGCCGAGAGGAGCGCGGCCGCGCTCATCACCTGGCCCGACTGGCAGTAGCCGCATTGCGGCACGTTTTCCGCCACCCAGGCATCCTGCACGGCACGGCCGACCTTGAGCGTGCCGATGTGCTCGATCGTCGTGATGCGGCGTCCCGTCACCGCGGAGAGCGGCGTGATGCAGCTTCGCGCCGGTTTGCCGTCGATGTACACGGTGCAGGCGCCGCAGAGCGCCATGCCGCAGCCGAACTTGGTGCCGGTGAGGTCGAGGAAATCGCGCAGCACCCAGAGGAGCGGCGTATCCGGCTCGGCTTCGACCGTGACCGGATTGCCGTTAACGCTCAGGGGAATCATGGCTCGGGGAACCTCATCGGCGGGTAGTCGCGGCTGTACTGCGGGCCGGCGATGAACGTCTTCGGGTCGTACCTCCAGAACTGGCTCACGTCCTTGTAGGTGGCGACCGTCGTATTCACGAGCTCGCCGCTCTTGCGCTCGACCTTGCGGATATAGACGTTGAGGATGGGCTTGGCGTATTCATCGAGGCGCAGCGGCCCCATCGGGCCATGGTCGAGCTTGACGTTGTCGCCGAGCGGATACATCGCCTGCGCCGCAGTGCCGTAGGTGTGGATCACGTAATCGCTCAGGCGGCGACGGTGAAGAAAGTGGCGAGAAGCGCGACGGCAATGCGAACGATCATGAATCCTCCTTTGCACCGGATTCTAAGCTCAAGGACTGGGAGGTTCGGCGACCTTCAGCGAATGGGCGCCCACGCCGAGAAGGCGCACCGGCGTGTGCGCCGCCTCGGTGCGCTCGAGGAGCGTCTGGGCGCGGTTCACGATATCCACACGCGAGTCGGTGAAGTATTCCGCGGTATGGCTGCGCGTCACGGTCTTGAAGTTCTTGTAGCGCACCTTGATGGTGATGGTGCGCGCGCGCAGCTCCTTCCTCTTCAGCTGGTCGGCGACGTCCTCGGCGAGGAGCTGGAGCTGCTCATTCATCTCCCGCCAGTCCGTCAGGTCCTGGGCGAACGTGGTCTCCGAGGAGATCGACTTCGTCTCCCGGTTGGGCTCCACCCTGCGCTCGTCGACGCCGTGCGAGAGCTGCACCAGCCACTCGGCGAGGCTGCCCACGGCATGTTCCAGCTGCTCGGAGGGCACCGTGCGCACGTCGACCAGGCGCTCGATGCCGATCGCACGAAGCTTCTTCGCGGTGACCGGGCCTACGCCCCAGAGCGCCTCCACCGGCAGCTTCTGCAGGAACGCTTCGACCCGTTCAGGCGCAATGACGGTCAGTCCATCCGGCTTCTGCCAGCCGGAGGCGATCTTCGCCAGGAACTTGTTCGGCGCCACGCCGGCCGAGGCGGTGAGGTGCAGCTCATCCCTGATCCGCTCCTTGATGCGCTTCGCCACGTTCATGGCGAGCGGCTCGCCCCACAGGTTCTCGGTGACGTCGAGATAGGCCTCGTCGAGCGAAAGCGGCTCGACGAGCGGCGTCGCCGAATGCAGGATCGCCATCACCTGCTCGGACACCGAGCGGTAGAGCTGGAAGTTCGGGTGGACGATGACCAGTTCGGGGCACAGCCGCACCGCGCGCGACATCGGCATTGCGGAGCGCACGCCGAAGGTGCGCGCCTCGTAGCTCGCCGCGGCAACCACGCCGCGGCTCTCGGGCGAGCCGCCCACCGCGACGGGCTTGCCGCGCAGCTCCGGATGCTCGCGCGCCTCGACGGACGCGTAGAACGCGTCCATGTCGATGTGGATGATGCGGCGCTGCGTGTCTACAACCGTGCGGTAAGGAACCTGAGGCGGCTCGCGAGCGACGAGAGCATCGTAGCGCCGAAGTGCGGGCTCACCTTGACGAGCTGGAGGAAGGCCTTCTTGCTGATCGCCTGAACCGTGCAGTCGGTTTCCGCCGTCGCGTCGGCGATGCGCGTGGCCGATGCGTCGACCAGCGCCGCTTCGCCGAACGCGCCGCCCGGGCCCAGGCGCTCGACCCCTTTCCCGCCGATCGAGATGCGCACGCGGCCCTCGACGATCGCGTACATGCGCAGGCCTTTCTGGCCTTCGGTGACGATCGACGCGCCCTGCTGGTAGAAGATCGGCGGGTCGTCGGCGAGCCCTTCCACCAGGTGGCCCAGCACTTCGGGGTCGAACGCCGCCGCCTCCTTGAGCTGCGCGTCCTCCGAAAGCGTATCGCGTGCCTTGAGCAGCGCGATGGTGTTCCGCAGGCGCAGGATCATCACGCTCATCAGCATCACCGCGAACTCCGGATGCTTCGTGAGCGCGGTCTCGAATTCCTTGTCGTCCAGGGCGATCACGCGGCACTCGCTCTTCGCGACGGCGGAAGCGCTGCGCGGCGCATCGGAGATCACCGCCATCTCGCCGAAGATTTCGCCGGCGCGCACGCGGCCGATCGTCTTGTTGCCGCTCACCAGAGCCACGTCGCCCTTCAGGAGCAGGTACATCTTCTGGCGGCGCAGAAGCGGGATGGCGCGCTCCTTCTCGCCGAAGATCGTCTCGCCCCCGGCGATGTCGGCCGGCTTGCCGGCCGACTTGAAGAATTGCAGCGCGACCTTGGGATCGTAGGTCGCGTCGACGGTCGAATCCTGCTGAGCCATTGATCTCCTCGCAAGCCTCGGGGGCCATTAACATGCCATCGAAGGAGACGGCCATGCAAGGCAAGATTGGGCTCGAAGAGCACTTCGCCATTCCGGACACGCTGTCAGATTCGAAAGGATTCCTCGCCGAGCGGACGTGGCCCGAGCTCGAATCGCGCTTGATGGACATCCAGGAGCGGCGCATCGCCGAGATGGATCGCCACGGCATGCAGATGATGATCCTGTCGCTCAACGCGCCCGCCATCCAGGCGATCGCCGATGAAAGGCGAGCCACGGACACCGCGCGCCGCGCCAACGATTTCCTCGCGCGCGAGGTGGCGAAGCGGCCGAGCCGCTTCCAGGCGCTCGCTGCGCTCGCCATGCAGGATCCGGACGGTGCGACCCGCGAGCTCGTGCGTTGCGTCAAGGAACTCGGCTTTCGCGGCGCACTGGTCAACGGCTTCTCGCAGGTCGGCGATCCCAATTCGATGGTCTACCTCGACGACGCGCGCTATGCCGGCTTCTGGGCCGAGTGCGAGAAGCTCGACGTGCCGTTCTACCTGCATCCGAGGAATCCGCTGCCGAGCGCGGCGCAGATCTACGAGGGCCATCCCTGGCTCCTCGGTCCGACCTGGGCGTTCGCGCAGGAGACCGCCGTGCATGCGCTGCGGTTGATGGCGAGCGGGCTCTTCGACCGCCATCCGAAGCTGAGAATCATCCTCGGGCACCTCGGCGAAGGCCTGCCCTACAGCATCTGGCGCTGCGATAACCGGAACGCCTGGACGAAGGCCCCGCCGCGCTATCCCGCCAAGCGCAAGCTCGCCGAATACCTGCAGGAAAACTTCTACCTCACGACGTCGGGCAATTTCCGCACGCAGACGCTGATCGACGCGATGCTCGAGGTCGGCGCCGACCGCATCATGTTCTCGACCGACTGGCCCTTCGAGAACGTCGACCACGCCGCGATCTGGTTCGACGCCTGCCCGATCAGTGAGGACGATCGCCGCAAGATCGGCCGGACGAACGCCGAGCGGCTGTTCAAGCTTACTTCTTAGGTGCCTTGAGGCTCTCGAGCCAGGGCTTCCAGTCGATCGGGCCGTCGACGAAGCGCTTCTGCAGGTTGGCGAGCACGCGGCCCCAGGCGTTGTCGAAGTAGTCGTAGGCCTTGTCCCACTCGCCGCCGTCGCCCCAGCCGGTGTGCGTGAGGCGCACGCGCGTCTCGCGAGCGTTGAGCGGTTCCATGCGGATCATGACCACGGTGCGCTGGGTGCGTGCCTCGGCGAGATGCGGCGGCGCGTTCCAGGTGAAGGAGACGAGGCGCTCCTTCTGCAGCGAGAGGAAGCGCATGTTGTCGGCGCCCTTCAACCCCGGGGCCGCATAGGGATTGAAGTGGATGTCGAAGGCGCCGTCGGGTTTCGCGTCGACCACCGCCTCGGGCGCGAAGAAGGACTCGATGCCGGCGCTCGTGGTCCACGCGTTCCAGACCTCGGCGAGCGGCGCGTGCACGATCGTTTCCTTGCGGATGGCGCGCTCCTCGCGGGGTGCCGCTGCGGTGGCGCCGGGGCGCCAGGGCGCCGGGAAGCTTGCCGGGCTCGCGTTGCCCTCCTGGTCGAGCGCCATCACGCCGAAGACATAGTTGTCCTTCGAGACCGGCAGGGTGAAGCGGGTGACGTTGCCGGCGTCGCGCGAGCTCTGCCAGAGCTGGGCGCCGACTGGGCGCCAGACGATGCGGTAGCCGGCGAGATCGGGCTCGCGGTTCGGCTCCCAGCGCAGCGTCGTGTCGTTCTCGAGCCGCACGACCTCGATGCCGGCATCGCGCGGCGCGGCCGGGGCGAGGGCGAGCGAGGCGAGGCCGGCTGCGTTGATGCGGGCGACGTTCGCGACATAGGCGAAGTCCACGAATTCAGGCAGGTCGCCGTACTGCACGCCGTTCTCGACCCCCACGAACTGGTGCTGGTGGCGATAGTTTTCCGAGGGCTCGGTGAAGCGCACCGCCGCGTAGCCGCGCTCGAGGAAGGGCAGGTGGTCGCCGCCGCGCAGGAACCGGTCGGGCCGGGGAATCAGCTCCACCGTGAAGCCCGGCACGTAGCGCTCGCCCATCTCCTTGAGATGGCGGCCGAGCTCATGCGTCGGGGTATCCGATTCGCCGCCCGAGCGGGCGATCTGCTCGAGCGCCGGGCCGCGCGCGTTGATGATCGCCGGTAGCCCGCTCGCGAAGAGGCGCAGCGTCTTTTCGTGGCGGCTGCCGTCGGCGCCGGTCGAGCTGCCGACGATGTCGTTGGTGATCATGCCGGCGATGTCGAGGCCTTTCTTCTTCGCTTCCTCGGCCCAGTGCGCGGCGCCGAGCAGGCCTTGCTCCTCGCCCGCGACCGTCATGAAGACGAGCGTCGCATCGAAACGGTGCGACGCCATGACGCAGGCGAGCTCCATCGACACGGCGGTGCCGGAGCCGTCGTCGTTCGCGCCCGGGGCCTGCGCCTGCGCATCGGAGTAGTCGCCGCCGGGGATGGAGTCGTAATGGCCGCTCACCACGTAGATCCGATCGGGGTTCTGCGTCCCGGGGAGCGTGGCGACGACGTTGACGATCTCGACCGGCTTCGGCACGCGCCGTTGGGGCTGCTGCACGAACGAGTCGAATTCGACCTTCAGGCGACCGCCGGCGGCCTTGCTGCAAGCGTCGAGCTCGGACTTTATCCAGCGCCGCGCGGCGCCGATGCCCTGGGTGTCCGAGTCGGCGCGCGACAGCGTGTGCCGGGTATGGAATGAAACGAGCTTCCGGATGCGCGCCTCGATGCGCGAGGGCTGGATGGCGGCGACGATGGCTTCGATCTGCGGGTTCTTCTGCTGGGCGGCCGCCGGTGACGCTGCGGGCAGCGCCAACGCCAGCAGTACGAACGCGGCGCTAGCCCTCGTGCGGGCTCGCGGGCTTCGCGCCCAGTGCGCCTGCACCATGGGCTTGGGGACGGAGCTTGCGGTCGAGTGCATCGAGATAAGTGTAGATCACGGGCACGACGACAAGGGTCAGCAGAGTGGAAGTGATGACCCCGCCGATGATCGCGCGGCCCATGGGCGCCTGCTGCTCGGCGCCTTCGCCGAGGCCCAGGGCGAGCGGCAGCATGCCGAAGATCATCGCGGTGGTCGTCATCAGGATCGGCCGCAGGCGGATCTGCCCCGCCTGGAGGAGGGCCTCGTTGCGGCTCATGCCGCGCCGTTGCCCCTGGTTCGCGAAGTCGACCAGCAGGATGGCATTCTTCGTGACGAGGCCCATCAGGAACACGATGCCGATCATCGAGAAGATGTTGAGCGTCGTGCCGGTGAAGAGCAGCGCGAGCATGACGCCCACCACGGCGAGCGGCAACGACACCATGATGGCGAGCGGCTGGATGAAGCTGCCGAACTGCGAGGCGAGCACGATGTAGATGAAGATGATCGCCATGGCGAGCGCGCCGACCACGGCGCGGTTGATCTCGTCCTGGTCCTCGATCTGGCCGCCGACGGCGAGACGCAGGCCCGGCGGCAGCGACGGCGAATACTCTTTCACGAGCTTCTTGACGTCCTCGCCGACGTCGCCGGAAGGCCGGCCTTCGACGTTCGCGAAGAGCGCGATGCGGCGCTGCAGGTCCTGGCGCCGGATGTTCTCGGGGTTGAAGACGCGCTCGATGGTGGCGATCGAGCGCAGCGGCACCACTTCCGGAGAGCCGTCGGCGAGCGTGCGCCCGGTGGAGATGTTGAGGTTGGCGATGTCCTCGATGGCGGTGCGGCTCGCCCGCGGCAGCTGCGTGATCACCTCGTAGTTCTGGCCATCCGGCGCGAGCCAGTAGCCCGAGTTCTCGCCGGCGATGAAGGCGCGCAGCGACGTGCCCAGCTGGGCGTTGGTGAGGCCGGCCTCGGAGGCAAGCTCGGGCTTGAGGCGCACGGAGAGTGCGGGCGTGCCTTCCTTGAGCGAGACGTCGATGTCGGTGACGCCCTTGATCTGCGCGATCTTCTGCTTGAAGTCGTTGATCACGCGCTGCATCTCGAGGTCGTCGTTGCCGAGCAGCGCCACGTAGATCGCGGGATTGAAGCCGACCGAGAGCTGCACGCCGGGCAGGGCCGCCAGCTTCTTGCGCACCAGGCGCTCGATGTCCTTCTGCGACATCTTGCGCTCGGCCCGCGGCACGAGCCGCAGGTTGAGGCGCGCGGTGTTCTTGCCGCCCTCGGTGCCGATCGAGGTATCGATGACGTCGATTTCCTTCATGCCGCGCAGCACGTCCTCGACGCGCTTCACGCGCTCGTCGGCGTAGTCCAGGCTCGAGCCGACCGGCATGGTGAGCTTGAGGCTGGTAAAGCTCTCGTCCGCCTGCGGCATCATCTCCGTGCCGACGATGTTGGCGAGCGGCACGGCGATGCCGAGGCTCGCGAGCGCGACCACGATGGTGACGATGCGGTGCGCAAGCGCGATGCGCAAGAGCTCGTCGTACACCTTGTGCACCCACTCGAGGAACCGATCGAAGCGGCGCAGGATGCCGCCGACGACGGGCAGGCCGCGCGCGCCTTCCGGCGGGTCGCGCCAGATGGCGGAGAGCATCGGGTCGAGCGTAAAGGAGACGAAGAGCGAGACCATCACCGCCGCGGCGACCGTGATGCCGAACGAATAGAAGAACTGGCCGATGATGCCGCTCATGAATGCGATCGGCGTGAACACGGCGACGATCGAGAAGGTGGTGGCGAGCACCGCGAGGCCGATCTCCTCGGTGCCCTCGCGCGCCGCGGCATAGTGGTTCTTGCCGAGGTGGATGTGGCGCACGATGTTCTCGCGCACCACGATGGCGTCGTCGATGAGCAGCCCGATGCAAAGCGAGAGCGCCATCAACGTCATGTAGTTCAGCGTGAAGCCGAGCGCATAGAGCGCGACGAACGTCGTGATCACGGAGATCGGCAGGGCGAGGCCGGTGATGATGGTGCTGCGCCAGCTTCCCAGGAACAGGAAGACGATGAGAACCGTCAGGAGCGCGCCCTCGATGATGGTGTGCTTCACGTTGTCGGCGGAGCGCTCGACGAAATCCGAGTTGGCGCGCAGCAGCTTGAGCTCGACCCCCTGGGGCAGTTGCTTTTGCACGCCTTCGGCCGCGCGCTTGAGGGCTTCGCCCACGTCGACGATGTTCGCGTCCTGCGCCTTGTAGACCTGGAAGCTGATCGAGGGCTGGCCGTTGATGCGCGCGAGCGTGGTGCGCTCCTGCTCGCCGTCGACGACGTCGGCGATCTGCGAGAGGAGGATCGGCACGCCATTCCTGCGCGCGACGATGATGCGGCCGAAATCCTTCGGCTGGCTGATGCGGCCGTCGACGCGCACGATCGCCTCCGCGCTGCGGTTCGCCACCGAGCCGACGGCGACGGAGATGTTGGCGGCTTTCAGCGCCGCGACAACCTGGTCCACCGTCAGGCCGAGCGCGATCAGGCGGGCGGAATCGACGCGAACCTGGATCTGGCGCGTGACGGTGCCGCCGAGCTGCACGCGGCCGACCCCATTCACGCGCTCGAGCCCCTTCTGCACGACCTGCTCGGCGAGCGATGTGAGGTCGCGTGCGCTGCGGCCTTCGCCGACCAGCGCATAGAACGCGACCGGCGCTTCGTTCTCGTCGCCGCCGCGCGTGATGACCGGATCCTTCACGTCGCGGGGGAAGTTGGCGCGGATCTGCGCCACCTTGTCGCGCACATCCTGCGTCACGCGGTCCTGGTCGACGCCGAGGCGGAACTCGATCCAGGTCCAGCCGAAGCCCTCGTAGGAGGCCGACAGCAGCCGCTTCACGCCGGCCACCTGGTTCACGGCGTTCTCGATCGGCTTCGCGACGTCGTTCTCGATCTGCTCGGGCGAGGCGCCCGGATAGGCGACGTAGATGGAGACGAACGGAAACTGGATCTCCGGCATCGCCTCGACCCGCAACCGCTGGTACGAAAAGATGCCGAGCACCGAGAGGGCGACCATCACCATCGTGGCGAACACGGGATGGTTGATCGCGACCCGCGTCATCCACATGGGGCTAGCCCGGGGTCGTCGTGCCGGAGCCGGCGGGTTCGACGCGAGGCTCGACCAGCTCGGCGCCGCCCAGGCCCTTGATGCGCGCGGGCTGGCCGTGCTGCAGGTTGTCGAACTTCGTGGCGAGCACGTCGTCGGAAGGCTGCACGCCGGAGAGGATCTCGATGAGATGCGCGCGGTCATCGCGCGTGCCGGTGGTGACCGGACGCCGCTCGAGCCGGTTGGCGACCAGGACCCAGACGAAGGTCTGCGTGCCTTCGCCTCGCACCGCCGAGACGGGAAGCGAGATCGCGTCGCGCTCGGCTTCCATCGTCAGGCGCACGCGGGCGAACATGCCGGCCTTGAGGATCGAATCCTCGTTCTTGAGCGAGACATAGACGTTGATCGAGCGCGTGCCCGCTTCGGCGCTCGGATTGATGCGCTCGACCTTGCCCTCGAAGGGACGGTCGGGCAGGCCCTCGATCTGGACGCGCGCCGGCATGCCCGGCGTGATCTTGGCGATGTCGGCGAGCGATGCCTGCGCGGCAACCTCGAGCTGAGAGAGGTCGACGATGCCGATCATCATGGCGTCGAAGCCGACCTTCTCGCCGGGCTGGACGTAGCGCTTGGAGATGATGCCGCCGATCGGCGCGCGCACGACCGCGTCGTTCAGCATGATCTGCGTCTGCTCGAGCTGCGCCTTGGCGAGCTCGATCGTCGCGAGCTTCGTCTGGTAGGCGCCTTCGGCGAGATCGTAGGCGTTCTGCGAAATGAAGTTCTGCCTGAGGAGCTTCTCGTTCGCGTCCCGCGTGCGCTTCGCCGTGGCGGCGTCGGCCTTGGCCGACTGCAGCGCGGCTGCGCGCTCGGCGAGCTGCGCGCGCAGCGTCGCGGTATCGAAGTCGGCAAGCTCCTGGCCGGCTTCGACCTTGTCGCCCTCGCGCACGAACACCCGCTTCACCTCGGCATTCACCTTGGCGCGGACGATGGCCTGGTTGACCGCCTGGACGGTGCCGGGCAGCTCGACCTCGACGGCGAGGCGCCGGCGCTGAAGGCGGACCACGTCATTCTGGGCGAACTCGAGCGCGGGCTTCGCCCCGGCGCGCTCGGCCTCCTGCTGGGCCTGGCGCCGCTGGACAGTCATCGCCCCGGCGCCGACGATGGCCGCCAGGCCCAGGATCGCCCCCGCGATCACCCACTTGGCTCTTCGATTCATCTTGAGGGCGCGATTATCCGCCCGAAAATGGGGCTTTTCCGGGCCGGGGCGACGAAGTGCCTAAAGGACGGAATGAAATGCGCCCGGCGCCGACGAACCGGGGGTAAGACTCGGGGTCATTTCCTACCCGAAATACATCTTCTTGTAGCCCCGGTACCAGTCGCTCTGGAAGAGCTCGGTCGGGTCGTACCGGCGCTTGAGCCGCAGGAAATCGCCGAACTTCGGATAGCAGGCGTCGATCTGCCGGCGCAGCGCGTACCGGTGGTAGGCGAGCGAATAGCTGCCGCCATAGCGCAGGCCGATGTCGATCATCGCGCGCAGCGCGTCGGAGGCGCGGATGAGGCCCGTGCTCGTGCGGTCGACATGGACGTTGAGCGTCACGCAGGCGTAGGGCTGCCTTGCCCAAGGGATATAGGTCTCGTTGTCGGCCTCGATGAGCCGCACGCTCGCGGCGATGAAGTCGGTGCGCGCTCGCAGCGCGTAGCTGCGCACCTCGCTCACGAAGGCCTCGAGCTTCTCGCGCTCGCAATAGATCTCGGTCAGGACATCGCTGCCGCGGCCGCCGACCCGGCGGTCGATGTCGCGGTGATAGTTCTCGGGGTAGTGCGCCATCTGCACGTCGTCGGACCAGTAGAGCTGGCCGCTCGTCGCGACACAGAAGTCGGCGTAGCGCCGGAACGCGTTGCTCTTCTCGGTATGCGCGAGGAACATGAGCTGGCGCCAGTCGGCTTCGCCGAGCTCGCGCGCCACCTCCGGCATCGGGCGCTCGTCGCCGACCGGCCGGTGACCGACGAACACCCCGCGGCGCAGGAAGTCCGGCGATAGCTCGTCCGGATTGAGGTGGAACTCGCCGGCGACAAAGCCCTCGCGCATGCGGTCGGCGAAGACGGAGGCGAGCCCGTCGATGGTGCGCAGCTCGGCGACGCGCTCGAGCTTGCGCCGCCGCACGAGGCGCAGGGTTACCGAGTAGACGAAGCCGAAGAGCCCGTAGCCGCCGATCGCCAGGCGAAAAAGATCGGCGTTCTCGGCCCGGCCGCAATTGACGAGCGCGCCCTTGGCGTTGAGGAGCTTGAACGATTCGATGTCGGCGACAAAAGGTGCGGCACCGAGGGCGTTGCCGTGCATGTTCGCCGAAAGCGAGCCGCCGATCGTGACCCGGTCGACCCCGCTTTGCTTCTGGTGGAAGGCCCACGGCGTCTGGTGCAGCGTATCGAGGAGCTCGGGCCACTGCATGCCCGACTCCACCTCGACCAGTCCGCGCTCGTTGTCGAGCGCGAGCACCCTGGAGAGCTTGCGGGTGTCGACGAGCAGGCCTTCGGCGGCGAAGGCCTGGGAGCCCATCGAGTGGCGGCCGCCGCTCACGCAGAGCGCGTGGTCCTCGCCTTGCGCCAGCTTGAGCGCGCCCTGCACGCCTTCGAGCGAGTCGGGGGTGACGATGCTGCTGACGAGCGTGCCGGAGAGCTGGCCCTGCATGTCGTTCACCGGGATGCCCTCGGGCTTCTTGGCCTGGCCCAAGGCGGCGGCAGGCCATGCGAGGGCGGCGAGGCGCAGGAAGTCGCGGCGGCGAGGCATGAGGTTTGGGCATTCTAGAATGGCCGCATGAAAGCCGACATCACCTACACGCGCGATACCGGTGAAAAACTTCTCAACGAGACGTTCGGCCCGAACAACATCCGCCGGCGCACGAGCGGGACGGAGGAGCGCCATCGCATCGAGATATCCAATGGCCGCGCGGCGCCCGATCTCGCCATTGACAGGAACGGCTTCGTCCTCGTCGAGCATCGCACGGCGATGCGCGATTTCTTCGACGGAAAAGAGCTGAAGCAGGTCTATTACCCGGAAGTCGAGGCGCTCATCAAGCGGATCTCCGGCGCGAGCCGCGTCGTCGTCTTCGACCATACGCTGCGCTCAGGCAGCGAAGCGGAGCGCGAGGCCAGGCTGATTCGCGAGCCCGTTCTTTCGGCGCACAACGATTACACCGAGTGGTCCGGGCCGCAGCGCGTACGCGACCTGATGGGCGCCGAGGCCGAGGCGCTCCTGCAACGCCGCTTCGCCATCGTCCAGGCCTGGCGACCGGCGTTTTCAAATGCGGCGGACCCCATCCGGTCCAATCCCCTGGCCATGGCCGACGCGCGCAGCGTTGCGCCCGAGGACTTGCTGGTCGCGGAGCGGCGCTATCCCGACCGGGTGGGGCAGACCTATCGCCTGAAGTACAACCCGGCGCACCGCTGGTTCTACTTTCCAGAGATGCGGCGCGACGAGGCGATCGTGTTCAAGGTGTTCGATTCGTTGCAGGACGGCCGTGCGCGCTTCACGCCGCACACCTCTTTCGACGATCCCTCGACGCCGGCGGGCGCAGCGCCGCGCCAGAGCATCGAGGCGCGAGCGCTGGCGTTCTTTTAGAATTTCACGCCATGACTATCTCCATGTATCAGGCGTCCGCGCCGCGCTTCGTCAACATCCTGCGCAATCTTTCCGCGATCATCGAGAAGGCCGAAGCGCACTGCGCGGCGAAGAAGATCGAGCCCTCCGCGCTCACCACCGCCCGGCTCTACCCGGACATGTTCCCGTTCACGCGCCAGGTGCAGATCGCGTGCGACACGGCAAAAGGCGCGGTGGCGCGCCTCGCCGGCGTCGATATCCCGAAGCACGAGGACACGGAACAGACGTTCGCTGAGCTGAAAGCGCGCATCGCGAAGGCCATCGACTTCGTCGAGTCGGTCAGCGCGGCGAGGATCGACGGATCCGAGGACAAGGACATCGTGCTGCAGATGCGCAGCGGCGAGCGGCGCTTCAAGGGCATGCAGTACCTGCTGGGGCATGCCTATCCGAACTTCTACTTCCACGTCACGACTGCCTACAACATCCTGCGGCACAACGGCGTGGAGCTCGGCAAGGCCGACTTCATCGGCAAACCGTAGAAGTAAAAGCTATTTCTTGAAGGGCGAGCCCATTCGCTCGCACTGTTCGCGCGCGTAAGTGGCGCCGATCACGTTGTCGTCGGTCCCGCCGTTCGCGGCGACGATCTTCTCGTTGCGCAGCACGAAGGTCATCGGATAGAAGCCGTCGTAGGCCCCGGCCTTGTTCTTGTCGTTGATGAACACGCAAACGCCCCAGCCATACTGCTCACCGCGCACCGGGGTGCCGCGCTGGTAGAGCATCTGCGGATCGTTGCGGAACTCGACGACCGCTTCCTTCGGGTCGTGCAGCCTGAGGCTCAGGTAGCTCTTGATCTCGTCCTGGTAGGCGACGGGCTTCGGGCCGTAGTCGGCGGTCGCCATTTCTTCCTTCGTTACCGTCGTATCGCAGCCCGAAGTTATTACTGCGGCCGCGGCGGCGAGCGCCAGCATGGCAAGGTGGAAGATGCGGTGCTTCATAAGTCCTCCTGGGAGTAGTTCAGCAGCACGCCGGCCGTCTCGAGCGGCATCGAGACATGAGGATAGTGGTGCGTGGGCAGCTCGTGGTAGCGCCAGGCGGAATTATTCCGCGCACGCTCGGCAAACGGCGCGAAGCTGGTCGGCGAATAGCCGGTGCAGAAGACGTAGGCGCGCCCGCCGCCGTAGCGGCCTTCGAGGGCGAGCGGCTGCGTGAAGGTCTTGATGGGCTGGGGGTCGCGGCGGCCGTCGAACCACGCGATCTCGGCGGCATCTTTCACGCCTTGGACCGCGGGGGGCAGGGGCGGGACGGCGGCTGCGTCCTTCGGAAAATGCGCGCGCACCTCGGGCCGCAGCAGGTCGACGAGCGCCTGGCCCGATTGCGGAACGAACGCATCCAGATAGACGAGCGTGCGCACGGCGTCCGGCATGCGATCGGCGACGCCGGTCACCACCATGCCGCCGTAGCTGTGGCCGACGAGGACGATCTCCGAGAGCCGCTCGTAGCGGATCGCGCCCAGCACGTCGGCGATGTGCGTCTCCAGGTTTACGGAAGGCGAGGCGAGATGCGCGCGCTCGCCGATGCCGGTCAGCGAGGGGGTGAGTACTTCATGCCCGGCCTTGCGCAGCACGGGCGCGAGCCGCTGCCACATCCAGCTTCCGCCCCACGCGCCGTGAACCAGTACGAAAGTCAGGATTACTTTTTGGGGGGCTCGGCCGGCGCCCCGGGCTTGTTGAAGAAGCTCGACACGTCGACGTCGGCGAGCTTGACCGAAGCCTTGTTGCGCGCCTCGATCTCGGCTCGCTTGCGGGGCGTTTCGTCGGTCGCCTGCTCGAACGCATCGGCGAGCTTGAAGCTGAATGCGGCGAGCGCCTTCGGATCGGGCTTCTTCGCGTCGCCGCCGGCGAGCGTGCCGTAGACCCGCGCGGCAAGGTTGACGAAGATGCGCTCCGCCAGGTCGACGTAGGGGTCTTTGGCCGGTGCCGCGTGCCCTGCCGCCGGCTTGGGTGCTCCACCTTCGCTCATGGGCTGAGTTTACCCCGAACTTCGGCGTCATCCTCGAGCGTGCGCTTGAACTGGTCGCGCAGCTCGTTCGACACCGTGATGTGCGCAGCCGGCGCGCCCTTGTGGACGGCGTACAGCTTCGCCTGCACCACGTGGTCGTGCTCGGCGAAGGCGCGCGCCGCGCGCTCCGCCTTTTCCGGGTCCTGGGTGGCCACGGCGAGCGCGGTCTCGCCGAGCTTGAGCGCCGAGAGCCAGGTCTCGCGCTCGATCATCTCGACCCCCATGTCGCGCAGCTGGAACATGTGCCGCATATCGTGCGCGCGGGCGATGATGCGCAGCTTCGGGAAATGCAGGCGCGCGATGCGCGCGAGCCGGGTGATCGATTCGCGCTCGTCGAGCGCGATCACCAGGAGATCGGCGCTCTCGGCGCCGGCCGCATGCAGGAGGTCGAGGCGCGTGGCATCCCCGTAGAACACGCGAAAGCCGAATTGCCGGGATTGCTCGACATGGTCCGGGTCGTCGTCGAGCACCGTGGGCTGGATGCCGCTCGCATTGAGCAGCCGCGCGACCACCTGGCCGACGCGGCCGAGGCCGGCGACGATCACCCTCGAGGGCTCCGGCTTGTCCGCCGAGCGCACGTCGGCGTCGACCACGCGCGGCGCGATGAAGCGGTCGTGCACCGCGAGGAGGAAGGGCGTGAGGAGCATCGACAACGCCACCGCCAGCGTGATCGCCTGCGCGGTCTGCTCGGGAATCGCCTCGTTCGCCACCGCGATGCCGAGGATCACGAAGGCGAATTCGCCGCCCTGCGCGAGGAGCAGGATGAAGAGCGGCCGCTCGCTCGCCGGCAGCCGCGTCCGGGCCGCGATCACGAAGAGCACCACGCTCTTAAGGATGAAGAGGCCCACGATGAACGCGACCACGACCCACGGCCGCGCGAGCAGCACCGTGAAGTCGACGCTCATGCCCACCGCGATGAAGAAAAGGCCGAGCAGCAGGCCCTTGAACGGCTCGATCGCGGCCTCGATCTCGTGGCGGTATTCCGACTCGGCGAGGAGCACCCCGGCGAGGAAGGCGCCGAGCGCCATCGACAGGCCGGCGCGCTCGAAGAGGAACGCGAACAGGATGACGAGGAGCAGCGCGAACGCGGTAAATATCTCACGCAGCCGCGTGCGAGCGATATGGCGGAAGACCGGGCGCGCGAGGAAGTGACCGAGGACAAGCGTGCCGACCACCACCGCAGCCGCGAAGCCGACGCCCTGCCATGAGAACCCGGACCAGCCGCCCGCCTCGCTCATGAAGGGGAGCAGCGCGAGCATCGGGATCACCGCGAGGTCCTGGAACAGCAGGATCGCGAACGTTGCCTGCCCGCCCTGCGTGCCGAGTGCGCCGCGCTCATTCAGCGGCTGCAGCGCGAGCGCGGTGGAGGAGAGCGACAGCGCCATGCCGGCGATCACCGCGATGCGCCAGTCGATGCCGAACGGCAGCGCAACGCCGGCGATGACGGCGATCGATCCCAAGACCTGGGAGAGCCCCAGCGCCACCAGGCGCTGGCGCATGCTCCACAGCCGCTGCGGCTCGAGCTCGAGGCCGATCACGAAGAGCAGGAACACGACGCCCAGCTCGGCGAAGGCATGGATCGCCTCCGGCTGCTGCACGAGCTTGAGTCCCCACGGGCCGATGGCAATGCCCGCGAGGAGATAGCCCGCGACCGAGCCGAGGCCGAGGCGATGCGCCGCCATCACCGCGATCACCGCGGCTGCGAAATACACCGCAGCCTGCAGCAAAAATGCGTTGCCCGCTTCCATGCGCGAAGTATAGTTGGCCGCGGGGAATAGGAACTCAGGGAGGCCTCTTTGCGAACCGTCGAGGAGCGTGTCTACCAGCGCATCGAGACCGTGTTCGCGCGCTGCCCGGAGCTTTTCCGGTTCAGCGTGCGCGACCGTGCGGGCCTGCCGGACCACATCGATCCGACGACGCTCGCCGGCGAGCTCTTCGTCTTCGAGATCGCGCTCGCGCCGCGCCTCGGCAAAGTCCAGTACGACGAGGTCTACGATGAGATCTCTGCGGCCATCACCGCGGCGGTGTCGTCATGGCCCGAGGCCAAGGACTTGCTGCCCGGCAAGACGTTCGTTCGCTATCTGCACTGACCCGCTGCCTACATGGGCATGGTCCTTGCGGCATGGGGATCATGAAGCCCGCTCAGCTGGGAAGCCTCAACGCAGAGTTGCCGCCGATCGAGGAAGACCTCGTCGTGCGGCTGGAGACGATCTTCGAGCACTGCCCGCAGCTGCACGGTTTCACCGTCCAGGATTCCTCAGCGCTGCCCGAAGAGCTGCGCTCGCTCGCGCTCGAGCGCGAGCTCGTCGTCACCGACATCGGCGTTTATCCGTTCATCAATGTCGAGCAGTGCGAGCAGATCTACAACGAGATCGCCGTCGCTCTGCTCGACTTCATGTACGAGCGGCCGAGCGCCAAGGACCTGCTGCGCGGCCGCACCTTCGTGCGCACGCTGCACTAGGGAATTTGGGGACGGAGCCCTAACTCCGGCGACGCGTAGCTTAAGGAGTTAGGGCTCCGTCCCCTAATTCCTTAGAATGCCCGCGTGCCGGTCGATCCTTTTTCGAGCGCCACGGAGCTCGCCGCCGCGGTTCGTGCTCGGCGCACCAGCGCATCGGAGCTCGTCGAGCTCTGCCTCGCGCGCATCGCTCGCCATAACCCGTCGCTGAACGCCATTTGCACACTGGACGCGGCCGGCGCGGAGCGCCGCGCACGCGAGGCCGATGCCGCGCTTGCGAACGGCGAAGTGTGGGGACCGCTGCACGGCGTACCGATGACGATCAAGGACGCGCTCGAGACCGCTGGCGTGCGCACGACCGGCGGCCATCCGCCGCTCAAGGACTACATCCCGCAACGCGACGCACCGGCCGTCGCACGGCTCCGGGCGGCGGGAGCGATATTGCTGGGAAAGACGAACGTGCCGCCGCTCTCGGCCGACTATCGCGCGGACAACCCGATCTTCGGCCGAACCAACAACCCCTGGAATCTCGATCGCACGCCCGGCGGCTCGACCGGGGGCGGCGGCGCCGCGGTGGCCGCGGGCCTCTCGGCGTTCGATGTCGGCAGCGACCTCGCCGGCTCGGTGCGCACGCCGGCGCATTTCTGCGGCCTCTTCGGCCTGAAGCCCACCGAGCGGCGCATTCCGAACACCGGCCATATCCCCGAGCCGCCCGGCTTGCCTCGCGCCGTCCGGCACATGAACGTCCTCGGGCCGCTGGCGCGCTCAGTCGAAGATTTGGCTTTGATCACCAAAGCCATCTGCGGTCCCGACGACGCCGAGTGGGACCTCGCTCCGGTGCCTTGGCGCGAAGCGCCTGAGCGACCGCTTGGTTCATACCGCTTCGCCTGGAGCACCAACTTCAGCGGCGTCGCCATCACCGGCGACACCCGCGGCGCGATTCAGAAGCTCGCCGCGGAGCTCGCGCGCGCCGGCTGCAAGGTAGAGGAGCGCAATCCAGACGGCTTCAGCTTCGACGAGGCGTGGGAGACCTGGGGCGAGATCGCGATTGCCGAGCGTGCCGCGACCGGAGGCGAAAGAAGCCGCGAGCGGGTGGCGGCGCTGAACGCGACGCTGGGCGAGAGCTGGGCGGTTGCACGCGGCTCGGCGAAAGGCGCAACGGCGACGATCGCCGACTACATGGCCGCGCTGACGCGGCGCGATCGGCTGATCACCGTGCTGGAAAAATTCTGGGCGGAGTGGGACGCGTTGATCTGCCCGGTGACCGTGAGTCCGGCAATTCCCCATGTGCCATTTGGCACGCCGATCGACGTGGACGGCAGCAAGGTCCCGTACTTCATCGCCGGCACGGCCTATACCTGTCCGTTCAACCTGACCGGCAATCCATCGGTAGTCGTGCCCCTCGCGCGCTCGAAAGACGGCCTGCCGATCGGCGTGCAGCTCGTCGGCAGGCGCTGGAGCGAGCCCGAGCTCCTCGCGCTTGCGCAGAAGGTCTCGCTCATCGCCGGGCCCTTCGCTCCACCGCCGAACTACAAACCATGAGGATCGACTGGGACGTGCCGATTCGCATGGGCGACGGGCTCGAGCTCCGCGCCGACATCTTCAGGCCGGCCGAAGGCCGCCATCCCGTCATCCTGAGCTACGGTCCGTATGGAAAAGGGCTCGCCTTCCAGGAGGGCTACCAGAGCGCCTGGGAGATCATGGCGCGCGACTATCCCGACGCGCTCGCGAATTCCTCCAACCGCTACCAGAACTGGGAAGTGGTCGACCCGGAGAAATGGGCGCCGGAGGGCTACGTCTGCGTGCGCGTGGACTCGCGTGGCGCCGGTCGCTCGCCGGGGTATCTCTGCCACAACAATGCCCGCGAGACGCGCGACATCTGCGAATGCATCGAATGGGCGGCGCGCGAGCCGTGGTCGAGCGGGAAGGTGGGCATGAACGGCATCTCCTATTACGCGAGCAACCAATGGCGCGCCGCGGCCGTGCAGCCGCCGCATCTCGCCGCCATTTGCGTGTGGGAAGGCTGGAACGATCCTTACCGCGAGAGCGCGCGCCATGGCGGCATCATCTGCAGCTTCCGCAAGAACTGGCAGGACATGCAGGTGAAGACGGTGCAGCACGGGGTGGGCGAACGCGGCAAGAAGAATCCGAATACCGGCGAGCTCGTTTGCGGTCCCGAGACGCTGAGCGAGGAAGCGCTCGTGCGCAACCGCGAGGACATGTGGCAGGCGTTCCTCTCGCGCGAGATGATGGACGACTACTACGTGGAGCGCACGGCCGACCTCTCGAAGGTGACCGTGCCGCTCCTCTCGGCGGCGAACTGGGGCGGGCAGGGATTGCACACGCGCGGCAATTTCGAAGGCTTCATGCGCGCCGCCTCGAAGGAGAAGTGGCTGGAAGTGCATGGCGGCTCGCACTGGGCGCCGTTCTACACCGACTACGGCGTCCGGCTGCAGAAGCGCTTCTTCGAACACTTCCTGAAAGGCAAGCAAAACGGGTGGGACAAGCAGCCGCGCGTCCAGCTCAACGTGCGTCATCCCGGCGAGAAGTTCGAGATTCGCCACGAGAACGAGTGGCCGCTCGCGCGCACCAAGTGGACGCGGTTCCATCTCGATGCCGACGGCATGCGCCTTTCGACTCACGCGCCGCGCGCGGCCAAGACGCTTGCCTACGACCCCATGGGTAACGGCGTCACTTTCTCGATGCTGGCCGAGCGCGAGACCGAGATCACGGGCCCATCGGTGCTGAAGGCATGGATTTCGTCCGCGACCCGCGATGCCGACCTGTTTGTGGTGCTCCGAGTTTTCGATCCGGCCGGCAAGGAAGTGCTCTTCTACGGCGCGCTCGACCCGAAGACGCCGGTCGGGCAGGGATGGCTGCGTGCGTCGCATCGCAAGCTCGATCCGAAGAAAAGCCTGCCGTACCGGCCCTGGCACACGCACGACGAGAAGCAGCCGCTCAAGCCCGGCCAGCCGGTGGAGCTGGAAGTCGAGATCTGGCCGACGTGCATCGTCGTGCCCCAGGGCCATCGCATCGCGCTCACCATCCGCGGACGCGACTACGAGCACGATGAGCCGGCCGCCTCGCTCTCCAACATGAAGAATCCGATGCGAGGCTGCGGGCCGTTTACGCACGACGATGAGACCGACCGTCCGCCGAAGATCTTCAGCGGCAAGGTGACGCTGCACCTCGACCGCGAGGCCTATCTCCTCCTGCCGATCATCCCCAACTCATGAACAGAGCGATGGCCACCGTTTTGGCGTTCCTGCTCGCGGCGGCAGCGCATGCGCAGTACCCCGCCAAGCCGATTCGCATCGTCATTCCGTTCCCGCCGGGCAACACGACCGACATCATGACGCGCCTCATCGCGCCGAGGATGAGCGAGCGGCTCGGCCAGCAGGTGATCGTGGAGAACCGGCCGGGCGCGAGCGGCATGCTGGGGCTCGATTACGTCGCCAAGTCGCCCGCCGACGGCTACACCATTGCCTGCGTGCAGGGCGGCAACATGGTGGTGCTGCCGCATACGAGCAAGAATATTCCCTACGATCCGCTGAAGGACTTCGTGCCGATCGCGGTGAGCACGATGAACTATCTCGCGATCGTGGCCGACCCGCATGCGCCGTTCAAGACGATCGGCGAGATGGTGAAATACGCTAAAGCGAATCCGGGGAAGCTGACGGTCGCCACGAACGGCGAGGGCGGGTTCCCCCATCTCGCGTTCGAGCATCTGCGCACCATGGGCGGCTTCACCTACACGCACGTGCCCTACAAGGGCTCGGCGGCTATCGCCACCGACATCATCGGCGGGCAGGTCCAGGCCGGAATCGACGGCATCACCGGCATGACGCCGCACATCAAGTCCGGCCGGCTGCGTCTTCTGGCGACGACCGGCAAGACGCGCGCCGTGCTGTGGCCCGATACGCCGGCGGCGGCGGAAGACGTTCCTGGGTACGAGTCGGGCGGCTGGTTCGGCTATGCGGCGCCGGCGGGGACGGCGCGCGAGATCGTGCAGAAGCTGAATGCCGAGATCAATCGCGCGATGCGCGAGCCGGACGTCGCGGATAAGCTGACCAACGCCGGCCTCATCATCGTCACCGAGTCGCCGGAGTACTTCGCCGAGATCCTGAAGAGCGACTACGCGAAATACGGTGCGCTCGTGAAGGCGATCGGCTTCAAGCCGCAGTAAGGCTGACGCAGGCTTCTTCGTATTTTCCGGCGCCCATGTCCTGGCCTTCGAAGATGCCGCGGCTGCGGATCCACTTGAACGAATCCTCGAACACTTCCTTCGTGTAGGGCTCGAACACGATGCGCTCGCCCGGTCCCCAGCGACGCGTGTCCATCGTCGGGATGAAGCGCGCCGGGAATTCCTTCTTGTAGTAGTGCGTGTAGA
>DASQGW010000015.1:0-44915 GCA_035632415.1 Burkholderiales bacterium | reverse complement strand
CGCCGAGGCGATCATGACGACGGACACCGTGCCGAAGGCGTACTCACGCACCGTGCGGCTGTCACGCGGCAATGCCGTAGTCACCGGCATCGCCAAAGGCGCCGGCATGATCCGGCCGGACATGGCGACGATGCTCGGCTTTATCGCCACCGATGCGCGCGTGCCACAGAAGACGCTGCAGGCCTTGCTCGGCCGCGTCGCGGAGCGCTCGTTCAACTGCATCTCGGTCGACGGCGACACGTCGACCAACGATTCGTTCATCCTCGCCGCCACCGGGCGCGGCCCGGCTGCGAGCAGCCGGCGTGATCTCCTCAGGCTCGAGGTCGCGATCGGCGAGGTGGCGCGCAGCCTCGCGCAGGCCATCGTGCGCGACGGCGAAGGGGCGACGAAGTTCGTCACCATCGCCATCGAACTCGGTCGCGACACGAGCGAGTGCAAGCGAGTCGCCTACGCCATCGCCCATTCACCCCTGGTCAAGACGGCTTTCTTTGCTTCGGACCCCAACCTCGGTCGCATCCTCGCCGCGATCGGCAATTCCGGCGTGCGCGGCCTCGACACCGGGAAGGTCGAGCTCTATATCGACGCGGTGCGTGTGGCGCACCAGGGCGCACGCGATCCTGCCTACCGGGAAGAAGAAGCCGTGGCGGCCATGAAGAAGCCCGAGTTCGCGGTGCGCGCCCTGCTGCACCGGGGAAAGGCGAGCGCGACGGTGTGGACGTGCGACCTTTCGTTCGACTACGTGAAAATCAACGCAGAATATAGGACGTGAACAAGGAACTAGAAGAAATCCTCCAGCGCCTCGGCGCATTGCTGCCGCAGCGTGCACAGTCGACCGACTGGCAGGCGAGCATCGCGTTCCGCTGGCGCTCGGCCGGCCGCCCGGGCTGGCTGCAGCCGGTGCGGCAGGTGCATCGCATCAAGCTCTCGGACCTGCGCGGCATCGACAAGCAGATCGAGCGCGTCGAGCAGAACACGAAACAGTTCCTGAGCGGGCAACCGGCGAACAATGTGCTCCTCACCGGTGCCCGGGGCACGGGCAAGTCCTCGATCGTCAAAGGGCTGCTCAACAAGTACGCGAAGCTTGGCCTGCGGCTGATCGAGGTGGAGAAGAACGACCTCGTCGACCTGCCGCAGATCGTCGACCAGGTGGCCGGGCGCAAGGAGCGGTTCCTTCTTTTCTGCGATGACCTTTCGTTCCACGGCGCAGAAGACGGCTACATCGCGCTGAAGGTGGCGCTCGACGGCTCGATCTCCACGACTTCCGAGAACATGCTGATCTACGCCACTTCGAATCGCCGGCACCTCATGCCGGAGTACATGGCGGAGAACCTGGAGACCAAATACGTCGGCGAGGAGATCCATCCCGGCGAGACGGTGGAGGAGAAGATCTCGCTCTCCGAGCGCTTCGGCCTCTGGGTGACCTTCTATCCCTTCGACCAGGACGAATACCTCGAGATCGTCGGCCACTGGCTGAAGACCTTCGGCGCCAGGCTCTCCGATGCGGCGCGCGAAGAGGCGCTGCAATGGTCGCTGCAGCGCGGCTCGCGCAGCGGCCGGGTCGCCTATCAATTCGCGCGAGACTGGGCGGGTCGCCACTCCCGGAAGTGATCGAGGTTTCGGCGGCTGTGATCCAGCGGCCCGATGGCCGCTTCCTGCTGGCGCAGCGGCCGGCGGGGAAGGTGTACGCCGGCTATTGGGAATTCCCAGGGGGCAAGATCGAGCCGGGCGAACCGGCCGAGCGGGCGCTCGCCCGCGAGCTGCATGAAGAGCTCGGCATCGACGTGCGCTCGTCGTATCCATGGATCACGCGCGAGTACGTCTATCCGCACGGCCATGTGCGGCTTAACTTCTTCCGCGTCCTCGAATGGACCGGCGAGCCGCATCCCCGCGAGAATCAGGCGATCGCCTGGCAGGCGCTCGGCGCGACAATGGTCTCGCCGATGCTGCCCGCCAACGCGCCGGTGCTCGCCTCGCTCGCGCTTCCGCATGAATACGCCGTCACCAACGCTGCTCGCCTAGGAACTGCCGAGATGCTGGCGCGCCTGGAGCGCCGGCTCGAGCAGGGCCTGAGGCTCGTGCAGATCCGGGAGCCGGGGCTCGGCGCTTCCGCGCGCGAGCTATTCACCACGCAGGCGCTCGGCCTCGCGCATCGCTACGGTTGCAGAGTGCTGGTGAAAGCCGCGCGTGCCGATGCCGATGGCGTGCATTACACCGCGGCGGAGTTGATGCAGCTCGAGCGACGGCCGGCGAGCGGTTTGGCAGCAGCGTCGTGCCATGCGCGCGCCGAACTGGAGCGCGCGATGCAGCTCGGGCTGGATTTCGCGGTCGTGGGTCCCGTGCTCGAGAAAAGCGGCACCGATCCACTGGGGTGGCAGCGATTTTCCGAACTGGTGCGCGGCGCGAGTATCCCGGTGTACGCCATCGGCGGCCTCAAGCCCGCTGACATGCAAAGCGCCTGGCGCGCAGGCGCGCATGGTGTGGCGATGATCCGCGGAAGCTGGGGCTAGTCGTCCTTGGCGGGCTCGGGGGGCGCGTCCTTGGTCGGGACGCGGTAGCTCTCGTCGGCCCATTTTCCGAGGTCGATCATCCTGCAACGCTCGCTGCAGAACGGCCGCCACTTGTTCGCCGGTGAATACGGCGAGAGCTGCCCGCAGCGCGGACAGGGGACTTTCTTTACAGATTGCAGAACGTGAGCTCGAAAGGAACGTCCCAGTCGGCGGTGCGCGTGCGCGCGTCTTCGCCCGCCTGGGAAAGGAAGCGAATGTTCAGCACATACTTGTTCGCGCTGATCTCAGGGACGCACGGCGCGCTCGGGTCGAGGCGCAGCCGCAGCATCTGCGCGGTCTTGCCGCCGAGCATCTGCTGGAACATGCCCTGCGGTGCGTTGACGCTCTGCGGCCGGCCGGACTCCCGCAGGATGCGCAGGATGATCGCGGAGCCGTCCCGCAGCGGATAGAGCGGGCCGGTCCACGCCGCGAGCTGGCCGGTGCGTTCCTCCGCCGGCCGGTGCAGCCAGTAGTGATAGGAGGGCAGGTCGAACTCGCACGCGCCGCCGGGGATGCCGGTGCGCTGCTTGATCGACATCAGCCAGTCGTTCTCGCGCAAGTACTGGCCGATCTTGCCGGTCATCGAGAAGAGCGCGGCCGCGGCCTGCTCGATGTCGCGCAGCACGCCCGAAAGCGCATCCTCCGCGATCTCGGGATTGTTGCGGAACGAGAGCAGCACCTGCTTCTGCCGCTCGAGCTCCTGCAGCAGGTCGGACTTGAGGTCGGCGCGGCTCGACACCTCGAGGATCTCGAAGAGCGTGAGGAGCGCCATGTGATGGTCGTGCGGATCGGTGCGCGCGATGAAATGGCGCGAGCGCTCGAAAAGATCCTCCAGGCGCAGCAGCGTGCGGATGCGTTCGTTCAGCGGATATTCGTAGGTAATCACGCGCCGCGGGTGGGCCGGAGCATCGGCCGAAAAACTGGCCGGATTCTGAGCGATTTGGGAGGCCAGCACAACTTAACTCTTGGCAGGAACGGCCATTTTCCGGTAGCGCGCGTCGAGCGCCGCCACTTGCTTGCGCAGCGCGTCAAGCGAGCCCGAGTTCTCGATCACATCGTCGGCGGCGGCAAGCCGGGCCGCCCGGGCGGCCTGCTGGGCGATGATCGACCGAATCTCCTTCTCAGACAGGCCGCTGCGTGCCCGAACCCGCTCGACCTGCAGCGCTTCGGGCGCGTCGACGACCACCACGCGCTGCACCCGGTCGCGCGCCCCGCCGGATTCGACGAGGAGCGGCACGACGTACACCACGTAAGGGCCTTTTGCCGAGGCGATGCGCCGGTCGGCTTCGGCGCGGATCAAGGGATGGAGCACCCGCTCGAGCGCAGTCTTTGCGGCCGGATCGGAGAAGACGTGCTGGCGCATCGCATCCCGGTCCATGGCGCCGCGCGCCGTGATGAACGCATCGCCGAAGAGCGTCTTGATCTGAGGTAGCGCCGCACCGCCTGCTGCGGTGAGCTCGCGTGCAATGACGTCGGTGTCGACCACCGTAGCGCCGAGCCTCGCGAATTCGTCCGCCGCTGCGCTTTTGCCGCTGCCGATGCCGCCGGTCAGGCCGACGACCAGCTTCACAGGTGATCCAGGTACCAGCGCACGATGGGCTCGCCCCAGAACAAGGCAACCAGCGCCGCGATCGCGATGTAGGGGCCGAAGTGGAAGCGGAAGCCCGCGTCCCACTTGCCGCGCGCGGCGAACATCTGCAGGGCGCCGAAGAAGAGCCCGACGATCGACGAGAGCAGGATCACGAGCGGCAGCATCTTCCAGCCGAGGAACGCCCCTACCGCCGCGTTCATCTTGAAGTCGCCGTAGCCCATGCCTTCCTTGCCGGTCGCAAGCTTGAAGCCCCAGTAGACCAGCCAGAGGACAAGATAGCCAGCGACTGCGCCGATGACCGCCTGCGGGAGGGGCACGAAGGCTCCGCCCAGATTGACCATCAGGCCAATCCAGGCGAGCGGCAGGGTAAGGTCATCCGGCAGCAATCCCGTCTCCTGGTCGATGAAGGCGAGCGCGATCGTGAACCAGACGAAGAGCGCGGCGCCGAGCGCCGCCGTCGTCGGCCCGAAGCGCCAGGCGGAATAGCCCGCACCGATGCCGGCCAGCAGCTCGACCAGCGGATAGCGGGCGCTGATCCTGGTGCCGCATTTCGCGCATTTGCCCTTCAGCACGACCCAGCTCAAGAGCGGGATATTTTCAAGGGCCGTGATGCCATGGCCGCAGCTCGGACAACGCGAGCGCGGCGAGATGAGCGTGAGAGGCGGCTCGGCAGGCGCGGGCTGGCCGGCGAGCTCGGCGCACTCGGCGCGCCACTCGCGCTCCATCATCTTGGGCAGGCGATGGATGACGACGTTGAGGAACGAGCCGATGCACAGCCCGAAACCGAAAGCAAACCAGGGCAGAACGGCTGGCTGTGCGAGCCAGCCGATGGACGACATCCGCTAGACCGCCTGGCCCATCTTGAAGATCGGCAGGTACATGGCGATCACCATGCCGCCGATCAGGGTGCCGAGCACCACCATGATCATGGGCTCCATGAGGGAGGAGAGCGCTTCGACCGCGTCGTCCACCTCGGCCTCGTAGAAGTCGGCCACCTTGCCGAGCATGCCGTCAAGCGCGCCGGTCTCTTCGCCGATCGAGCACATCTGCAGCACCATCGACGGGAACACGTTGGTGTTCGTCATCGCGACGGTGAGCGCGGTGCCGGTCGACACCTCGCCCTGGATCTTCTTGGTGGCCTCCTGGTACACGTAGTTGCCGGCCGCGCCGCCGACCGAATCGAGCGCCTCGACCAGCGGCACGCCCGCGGCGAACATCGTCGAGAGCGTGCGCGTCCAGCGCGCGATGCACGAGATGCGCACCAGGTGGCCGAACACCGGCGCCTTGAGCAGCAGGCGGTCCATGATGATCTGCACCGCGAGCGAGCGCTTCCAGGCTTCGAGGAAGCCGTAGATGCCGCCGCCGATCACCGAGAAGATGATGTACCAGTACTGGACGAACGCGTCCGAGATTGCCATCACGAAGAGCGTCGGGGCGGGCAGGTCCGCGCCGAAAGCCGTGAACACCTGCTTGAACGCGGGGATCACGAAAATCATGATCACCGCCGTGATGATGAAGGCGACCGCGATGATCGCGATCGGATAGAAGAGCGCGCTCTTGATCTTCGACTTGATGGCGAGCGTTTTTTCCTGGTAAGTGGCCAGGCGATCGAGCAGGGTCTCGAGAATGCCCGCCTGCTCGCCGGCGGCGACCAGGTTGCAGAAAAGCGCATCGAAGTAGAGCGGATACTTGCGGAACGCCGTCGCGAGCGAGGAGCCCGTCTCCACGTCCGTCTTGATGTCGCCGAGCAGCCTCGCCACCGCGGGGTTGGATGCGCCTTTGCCGACGATGTCGAACGATTGCAGCAGCGGCACGCCGGCCTTCATCATCGTCGCGAGCTGGCGAGTGAACAGCGCGACGTCTTTCGAGGTGACCTTGCCGCCCGTGCCTTTCTTCTGCTTCTTGACCTTCTGCACCATGATGCCCTGGCGGCGCAGGGTGGCGTTGACCGCGGTCTCGCTTACTGCGCGAATCTCGCCGCGAACAACCTTCCCGCCCTTGTCCTTGCCTTCCCAGGCGAAGGTAAATTCTTTCGGCCCTTTTGCCGCGGCCGATGCGGCTGCTGCCGTTGCCATTTGTGGGGTGCTCCCTCCCGACTACCGACCGACCATGATGCCTATCGCTCCGTCCTTTGTAAAGCCTGAAGTTTCGGTTCTAAGCCTCTGTCGTCTCTGTATTTTCTACATTGTCGAGCGGCCGGAAAATTCGCACGGTCTTGATGGTCCGTCCCTGCGCGTGAACGATTTCCAGCGGCACGTTGCCGATCTTGATCGAGACATCGGCTTCGGGGATTTCCTGCAAATATTCGACGATGAGCCCGTTCAACGTTTTCGGACCGTCGGTCGGAAGCGACAGTCCGAGCGCGCGGTTCACTTCGCGCACCGGCATGGCTCCATCCGCGGTCGCGGTGCTGTCCTCGTCCCAGGAGAGCGGGCTGGAGGCGGGCAGCGTGGTGGTGAACTTGCCGATGATCTCCTCGATGATGTCCTCCACCGCCACGAGGCCGAGGAGCTCGCCGTATTCATCGACCACCAGCGCGATGTGCTCGCGGTTCTCCTGGAAGTACTGCAGCTGGGTGAGCACCGAGGTCGTCGCCGGCACGTAGTACGGCTCCTCGAGCAATGATTCCAGCGCGTCCTGGTCGAGGGTGCGGGTGGGGAGCGCGGCGAGCACGCGCTTGAGGTAAAGGATGCCGGCGAGCTCGCCCTCATGGTTGCGAAAGACGGGCAGGCGCATGTGGTGGCTGGTCACGAGCTGGCGCGTGACCGTGTCCATGCCGTCCTCGAGGCAGACCGATTCGATGCGCGCGCGCGGCACCATGACGTCCTGCACGCTGATCGCGCCCAGGTCGAAAAGGTTGAGCAGGATCGACAAGTGTTTCTTCGGCATGAAGCTCGAAGACTCGAGCACCAGCGTGCGGATTTCCTCCGGCGAGAGCTTCGGCGTGTCGGTGTCCTGTCCCGGCCGGATGCCGAGCATCATGAGGATCGGCCGCGCGAACAGGTTGACGAACCAGGTCACCGGATTGAGCAGCCACATCACGGGCTTCAGCAGGTAGACGAGCAAGAGCGCCGTGCGCTCGGGATGGGTCGCGCCGATCACCTTGGGCGTGATCTCCGAGAAGACGATGATCAGGAACGAGACCACCACCGTGCCGATGGCGTAGACGATGCGGTTCTCGCCGAACAGGCGCACGGCGATCACCGTGGACAACACGCTCGCCGCGACGTTGATCATGGTGTTGCCGACGAGGATGCCGCTCAGCAGGCGGTCGGTGTGCTTGAGGAGATCGGCCACCATGCGCGCCGCGCTGTGGCCCTGTGTCACGAGATGGCGCAGCCGATAGCGGTTGAACGCCATCATCGCCGTCTCGGAAATGGAGAAGAACGCCGACAGCGCGAGCAGCAGGGCGAGCGCCCCTACCATCGAGGACAGCGGGATGTCTTCCATCAGGCGCGGTGCAGGAGCACTTCGAGCACGAAGCGGCTGCCGGGATAGCCCAGCATCAGCACCACGAAGCCGACGAGCGTCCAGCGCACCGCGGTCCGGCCGCGCCAGCCGTAACGCCAGCGTCCGGCGAGGAGCAGTCCGAAGATGAGCCACGACAGCACCACGAACACCGTCTTGTGCTCGAAGCGCATGAGGCGGCCGAGGAACTCCTCCGAGTAGACCATGCCGAGCACCAGCGTCACGCTCAGCACCGCAAAGGCCGCGCCGATCAACCAGAACACCATGCGCTCGAGGGAGAGCAAGGGCGGCAACTGCGCGAGCGGCCCGCCCAGCCCCGGCGTGCCGTGCAGCCGGTGTTCGACTTTAGAAATGAGCACGGCATGCAGCATGGCGACGGTGAAAAGGCTGTAGGCGAGCATGCCGAAGACCAGATGCAGCCGGAATTCGAACGGCACCGCGTCCGGCAGATGACGTCCCGTAAAGAACGCGGGCAGCGGCGCGCAGATCGCGGCCGCCCCGAGCACCAGGGGATAAAGAGCCTCCACCGGATACAGGAACGTTTCCAGCCAGCACATCAGCGCGGCGAGAAACATCATGACCGAAAGCGCCTGGGCGAAGCCGAAACGGAGCTCCGCCGCGCCAAAGATGCCGCTGTAGAGGAGCCCGGCGTGCAGCGCGACCGGTACGACCAGCGCAGCACGCTCCCACGAGTGCGGCGCAGCCGCCTGCGCGCCAGCGCGCCAGCGCGTGTTCCAGAAGTGCCACGCGAGAATCAGGTACGCGGCGGACGCGATACCGTGAATTACAATGTCGGGCACCTCTCCAGTCTATCACCTGGCAGTTTTGTGACCCATGCTTGAGACTCTGACCGCGCGTCTCGCGCGCATCGTCAAACACGTGCGCGGCGAAGCGCGCCTCACGGAAGCGAACATCCAGGAGGCATTGCGCGAAGTGCGCATCGCGCTTCTCGAGGCGGACGTCGCGCTGCCGGTGGTGAAGCAGTTCATCGACGCGGTCCGTGCCAAGGCGCTCGGTGCGCAGGTCGCCACGAGCCTGACGCCGGGCCAGGCGCTCGTCGGCGTCGTGCATCGCGAGCTCGCCGCCCTCATGGGCGAAGCGCATGTGCCGCTCAATCTCGCGACGCAGCCGCCCGCGGTCGTCCTCATGGCGGGCTTGCAGGGCTCGGGCAAGACGACGACGAGCGGCAAGCTCGCGCGGCTCCTGCTCGGCGAGAAGAAGAAGGTGGCGCTCGTCTCCGCCGACGTCTACCGACCCGCGGCGATCGAGCAGTTGAAGACCGTTGCCGCGCAGGTCGGCGCCGAATTCATCGCGTCCTCGAGCGGCGAAAAGCCGCTCGACATCGCCCACCGGGCCCTCGACTTTGCGCGCACGCACTACATGGACGTGCTGATCGTCGACACCGCGGGCCGCCTCGCGATCGACGAGGAGATGATGCGCGAGATTGCCGAGTTGCACGCCGTACTCAAGCCGGTCGAGACGCTCTTCATCGTCGACGCCATGCAGGGCCAGGATGCAGTCAACGTGGCGCGCGCCTTCAATGAGCGCCTGCCGCTGACGGGTGTCATCCTCACGAAGCTCGATGGCGACGCACGCGGCGGTGCCGCGCTCTCGGTGCGCCAGGTGACCGGCAAGCCGATCAAGTTCGCGGGCGTCGGCGAGAAGCTCTCCGGCCTCGAGCCTTTCCATCCGGAGCGCATGGCGGCGCGCGTGCTCGGCATGGGCGACATCCTGTCGCTCGTGGAGGAGGCGCACGCCAAGATCGACCTGGAGGAGGCGAAGCGCGTCGCCGACAAGGTGAAGAAGGGCAAGGGCTTCGACCTCGAGGACTTTCGCCAGCAGATCGCGCAGATGAAGAAGATGGGCGGCGTCGCCTCGCTCCTCGACAAGCTGCCTGCGCAGCTCGTCGGCTCGGTCGACCCCGCCAAGCTCGCCGACGACAAGCAGCTCAAGCGCATCGAGGGCATCATCAACTCGATGACGCGCGCAGAGCGGGCGAAGCCGGAGCTCATCAAGGCCTCGCGCAAGCGCCGCATCGCGGCGGGGGCGGGCGTGCCGGTGCAGGCGGTGAACCAGCTGCTCAACCAGTTCGAGCAGATGCAGAAGATGATGAAGATGATGAAGGGCGGCAACCTTCAGCGCATGATGCGCAACATGAAGGGAATGCTGCCCGGAATGCGCTGACCTAGCGGATGAGCGAAGCTTCCGGATGGCTGCGCCCGCCGCTCATGGCGCGGCTCACGGCAAGTCCGCGTTCCCTGTAATCCCTGGCCGCCGCCGCATCGCCTGCTGCTTCGGCGGCGCGCGCAAGATCGGCGAGGTCGGCGAGGATCTTGCGAGGATCACCCATTTCGCGGTCGATCTCGAGCGCAGCTTTGAGCGGCTGCATGGCCGCGGCCGGCTGGCCCTGCGCGAAGCGCGCGCGTCCCAGCGTGCGCAAGGCATTCGCCGTCTCGACCTGGCTGCCACTCGAGCGCGCGCGCTCGACCGCGCTCGCCGCAAGCTGCGCTGCCTCCGCGGCGCGGCCCGAGTCGAACTCGATCTGGGCGCGCACGTTGAGGATCGCCGCGGCGTACTCGCAGCTCGTGGCGGCACAGCGGCTCTGCGCCTGCCCGGCCCAGATCGTCGCCGCGCCGGTGTTGCCGGTCGAGAGCTCGACGATCGCGCGGCGCAGCTCCGCCTGGACCTTGCGCCGCTCGGAAAACGCCGTGTGCGAGTCGTTGAGCACGGCATCGAGCGCGGCGCGCGCATCGTTGTCGCGTCCGAGCCACTGGGAAACGACCGAAAGATTGATGGCGTTGGCCGCGATCGCGTCGGCGTTCTCCAGGCTGGTGGCGATGCGCAGCGCTTCCGCATACTGGCGTGCCGCGTTCTTATAGTCGCCGGACTTGCTGAAGCCGGCCGCGCGTGTTTCAGCTTGGGCGAGCCGCGATTGAGCGAGCGAAGTATTGCTCGCGTTGACCGTGGCTTTGCCGCCGCCGCATCCGGCGACCAGCACGACTATCGCGGCAGCGAGCCAACGCATCAGCGCGAGCGCCCTTTGCCCTCGGCTTCGAAAGAATCAATGGGCAGCAGGCCGTCGGAAGTCTCCTTGAAGGAGTCGCTGAGCGGCCAGACGCGCTTCGCGGCGCCGAGCACGTCGCCTGCCTCGCGCGCCGCAACTTCGCTGTGCTCGACCAGCGGCCGCGCCGCGCGAAGCGTTAATTGCACCTCTTCCCCGGTCTTCCTCGCCTGCACGGCAGCGGCGTCGATGGACTGCAGGCTGCTCACCAGCTTCTCCGAAACCGCTGGGATGGTCCGGTCCACCGTATTCGACACCTTCTCGACCGAATGCAGCGTCACGGTCGCCTGCTTGCTCAACTCCGAGGTCGCCTGCGTCGCCTCCTCGACGAGATTGCGAATCGCGCGATGGGTTGCGGGCAGCTGCTCGACCTCCTTGCGCAGGCTCGCGAGCATCTGCGTCACGTCCTCGCCCGTTTGGCCGACGTGCGCCATGGCGTTTTTCACCTCGTTGAACGCGGGGATCGCCTGGCGGCGGAAGTCGTCGATGATGTCATTGATGCCGCGCGCCGGCTCGAAGCTGATCTGCGCGCCTTCCTCGATGGCGCGCTCCGCCTTGCCCGGCAGGATGTCGATCACGCTCGCGCCGATCAGGCCCGACTCGTGGGCGTGCTTCGCCCTCGAGTCCTGCGGGATGTGCGACAGGTACTCGCTGCCGATCAGGAGGCGCACGTCCACGCCGCCCTGCTTGAGCTCCATGTCGTTCACCGAACCGATGGTGAAGCCATGCAGCTTCACGGGCATGCCCTTGCTGATGCCGAGCGCGTTGGCGGTGAGGAAGTGGATCGGCGACTGGTGGACGAACCAGCCCTGCTTGTAGGCCACGAGGCCGAGGAATGCGGTGACCAGGAGAAAAGCGATCAGCAGGAACGCGTTGACCTTGGCGACCATCCCGGCGAAGCGCCGCGCCGGCAGTGCGATGCTCATGACTCCTCCCTCGTATCGACGTACAGCACGGTGCCCTTCGGCTGGCGTGCGCGGTATTCGGCCTCGAAGCGCGCCGCCTGGCGGCATTCGCCGTGCGAGAGTCCGTCCTCCAGCGCGTCGAACACCATCAGCTCGGGCGCCGCCACGAGCAGGCGCACGAACGCCGCTATCTTGCGGTCGAGCAAGCCCAATTCTTCGGGCAGGCGTGCAAAGAAGTAATCGGGATCGGCGCCAAGCGACTTGAGCACATCGGTTGCAAGCTGCGCGACCTCCGGCAGCGGCGGGGCGCCGTGGTACGACGCGGGCAGCGAGATGTTTTCCCAGGCGTTGAGATTGCTCATCAGCCCCACGATCGGCGACACCGCGCCGACCCGGCTGCGCATCTTGTCGCGCTTCTTGGTCGGAGCGGTGGCGGCGGGCTGGCCGAAAAGCTCGAGCTCCTCGCCCGGCTCGCAGCGCCCCTTGAGCAGCGCGGTGACGAAATGGGCCTTGGCATCGTCGTCCGGGAGATGCACATGAGTCACCGCACCCTTCGGCGCAGTCACCTGGACGTCGTGGCGCGGCGTCTTCCTCCTGTAGCGGACGGCAAGCTCACTCATACATTCGCCTTGACCAGCCCGAAGAAGAGGATGCCGAAGACGACATAGGCGAAGATTGCATTGATGAGGAGCACCAGCATCATGCTTTGCGTGACGGCCTTGGTCACGACTTTCGGAACCGCGTTGTTCGTGAGATCCGGCGGGTTCAAGCCGTGCCAGCAGCAGCATGCGGCGATCGCGTAGCCGAAGAGCAGCGCCTTGATCGTCGAATAAAAAAAGTCGACCGGGCGGAAGAGGTCGAACAGGCGGTTGGTCAGCTCCCAGAACGACGCCTCGATGATGAAGGGACTGAGCACGAGTCCACCCGCCACGGCGATGAACTGGACGTAGAACGTCAACGCGAGCGTGGCGAGCATGCAACCGGTCACGCGCGGCAGCACGATGTAGTCGTAGAGGTCGATGCCGAGGTAACGCAGCGCCCGCGTCTGGCCGGTGACTCGCATCATGGCCACCTCCGCCGATACGGCGGTGCCGGTGCGCAGGATGACGACCAGCGCGGCGGCGAGGGGGCCGACCTCGCGGAAGACGAGGAGCAGCAGGATCTTCACGGCGAGATCGGCGTCCGCATCGAGCATGTCGATCATCACCGCGATGATGATCACGCCCAGGCCGCAGGCCCGCGGAATGACGCCGCCGGCGGCCGTGACGCCGGTGAAGTACACCTGGCGGAAGAACGAATCGAGAACCGGCGGTCGGCGCAGGCGCGCCAGGCGGGCCGCCACATTGAGCGACAACTGGATTCCGCCCTCGATCTCCCGCAGCGCCTGAAGCATTCCTTCCCCCGGTTTTTATTGTCGCATTGAGGCGGGTGCCCAAAGGACCCCAAAAAGGCAAAAATTTCCCGTATAATCCGCGCCTTTTCGCAGTTTGCGGAGCATTCCCAGATGGTGGTGATTCGACTGCAGCGCGGCGGCGCCAACAAGCGTCCGTTCTTCCATTTCGTGGTGGCGGATTCGCGGCGCGCGGCCTCGGGTAAATTCCTCGAGCGCCTCGGCTTCTACGATCCCAAGGCGCCGGAGGGCCGCGAGTCGCTGCGCGTGAACCTCGAGCGCGTGAAGCACTGGCAGGGCAAAGGCGCGCAGCTCTCGCCGACGGCCGAGCGCCTCGTAAAACAATTTGCCAAGAAAGCCGCCTGATCATTTGATCGGGATGGGTCGCGTCGCCGGGTCGTATGGCCTACGCGGCTGGATGAAAGTGGTGCCAGGCGGCGGAGTACTTGAAACGCTCGCCCGGACGCAGGAATGGTGGATCGGCGGCCGCGCCTACCGCGTGGCTGAAGCGAAGGTGCACAGCGCTACGGTCGTGGCGAAGCTCGACGGGATCGAAAGCCGCGAGCAGGCGCTGATCCTGAAGGGCTCGGAGGTGGCGGTGCGCCGCGAGGCGCTGCCGGAGACGGAAGAGGGACATTACTACCTCGCCGACTTGGTCGGGCTCGAAGTGCGCAGTACGGGCGGCGCACCGCTCGGTGTAGTGAAGCGCTTCTTCACGAACGGCGCGCAGGACGTGATGGAAGTCGCCGGCGAGCGGATGCGCCTCATCCCCTGGGTGAGCGCAATCGTGAAGCAGGTCGACCTCGAGCGCCGCACGATCGTGGTCGAGTGGAGCGCCGAGTGGTAATGCGCTTTGACGTAGTGACGCTCTTCCCGCAGATGTTCGCGGCGGTGACGGAGAGCGGGATCACCAGCCGGGCGCTGCAGGCCGGGCTGTGGAGGCTTCAGACGTGGAATCCGCGCGATTTCACGACAGACAATTACCGGACGGTCGACGACCGGCCGTTCGGCGGCGGGCCGGGCATGGTGATGCTGGCCGAGCCGCTGGCAAAGGCGCTGGACGCGGCAAAAGCCGCCGGGGCGGGCAGGGTGGTCTACCTCTCGCCCCAGGGAAGAAGGCTCGACCATCGGCGCGTGGTCGAGCTCGCAAAGGAAGCCGCGCTGACGTTGCTGTGCGGGCGGTACGAAGGTGTGGACGAGCGGTTGCTGCGCTCAAGCGTGGACGAAGAGCTGTCGCTTGGCGATTTCGTCATCTCGGGCGGCGAGCTTGCCGCAATGGCGCTGATCGATGCGTGCGTGCGTCAGCTGCCCGGGGCGCTCGGCGACGAGCAGTCGGCGATCGAGGAGTCGTTCGCTGCGGGATTGCTCGATTGCCCGCACTACACGCGGCCCGAGCTGTACGCCGGCGAGCGCGTGCCGGAAGTGTTGCTGAGCGGGCACCATGAGAACATCCGCCGCTGGCGGCTGAAGCAGGCGCTGGGCCGGACGTGGTTGAGGCGCCCGGAGCTGTTGCAGGCGAGGGCAATGAGCAAGGAGGAACAGGCGCTGCTGGCCGAGTTCCAGAAAGAACATAGAGAAACGAGCAGGAGCTGAACATGGATCTGATCAAGACAATCGAGCAAGAAGAGATCAAGCGACTCGGGAAACAGATACCGGATTTCGAGCCCGGCGATACGGTGCTCGTCAACGTGAACGTGGTCGAGGGCGAGAGAAAACGCGTACAGGCCTTCGAAGGCATGGTCATCGCCAAGAGGAACCGCGGCCTCAATTCCTCCTTCATCGTGCGCAAGGTGTCCTCGGGCGAGGGCGTCGAGCGCACGTTCCAGACCTACTCGCCGCTCATTGCCTCCATCGAGGTCAAGCGCAAGGGCGACGTGCGTCGCGCGAAGCTCTATTACCTGCGCTCCCGCTCCGGCAAGTCGGCGCGCATCCGCGAGAAGACCGGCGCGGGCGAAGAGGGCGGCGCCGAAGAGTAAAATCCCGGGCTTATGCGCCGCGACGCCGTCGCCATAAGCCCCGTCACCGAGATCATCGCGGAGATCCGCGCCGGGCGGATCGTGATCCTCGTCGACGACGAGGACCGCGAGAACGAGGGCGACCTCGTTTTCGCCGCCGAGTTCGTCTCCGCCGAGAAGATCAATTTCCTCGCCAAGCACGGCCGCGGCTTGATCTGCATGCCGGTCACCGAAGAGCATGCGGCGAAGCTCGGCCTGCGGCCGATGGTCGAGCAGAACCGCTCGCGCCACGGCACCAACTTCACCGTCTCGATCGAGGCCGCCGAGGGCATCGCGACCGGCATCTCGGCACACGACCGCGCGCTCACCATCAAGGTGGCGGCCGCGCCCGAAGCGCGGCCCGAGCACATCGTGCAGCCCGGGCACGTCTTTCCGCTCATCGCCCAGCCGGGCGGCGTGCTGGTGCGCGCCGGCCACACCGAAGCGTGCTGCGATCTCGCGCGGCTCGCCGGACTCACGCCCGCCGCGGTGCTCTGCGAGATCATGCGCGACGACGGAGCGATGGCGCGGCTGCCGGATCTCATGCATTTCGCCGCCGAACACCAGCTCAAGGTCGGCACCATCGCCGACCTGATCGAGTACCGCAGCCGCAACGAATCGCTCGTGCAGCGCACGCTCGAGCGCGACATCGAAACGCCGTGGGGGCGCTTTCAGCTGATCGCGTATCGCGATCTCGCCCTGGGCGCTATCCATCTCGCCCTCGTCCTGGGCAACCCGGCCCGCGAGAAGGAGACGCTCGTCCGGGTGCACGAGCCGCTTTCGATCGTCGACCTGCTCGACGCGAGCCCGGGCACCCATTCGTGGGGAGTGGGCGAGGCGCTGACCGCGATCCGCGAAGCGGGCTGCGGCGCGATGGTGCTGCTCAACTGCACGCAAAGCGCACAGGCCTTGGCGGCACGCCTCGCGGACGGGCACCCGGTGGCGGGGCGCAGCGCGGACCTGCGTGTCTACGGCATCGGCGCGCAGATCCTGCGCGATGTCGGCATCGGTCGCATGCGACTTATGGCGGCGCCGCGCAAGATGCCGAGCATGGCGGGCTTCGGGCTCGAAGTCACCGGCTACGTAAGCCGAACCTGATGCGCCTCGGCATCGTGGCGAGCCGGTTCAATGACGCGCTCGCATCGAGGCTGCTCGAGCGCGCTCAAGCCGAGGCGAAGAAGCTCGGCGCGCAGGCGTCGGTGGTCTCGGTCCCTGGAGCTCTCGAGATTCCGGTGGCATTGCAATGGATGGCGAAGAGCGGCAGATACGACGCGCTCGTCGCGGTGGGCTGCGTGATCCGCGGCGAGACTTACCACTTCGAAGTCGTCTCCAACGAATCGGCGCGCGGCGTGATGGACGTGGCGCTCGACTGCGGCCTGCCGATTGCGAACGGCATCCTCACCACAGAGGATGAAGCCCAGGCCGAGGCCCGGCTCGACAAGGGCGCCGAGGCAGTGCGCGTGGCGATCGAGATGGCGAAATTGCGAAAGAGCATCGATGAAAACCGCTAGGCGCCAGGCGCGTGAGATCGCGCTGCAGGCGCTCTACGCCTGGCAGCTCTCCGGCGGCGACCCGATGGAGCAAGCGCGTGGCCTGGAAGGTTTCGAGACGGGCGACCGGCTTTTCGTCGAAGCGCTCGTGCGCGGCGTGCGCGACCGCGTCGGCGAGCTACAGGGCCTCATCGTGCCGCACCTGGACCGCGACCTTGCCAAGCTTTCTCCGGTGGAGCGCTCGATCCTCTACATCGGTGCGCTCGAGCTCGCCGCGCATCCGCAGACGCCGTTCAAGGTGGTCCTGAACGAGGCAATCGAGCTCGGCAAGAGCTTTGGCGGCACGGAGGGTTATCGCTTCGTGAACGGCGTGCTCGAAAAGATCGCGGCGCGCGTGCGGCCGGACGAAGTCGGCCGCGCCCGCAACCCGGTCTAGCCGTGGCGAGCGCCGAGTCGGCGTACAGCGCGGCCGTCAGCGCCGCGTACGGCGCCGACGTCAAGGACCATCTGAAGAGCGCACTCGAGCATCTGCAGCGCGCCGCCGAGCAGGGGCACCGGGGGGCGCAGACCGAGCTCGCCGGCCTCGTCGGCAACTTTCGCCTGTCGGGCGAAATCACCAGGGGCAAGGCCCTGCCGACCGGCACATGGGAGCGGTTGCGGGCCGCCGTCGACCTGGCCGGGTGGCTCAGCTTTCCTGCGGGTCGCGCGCTGTGCCAGCAGCCGCGTATCGCCATGGTGAAGCGTTTCCTCTCGCCCGGCTTGTGCGATTGGTTGATCGAGCAGGCCCAGCCGCATCTGCAGCGCGCGCAGACCTTTGCGCTGGACGATGGCAAGGCGGCGGACGACGGCGCACGCACCAACACGGCGGCGGAATTTCTCCCCGGGCGGATCGACACCCTGCTGTCGTTCGTGCGTGCGCGCATCGCCGGCTTTACCGGCATGTCGACCGGCCTGCTGGAAACCAGCCAGGTTCTGCATTATTCGGCGGGCGAGCTGTTTGCCCCGCACTATGACTTCCTCGACATCAGGCAGCCCGGGCTCGCCCGCCAGGTGACCGAGCATGGCCAGCGCGTCCTGACCCTGCTGATCTACCTGAACGAGGGATACGAGGACGGAGAGACTTACTTTCCCAAGCTGCAGCGCGGCTTCAAGGGGCGCAAGGGCGATGCGCTCGTCTTCTGGAACGTGACGCCCGACGGTGCACCCGACCCGCTGACCCTGCACATGGGCAGCGCACCCACCCGCGGCGAAAAATGGCTGTTCTCCCAATGGATCCGCATGCGCTGAGCGAATTCGAGCTGATCCGGCGGTTCTTCGACCGGGCGCCGAACCGCGCGCTGCTCGGCGTCGGCGACGACTGCGCGCTCGTACGGCCGAACGCCGGGCTCGAGCTCGCCATTACCACCGACATGCTGGTCGAAGGCCGTCATTTCCTGCCGAATGTCGCGCCGCGATCGCTCGGTCACAAGTCGCTGGCGGTGAACCTTTCCGATCTCGCCGCGATGGGGGCCGCCCCGCGCTGGGCCCTTCTCGCGCTGGGCCTTCCGCGGGCCGAGCCAAAGTGGCTGGAGGAGTTTTCCGCGGGCTTCTTCGCCCTCGCCGAGCGCTACGGCGTAGAGCTGATCGGCGGCGACACGACGCGCTCCTCGCTCGTCACCATCAGCATCGTCGCGCTGGGTGAAGTGCCTGCGGGCGTCGCCATGTACCGCAGCGCCGCGCAGCCCGGGGACGATATCTGGGTCTCCGGCGAGCTCGGCGGCGCCGCGCTCGCGCTCAAGCGGCCGGAAATCGAAGAAGCAGCGCGCCGGCTGCACGAGCCGGAGCCACGCGTCGAGCTCGGCGAGCGGCTGCGCGGCCTTGCGCACGCCGCGATCGATGTCTCCGACGGCTTGACCGGCGACCTTGGGCATATCCTCGAGCGCTCGCAGGTCGGCGCCGTGATCGACTACGAGCGAATCCCGCGGCTCCCGGCGCTGCGTGCCATGGCGGAAACTGAGGGCGAGCTCGTGCGCGATTGTGTTCTTTCCGGCGGTGACGACTATGAGCTCGTCTTCACCGCCGCGCCACAGCAACGCGAGGCTATCGAGGCGCTCGGCGCCGAGCTGGGATTGCCGCTCTCGCGGATCGGCGTTATCGCACCCGGCGACGCCAAGCTGGTGGTGCGCGGCGCCGACGGCGAGCCGATGCAATATCGGCGCAGCTATGACCATTTCCGCGAGTCGAAGTGATCGTCGCGCGGCCCAACGCCGGGTTTGCCTTCTCACACCCGGCGCATGCGATCGCGCTCGGCTTTGGCGCGGGCCTCGCGCCGGCCGGTCCCGGCACCGTCGGCACGCTCGTGGCATGGCCGATCGGCTGGTATCTCGGCGGCGTGATTGCGCCTTCACTACTGCTCGCGGCGCTCGCAGCGGCCTTTCTCGTCGGCATGTGGGCGTGCGAGCTCACCGGCCGGGATCTCGGCGCGTCCGACCATTCTTCCATGGTGTGGGATGAGATCGTCGCCTTCCTCCTCGTGCTTGCCATCGTGCCGCGCGATCTCGGGTGGCAGGCCGCTGCGTTCGTCCTCTTCCGCGCGTTCGACATCGGCAAGCCGCCGCCGATCGACTGGTTCGACCGGCGCCTGCGTGGCGGCTTCGGTGTGATGTTCGACGACCTTCTCGCCGCCGGGTACACGCTCGTCTGCCTGGCGGCCGTCAGGCGCATCCTCGGATGAACGAGCTCGCGCGGACGGTCGGTGAGCGCCTCAAGGCCAAGAAGGCGCTGCTGGTGACTGCCGAATCCTGCACGGGGGGCTGGGTGGCGCAGGCGGTGACCGCGATCGCAGGCTCGTCAGATTGGTTCGAGCGCGGCTTCGTGACCTACTCGAACGCCGCGAAGGAGGAAATGCTCGGCGTGCGCCACGAAACGATTGTCAATCACGGCGCCGTGAGCGAAGAGACCGCGCGCGAGATGGCGCTCGGTGCGCTGGACCACAGCCGCGGTACGGTCGCGCTTGCGATTACAGGAATCGCGGGCCCGGGGGGCGGTACCGCCGCCAAACCCGTCGGCACGGTGTGCTTCGCGTGGGCGCGGAAAGGCCATGCCGTCAGCACGGAAAGCCGGCGCTTCGCCGGCGACCGTGACGCCGTGCGCCGGCAATCGGCGGAGCATGCGCTGAAGAAGGTGCTCGAGCTCCTTGACGCCGGCTGACTGCGGCCATACATAAGGCAACCATGGGCTCGATCCGCTCCCCAGCCGTCGCCGGGATGTTCTATCCGGGCGATGCACGCACGCTCGCCGCCGAGCTCGACGACATGCTGGGCGTCGTCGAGCAGTGCGAGCCGCGCCTCGGCTTTCCGAAGGCGCTGATCGCTCCGCATGCGGGCTACATCTATTCAGGGCCAGTCGCCGCGCACGCCTACGAGGAGCTCGCGCCGGCTCGCGGCATCGTGCGCCGGGTGATCATGCTTGGGCCCGTCCATCGCGTGCCGGTGCGCGGTCTCGCCATCCCGAGCGACGACGCCTTCGCCACGCCGCTCGGAGCCGTGCCGATCGACCGGGCCGCGCTTGACCAGGTGCGCGGCCTGCAGCAGGTCGTGACGAGCGACCGGGCGCACTTGCAGGAGCACGCGCTCGAGGTGCAACTGCCCTTCCTGCAACGCCAGCTGGGCGCCTTTGCGCTCGTTCCGTTCGCCGTAGGCGACGCCACCGTGCCCGAAGTCGCCGAAGTCATCGAGCGTCTATGGGGTGGTCCGGAGACGCTGATCGTCATCTCCACCGATCTCTCGCACTACCATCCCTACGCCGAAGCGCGCTCGATCGACGGCGCGACCGTCCAGCGCATCACTGGCTTTGCCGACGATCTGCATCACGACGAAGCCTGCGGTGCGACGCCGCTGAACGGATTCCTTTCCGTCGCGAAGGCGAGAAAGATGTCGATCCGGTTGCTCGCCGCCTGCAATTCGGGCGACACGGCGGGCGGCAAAGGACAGGTCGTGGGCTACTCGGCGTTTGCCTTGCATGAGCCCGGTGCCGAGCTTGCGCTCGACGATGCCGGCAAGACCTTGCTTGGCATTGCGCGCGGTGCGATCGAGTCGCGCCTGTTCGGTTCTGCGGCGGGAGCCGACGCACCGTGGCTGCGGCAAAACGCCGCCACGTTCATCACGCTCACCCGCGACGGCGCGCTGCGCGGCTGCATCGGCAGCCTGCAGGCCGCGCGGCCGCTCGCCGACGACGTGGCGGAGAACGCGGTCTCGGCGGCGTTTCGCGACCCGCGTTTCCCGGCAATGACCGCAGCCGAGTGGCCCGGCGTGCGCGTCGAGGTGTCGCTCCTTTCGACGCCGAAGCCGTTGCGCTTTGCCGACGAGGCCGATCTCCTTGCCCAGATCCGGCCCGGCAAGGACGGCATCATCCTCGAGTGCGACGGCCGCCGCGCCACCTTCCTGCCGCAGGTCTGGGAAGGCATTCCCGACCAGCGGCAGTTCCTGCGCGAGCTCGCGCGCAAGGCGGGCCTGCCGGACGACGTGCGCCTCGGCCGCTGCCGCATCTCGCGCTACACGGTGACCAAGTGGAAGGAATGACGGACTATCCGGGCCGCTGGTGGCACATGCTCCCCGACGGGCGCATGCAGTGCGATCTGTGCCCGCGCGACTGCAAGCTGCACGAGGGACAGCGGGGCCTTTGCTTCGTGAGGAAGCGCGAAGGCGACCGCATGAGGCTCACGACCTACGGCCGCTCCTCCGGCTTCTGCGTCGACCCGATCGAGAAGAAGCCGCTGAACCACTTCTATCCCGGCTCGAGCATCCTTTCGTTTGGCACGGCGGGCTGCAACCTCGCGTGCAAGTTCTGCCAGAACTGGGACATCTCGAAGTCGCGCGAGATGGATCGCCTGCAGGACGAGGCGAGCCCCGAGGCGATCGCGAACGCCGCGCTCAAGCTCGGCTGCAAGTCCGTTGCCTTCACCTATAACGACCCGGTGATCTTCGCCGAGTACGCGATGGACATCGCCGACGCCTGCCACGCCAAGGGCGTGCAGACCGTGGCCGTCACCGCCGGCTACATGCATGCTAAGCCGCGCGGCGAGTTCTACGCGAAGATGGATGCGGCGAACGTCGACCTGAAGGGCTTCACCGACGAGTTCTACTTCAAGATCTGCGGCGGCCATCTGCAGCCGGTGCTGGACACCCTGGTGTACCTGGTGAAGGAGACCCCGGTGTGGACCGAGATCACCACACTGCTCATCCCCGGCAAGAACGACTCCGACGAGGAGCTGCGCGCGATGACGAAGTGGATCCGGCAGAACCTCGGTGCCGACGTGCCGCTCCATTTCACCGCGTTCCATCCCGACTGGAAGATGACCGACATCCAGGCGACGCCGGGGGCGACGCTGACGCGCGCGCGGCAGATCGCGCAGCTTGCCGGCTTGAACTACGTCTACACCGGCAACGTGCATGACGCCGCCGGCGGCTCGACCTACTGCCCGTCGTGCGAGAAGGTCGTCATCGAGCGCGACTGGTACCGCATCGGCGACTACGCCGTGACACCGACGGGGGCCTGCGCGCATTGCGGCGCATCGATCAACGGCCGGTTCGGGCGCTTCGAGAAGCCCTTCGGCCCGCGCCGCATCCCGGTTCGACTGGCTGCTTGAACCCCGGCTCGGGGTCCTGGCTCGCCGCGCTGTGCACGAGCCGGGTTCTCGCCGCCACCTGGTTCGTCGCGTATTCCTCCGTGCTGCCGCTCACGCAGGCGGCCTGGGGATTGAGCGCCAAGGAGGCGGGCATGATCCAGGCCGCCTTCCACCTCGGCTACCTCACGTCGCTCTTCATCGTCGGCTTCATCGCCGATCACTTCGGCGCGAAGCGCGCGTATATCGCTACCGGCGTCGCGGCGTGCCTCAGTCCATGGACCTTCGTCCTTTTCGCGGACGGTTTCTGGTCGGCGTTCTGGCTGCATGCTTTTACCGGGCTTTGCCAGGGCGGCACGTACACGCCGGCGCTCGCGCTCATCAACGAGCATGTCGATCGGCCGCGCCGCGCCAGGGCGATGGGCTATCTCATCGCCGGCTCGAGCGCGGGCTACGCGATCTCTCTCGGCGTGGCGGGCCTCGCGCTCAGATTCACCGACTGGCGCGGCGCGCTCGGCGTCGTGGCGCTGCTGCCGGTGCTGTCGTGGCTGCTGGCGGTCCTTGTCCTGCGCGGCACGCCGAACGTCGTGCATCCCCGGCCCGCGGGAGAAGCGCTCCTCGCGGCCTTGCCCGGCGTGCTGCGAAACCGCCGCGGCATGCTTTCGATCTGGGCCTATACGTTCCATAACTGGGAGCTTCTCGGGCTGTGGGCCTGGCTGCCGGCCTTTTTCACCGCCGCGCTGCTCGCCCACGGCGCGGGCGCAGAGGCGGCCGTGCTCCTGGCGGCGCTGACTTACGTCGCGAACATCGCGGGCTCGATCACGGGAGGCACGATGGCGGATCGCTGGGGCCGCATCCCGACGCTCCTCACCTGGTCCTGCATTAGCACGGCGCTGTCGTTCGCCATCGGCTGGCTCATCGGCGCGCCCATCGCAGTGCTCGTCGCGCTCGCCTGTGTCTACAACTTCGCCGCCATCGCCGACTCCTCGACGCACTCCACGGTGCTCGCCGAGGGCGTGCCGCCGCATTACATCGGTGTCGCCTATGCGGTGCGCTCGGTGACCGGCTTCGGCGCGGGCGTGGTGAGTCCCGTGGTATTCGGGTGGGCACTCGACTTCGCCGGCGGCGCTCGCGCGAGCGCAAGCCCGTTCGCCTGGGGGATCGCATGGTCGACGCTCGGACTCGGCGCGCTCCTCGGCCCGGTCGCGACATGGCGTTTGCGCAAATCCTCTACCATGTAGGCGGATGCACAAGAAGCTCGCGCTTGCCGCGATCGCCGCAACACTCGCCGGCTGCTCCACGCCGCCGCCGGTGCCTCCCGTCCCGCTGCCGACGCTCGACGACTACAAGCTCGGCGTCGCCAAGCGCATCGTGGCCGCGAGCCGCGACACGTATTCCACGCCGGTACCGGAAATGCTGAAATCGATCATCGTGCTCGAGATCGCGATCGACAAGACCGGTGCGCCGCTCGAGGTATCGGCGTTCCGGACGAACGGCTACGACGCGCTCACGCACCGCGCGATTGCGAGCGTCGTCGACGCAGCGCCCTTCGCGCCGCCTGCGCCCGCGTTGTTGCAGGACTCGGGCTCTCTGCGCTTCCTCGAAACCTTCCTCTTCCGCGACGACGACGCGTTCCAGCTGCGCAGCCTCGTTCCCGCGCCGTGAAGCGCTTCTCGGATCCGTTCGAGCGCAACCGCGATCCGATCCTCGCCATCTTGCGCCGTGTGTTCGCCGAGCGCCGGGCGGTGCTCGAGATCGGCTCCGGCACCGGGCAGCACGCGGCGTACTTCGCCTCCCGGCTCGCGCATCTTTCCTGGCAGCCGAGCGATGTCCCGGACAACCTGCCGAGCATCCGCGCCTGGCGCGAGGAGGCGCCCGCGCCCCGGCCGCTCGAGCCGATCGAGCTCGATGTCGATCGGCCTTTCCCGGCGCTCAAGGTCGACGCCGTGTTCACCGCGAACACATTGCACATCGTTTCGTGGCCGCAGGTGGAGCGCATGGTGAGCGCGATCGGCGGCCTCTTGCCGGCCGGCGGCGTGCTCGCCGTCTATGGCCCGTTCAACTACGGCGGCAAATACACCGCGCCCAGCAACGAGGAATTCGACAAGTGGCTGCGCGGCCGAGACCCGAAGAGCGGGCTGCGTGAGGCCGAGGCCGTGATCGCGCTGGCAAAGCGCCATGGACTGGTGCTGGAAGAGGACAACGCCATGCCCGCGAATAACCGCCTGCTCGTGTTCCGCAAGGCCGATGGCTGAGCGCTTCGATGCCATCGTCATCGGCGTAGGGCAGGCCGCCCCGGCGCTCTGCGCGCGGCTCGACAAGGAAGGCCTGAAGACCGCGGTGATCGAGCGCAAGCTCCTTGGCGGGACCTGCGTCAACACCGGCTGTATTCCGACGAAGACGCTGATCGCGAGCGCACGCGCGGCGCATACCGCGCGTCGCGGCGGCGACTACGGCTTCGCGCGCAATAGCGCTCGAATCGACATGGCGGCGGTGAAGCGGCGCAAGGACCGGGTCGTGCGCCAGTCGATCGAGGGGCTCAAGAAATGGATCGGCGGCATGAAGCATGTGTCGCTCATCCACGGGCAGGCGAAATTCGTCGGCGCGCGCCGCGTCGCTCTCGAGCGCCGCGAGCTCGAGGCGGAGCGCGTCTTCGTCAACGTAGGTGCGCGCGCCGCGGTTCCCGACCTGCCCGGCGTGAAGGACGTTCCGTTCTTCACCAACTCGAGCATCATGAAGGTCGGCTTCCTGCCGGCGCACCTCATCATCATCGGCGGCAGCTACATCGGGCTCGAATTCGCGCAGATGTACCGGCGCTTCGGCTCGAAGGTCACGGTGGTCGAGCGCGCGCCGAAGCTCCTGCCGCGCGAGGACGACGACATAGCCGCGGAGATCCGCGCTGCGCTCGAGCGCGATGGCGTCACCATCCGCACGGACGCGGACTGCATGGCGCTCGAGAAGAAGGGCAAGCGCATCGTGGTCGGCCTGCACTGCAGGGGCGGCAAGCCCGTCGCCGAAGGCAGCCATGCGTTGCTTGCCGTCGGGCGCCAGCCCAATACCGATGACCTGGGGCTGCGCGAGGCGGGCATCGAGGCGGACGAGCGCGGCTACATCAAGGTCGACGACCAATGCCGCACCAGCGCGCAAGGTGTCTGGGCGCTGGGCGAGTGCAACGGCAAAGGCGCCTTCACGCACACCTCGTACAACGATTACGAGATCGTCGCCGCCAACCTCTTCGACAACGACCCGCGCAAGATCTCCGATCGCATCCAGACCTACGCGCTCTTCATCGATCCGCCGCTCGGCCGTGCCGGCATGACGGAGGCCGAGGCCCGTAAGACCGGGCGCAGTGTCCTCGTCGGCAAGATGCAGATGAAACATGTCGGTCGCGCGCGAGAGGCGGGCGAGACGCACGGCTTCATGAAGGTGCTGGTGGATGCCAAGTCGCAGGAGCTGCTCGGCGCCGCCATCCTCGGCCTGAACGGCGACGAGGTCGTGCATTCGCTGCTCGACATGATGTACGCCAGGCGCCCCTACACCACGATCCGGCGCGCGGTGCATATTCATCCCACCGTCAGCGAGCTCGTGCCGACGCTGCTCGGCAACCTGAAGCCGCTCTGACCCAGATCAAAAACCGCAGCCGCTCGCGCGGCTAGCGTCGCCGGATGCGCGGCGTGCGTTCGGGCGATCTGTGGGGCGGGCTTGCGGCCATGCTGGTCGCGGTGCCTTCCGCGATCGCCTTCGGCGTCACCGCATTCGCGCCGCTCGGCCCCGGCTTTGCCGGCCAGGGGGCGATCGCCGGAATGGTCGGCGCCGCGGCGGTCGGTCTCGTCGCTGCGGCGCTGGGCGGCGCGCCGCGCCTCATCAGCGCGCCGTGCGCGCCGGCGGCCGCCGTGCTCGCCGCCTTCGCCCTCGAGAGCGTGCGCACCGGCGCGCCGGTGCAGTCCGTGCTGATCTGGCTCACGCTCGTCGGCTTGCTTTGCGGCGCCTTGCAGGTCCTTTTCGGCGTCCTCGGTATCGGCCGGCTCATCAAGTACATGCCTTACCCGGTGGTGAGTGGATACTTGAGCGGCGTCGGTCTCATCATCGTGGCGAGCCAGGTGCCGAAATTCCTCGGCGTGGCGGGAGGCACTTCGCTTTGGAATGCGCTCTCGCGGCCCTCCGGCTGGGCCTGGCAGGCGCTCGCGGTCGGCGCGGTGACCGCGGCGGTGATGGTCATTGCGCCGCGCCTGACCAAGGTGCTGCCCGCTCCCGTGCTCGGGATCGTCGCCGGACTCGCCACCTACCTCGCCCTGGGCTTTGGCGATGCCTCCTTGTGGCGACTCGAAAACAACAGCTTCGTGGTTGGCCATGTCTCGGTCGACGGCGGCATCGCCGAGGTGCTCGGCACGCGCTGGCAGGCGCTGAGCGGCCTTCAGCTCGACACGCTGAACGTGGTGCTCGTGCCGAGCTTGACCCTCGCGGTATTGCTCTCGATCGACACGCTGAAGACCTGCGTGGTCACCGATGCGCTGACCCGCTCGCGCCACAACTCGAACCGCGAGCTCGTGGCACAGGGTTGCGGCAATCTCGCGGCCGGCCTCGTCGGCGGCATGCAGGGCGCAGGCCAGATGGGCGCGACGCTCGTCAACCTTTCGAGCGGCGCCGAGACGCGCTTATCCGGAGTGGTGGAGGGCATCCTCGCGCTCGCCGCCTTCCTGGTCCTCGCACCGCTCATCGCTTGGGTGCCGATCGCCGCGCTCGCCGCCATTCTTGTCGTCATCGGGCTGCGCATGATCGACTGGGGCAGCCTGCGCATGCTGCGCTCGCGCCGCACGGCGCTCGACTTCGTGGTGATCCTGTCGGTCATCGTCGTGGCCGAGACCATCGGGCTGGTAGCGGCCTCCGCGGTCGGGGTCGGGCTGGCGGTGCTGCTCTTCATCCGCGAGCAAACGCGCGGCACGATCCTGCATCGCAAGTCCTACGGCAACCAGATGTTCTCGAAGCAGATGCGCCTGCCGGAAGAGCGGGCGATCCTCGAATCGCACGGCGAGAAGAGCGTGATCCTCGAGCTGCAGGGCAGCCTCTTCTTCGGCACGGCGGACCAGATCTATACCCTGCTCGAGCCGGAGCTCAAGACAAAGAGCTACGTCATCATCGACATGCGCAGGGTGCAATCCATCGATGTCACGGCGGCGCACGTGCTGCAGCTCATGGGCGAGGCATTGCACGAGCGCAAGGCGTACCTCATCTTCAGCCAGCTACCGAAGCACCTGCCGAGCGGGCAGGACGTGAGCGGCTATTTCGGCGAGCTGGGCATCGTTCGACCCGAGCACCACGCGCTCAGCTTCGACGAGCTCGACGCCGCGCTCGAGTGGGTCGAGAACCAGACCATCGAAGGCGCGCGCCTCGAGCGAGTGAGCGCGCGGCCGCTCGAGGTGGCGGAGATCGAGCTCTTCCGCGGCCGCAAGGCGGAGACGCTCGCGGCGCTCGCCGCCTGCATGGAAACGCGCTCGCTCGCCGACGGCGAAACGCTCTTCCGCCGGGGGGACAAGGGGGACGAGCTCTTCCTGATCCGCAAGGGCGCCGTGCGCATCATGCTGCCGATCCAGGACGGGCAGGCGCATCACCTCGCGACCTTCGGTCGCGGCGATTTCTTCGGCGAGATGTCTTTCCTCGACCGCGAGCCGCGCTCGGCTGACGCCATTGCCTCCGGCATTACCGAGCTCTACGTACTGCCCCGCGAGCGCTTCGAGGCCTTCGCGACCGACCACAAGCGCGTGGCGCTCAACCTGCTTGAAGGGCTGGCGCGCGCGCTGGCCGTGCGCTTGCGCTACACGAACAGCGAGCTGCGCCTGCTGCAGGCGGCCTAGTGGCGTACCCCCAGCACGAGATACACCGCGACGGACAGGAGCAGCATGCACACCGCGGCGATCGCGGCCCAGCGCCGGGCATAGGTGAGCAGCATGCCGCGGTGGCGCCGGTTGTAGTCGAGCGCATTCGGCTCGGCCCGGACGCGAGCGCGAGGCCGATTTCCAGCCTGCGCTTTTCCCCATAGGCGAGCTCCGACACCGGCGTGTCCCGGCGAGCCGTGAGGTTGACGAGATCGAGGGTCTGCGCGACACGCTCGTCCAGACCCCGGACGCGATCGAGGCTCCGCAGGAGGTCGAGCCGGAATTTGCCGCGCAGCGCTGCAAGCGCCGCGATGGTGACCGGCGCGTCACGATCAACGACCTCGCGCAGCAGCTGCTCATCAAGCACAACAGCGCGGTGGAGCTGGTCGATCGCCTGGTGGAAGAGGGGCTCATCGTGCGCGAGGCCTCGAGCACCGCGCAGAGCTGCGGCGCGCCGGGCCGCTGCTCGGGCGCTTCTTCGCGGACCTTTCGCGCTCGCGCTAGGGCAGCGCGAGATCGGGCCCGGCCATCTGCCGGAGCGCCGCCACATCGACGAGCTTGAGGCTGCGAGAGCCGAGCGTCAGGGTGCCGGCGCGTTCGAGCCGCTTGAGCATGGCGTTGACGACGGAGCGGCCGGTCCCCAGCATGCGCGCGAGCAGCATCGTGTTCGTCAGGCGGCCGTGGAGGAGGCACGCGAACTGGCGCCAGATCAGGGGACGCGCATCGGGGACGGCACGCAGCGCGGGACCGGAGAAGAAGACGGCAAGCGCCAGCGGACCGACGGCGTACGCCTCGACGGGCGGCGGCGCTCGCCTGGCTCGACGCGGCCGCTAGTCCTTGAGCAGGAGCTGAACCAGCCCGGCGGTCGAGTCCCAGCGCTTGCCGCCGCGTGCCTCGAGGTGCGACCAGAACTGATCGACGAGCGCGGCGAGCGGAAGCCGCGCTCCGGACTTGCGCGCCTGGTCGAGGCAGATGGCCATGTCCTTGCGCATCCACTCGGTGGCGAAGCCGAAGCCTTCGGCTTTCAGCTCGTCCATCTGCTTCCACCGGTTCTCCATCTGCCAGGATTGCGCCGCGCCCTTGGAGATGACGCCGATCACCTTCTCGACGTCGAGATCGTTGCGCTTGGCGAAGGCGAGCGCCTCGGCGAGCCCCTGCGCGATGCCGGCGATGCAGATCTGGTTCACCATCTTGGTGAGCTGGCCCGCGCCCGGCGCGCCGATGCGGGCGCACATCTTGGCGTAGGTATCGAGCACCGGCTTCGCCTTGTCGAAGATGGGCTGCTCGGCGCCGCACATGATGCCGAGCTGGCCGTTCACCGCGCCGGCCTGGCCGCCGGACACGGGCGCGTCGATGAAGCCCACGCCTTGCGATTTCGCTTTCTCGTAGATCTCGCGTGCGATGGTGGCGGAGACCGTCGTATGGTCAACGAGGATGGCGCCTTTCTCGATGCCGGCGAGAACGCCCTTGTCGCCGAAAACGACCGAGCGCAGGTCGTTGTCATTGCCGACGCACATCATCACGAACTCACAGCCCCTGGCGGCCTCGCGGGGCGTGGCGGCGCTCTTGCCGCCGTACTCCTTCACCCACTGCTGCGCCTTGGCTGCGCTCCGGTTGTAGACAGTGACGTCATGGCCGCCTTTCTTCTTCAGGTGGCCCGCCATCGGATAGCCCATGACGCCCAGACCGAGGAACGCAACTTTCGCCATCGCTTTGTCTCCTAACGAGTTTTTGCGAGTTGACAGGCGCCGGTCAACGGTTTCACAATCATGGACGTTTATACAGTATCCGGTGTTGGCCCAGGACCGACCTGCCGTTAGATGCCGACAACCTAAAAGAAGAGGTACAGACGCAAATGGATGACAACAAGTCTAAGGCATTAGCCGCGGCGCTCTCGCAGATCGAGAAGCAGTTCGGCAAGGGCTCGATCATGAAGATGGACGCCGAGGCGATCAAGGACATCGAGGTGGTGTCCACCGGGTCGCTCGGCCTCGACCTCGCGCTCGGCGTGGGCGGCCTGCCGCGCGGCAGAGTGGTCGAGATCTACGGGCCGGAATCCTCGGGCAAGACCACGCTCACGCTGCAAGTCATCGCCGAGATGCAGAAGGCGGGCGGCACGGCGGCCTTCATCGACGCCGAGAACGCGCTCGACATCACCTATGCCGCCAAGCTCGGCGTGAAGACCGAGGACCTGCTGATCTCGCAGCCCGACACGGGCGAGCAGGCGCTCGAGATCGCCGACATGCTGGTGCGTTCCGGCGCGGTCGACGTGATCGTCATCGACTCGGTGGCGGCGCTCACGCCCAAGGCCGAGATCGAAGGCGAGATGGGCGAGCCGCAGATGGGCCTGCAGGCCCGCCTCATGAGCCAGGCGCTGCGCAAGCTTACCGCCAACATCAAGCGCACCAACACGCTCGTCATCTTCATCAACCAGATCCGCATGAAGATCGGCATCATGTTCGGCAATCCCGAGACCACCACCGGCGGCAACGCCCTCAAGTTCTATGCCTCGGTGCGCATGGACATCCGCCGCATCGGCTCGATCAAGAAGGGCGACGAGGTGACCGGCTCCGAGACGCGCGTCAAGGTGGTGAAGAACAAGGTCGCGCCGCCCTTCAAGCAGGCCGAGTTCGACATCATGTACGGCGAGGGCATCTCGCGCGAAGGCGAGGTGCTCGAGATCGGCGTCAACCTCGGCGTGCTCGAGAAGTCGGGCGCCTGGTACGTCTACAACGGCGACCGTCTCGGCCAGGGCAAGGACAACGCGCGCGACTTCCTCAAGGAGAACGCGGCGCTCGCCAAGGAAATCGAGGCCAAGATCCGCGAGAAGGCCGGCGTCATGGGCGGCGTGCCGAAGGCGGTCGACAAGGTCGAAGAGCCCTCGGCCGACAAGAAAGTCGAGCACCTGCCGACCCGCAAGCGCGGCGGTAGCAACGGCTAGCCGGCGGCACACGTGGAGCCGCGCGTCAGCTTCATCACGCTCGGCGTCACGGACCTCGAGCGCGCGATTCGGTTCTACGAGAAAGGACTCGGTCTTCCGCGCCTGAAGACGCCGCCGGGCGTCGCGTTCTTCGAGATGGGCAAGACGTGGCTTGCGCTCTGGGCGCGCGAAAGCCTGGCCGACGATGCCGGCGTGCCGGTCGCCGGCTCGGGCTTTCGTAGCTTCTCCCTCGCGCATAACGTGCGCGCGCCGGCCGAAGTCGACGCGCTGCTCGCGCACGTCGAGAAATTCGGCGCCAAGGTCACAAAGCTTGGGCGTCGCACGGAGTGGGGCGGCTACGCCGGCTACTTTGCCGACCCCGATGGCTTCCTCTGGGAGGTCGCGTACAACCCGGATTTCCCGCACCTGTGAAGGACGAACGTCCCGACACGCCGATCGAGCTGAAGGTGCGTGCACTGCGATATCTCGCGCGCCGTGAACATTCGCGCGCCGAGCTCGCGCGCAAGCTGGCGCCGCATGCCGAGTCGCCGGCATCGCTTGAAACGGTGTTGAACGAGCTCGGCGCGAAGCGGCAGCTCTCCGACGAGCGCTATGCCGAAGTGCGCACGCATTGGCTTGCGCGCAAATACGGCGCCGGGAAGATCCGCCAGGATCTCAAGGCGCATGGCGTGGCCGATGCGGTGATCGAGCGCGTCTCGGCTGAAGGCGACTACGAGCGCGCAAAAGCGATCCTTGCGCGCAAGTATCGCGAGGCCGCGACCACGCGAGAGGAAAAAGCGAAACGCGGGCGCTTCCTGCAGAGCCGCGGCTTCTCTTACGACGTAATTGCGCGTGCGCTAAAGGTCACGGCTGATAACGAGAATGAGTAGCGCTACCGAAGGGCATTCTCCGCTGAGCTAAGCTTCGCGCTCAGCCGACGCACCCGCGAGATGGACGACCAGCACCTGGCATTGCGCTTCGCCGTGGCCCTTGGCCTCGGTGTCCTGCTAGGGCTCGAGCGCGAGCGCAGCAAGGGGGAGGAACGCGGCGCGGGTGTGCGCACCTTCGCGCTGATCGCGCTGGCAGGCGCCACTGCCGGTTACCTGGATGCCGAGCTCGGGCTGAACGCGGTGGCGCTGATGGTTTTCGTCGCCATCGCGGCGCTGCTCATCAGCGCCTACCTCGTGAGCGCGCTGCGTGGCGATGGGGGGTTCACCACCGAGGTCTCGGCGCTGCTCGCATTCCTTCTCGGCATGCTATGCGCGCGCGGGCAGTTGCAGGTCGCGGCATGGGTCGCGGTCGCCATGGCGCTGCTGCTCGCGCTCAAGGACTGGCTGCACCGCCTGGCGCGCCGCATCGAGCCTTCCGACGTCGAGGCGACGCTCAAGTTCGCCATCGTCACGCTGATCGTGCTGCCGCTCCTGCCGGACATGCGCTACGGGCCGCCGCCGCTCGACGTCATCAATCCCTACAAGATCTGGCTCATGGTGGTGCTTATTTCGGGGCTCAATTTCGCGGCTTACCTGCTCGTCAAGATCGTCGGCGCCGAGCATGGCATCGGCCTTGCCGGCCTGCTCGGCGGGCTCGTGTCCAGTACCGCCGTAACGCTCGGCTTCTCCCGGCGAAGCCGCGAGGCCGGCGAGGACGCGTCGGCGCTCGCGCTCGGCATCCTGCTCGCGTGGACGGTCATGTTTCTCCGCGTCGTGGTGATGACCACGGTGATCAGCCCTCGCCTTGGAATGCGCCTCGCCATCGCCATGGGCCTGCTGTGCGCCGTCAGCCTGGGTGCGTCCTACTGGCTATGGCGCCGGCGCCGTGCGCAACAGCGCGGGGAGGTGAAGGCCGGAGCGAACCCGTTCGAGCTCGACCAGGCCATCAAGTTCGGCCTGCTCTTCGGCGTCGTCGTCTTCATCGCCAAGGCCGCCTCGGTCTACTTGGGCGAGGCAGGGCTCTACATTGCCGCGGTGATCGCCGGCCTGACCGATGTCGACGCGATCACCCTCGCCATGGCAGATCTCGCACGCACGGATGAAACGCGGCTGCTGGTGGCGGCGCGCGCGATCGTACTGGCGGCACTCGCGAACACACTGGTCAAGTGCGGCTTTGCCGCCGGGCTCGGTTCCCGGGAGCTTCGGCAGCTCACGCTGCCGATCTCCGGCCTCCTCTTTATCGCGGGAGCCGTTGCAGCTCTGCTCGTATAGCCCATCGACCGCGTTCGCGCCCAGACAGCAGGTAATGGCCCAGGAGGCGTGTCATCCGCCACTACTGTACATGCGTTCATGGGAAGACAGGCCCCGCCTGGGAGAGGAGGTGAGACGATGGAACAAGCACAAGCATTGGCCGTCGTGCGCTCGCTCGCGAACGGCGTCGATCCGGAAAGCGGAGAAGTATTCCCGCCGGAGAGCGCCTATCAGCGGCCGCTCGTGGTGCGCGCGCTGTACGAAGCGGCGGCGGCGCTCGAGCGCATGGAGCGCTTCGAGCGCAGGAAGTCGCAGATGCCGGCGAAGACCGGCGAGCCGTGGTCGGAAGACGAGGATCGCAAGCTCCTCGCCGCGTTCGACGCAGGACGTGCGCTGCAGGAGCTGGCAGCGGCGCACGAGCGCACCATGGGTGCGGTGCGCGCGAGGCTCTTGAAGTACGGGCGCATCAACGCGTAGCAGAAGGGACTCACCGAGGCGTCCGGCCGGCGCTTCGGGCTTTTCAGGCGTTGCTGTAGCCCGAAACGAACGGCTTCGCCTCGCCGGTCTGCGGATCGAAGACATGCCGCGCAATGCGGCCGATGTCGCCGCCGTAGACGTGGATGCTGAGCGATGGACGGTCAGCGAGCGCGTTCTCCACGACGTGCACGTCGCCTATTGTGGGCGAGACGCGGTCGATGCTACCCACCGGCAGGAGGTGCTGCCCCTTCGGACGCAGGGCGGCACCCGGGCGGGGCAGGTCGTACTCGTAGCAGTTCTCCGCGCCCCGCTTGACGGCGACCATGCCCCACACCGTGTGGTCGTGGATCGGCGTGCGCGCACCAGGAGCCCACGCGAAGCTCACGACGCAGAAGCGTTGCCGCGGGTCGCAATGCAGCAGGTACTGTGCGTAGCCCTGCTGTGGCGAGCGGCCGAACCGCGCCGGCAGCCAGTCGTCGTTTCTCACGAGCTCCGCGAGGAGCGGCGCGCCGTCGCGAAAGATGGCCGCCTCGTTTCTCGCCTCTCCGAGCAGAAGGCCGAAGCGTTCTATGAAAGCGTCGAGGCGGGGAGCGCGATCCATGTCATGATCGTAGAGGAAGCGGCGCTCGCAGGCCCGTGAAGTAAAATTATCGAGTGAAATCAAGCGAGATCCGTTCGAGTTTTCTGGACTATTTCCGCTCGAAGGGCCACGCCATCGTGCCGTCGAGCTCGCTCGTGCCGGCGAACGATCCGACGCTCCTCTTCGTGAACTCCGGCATGGTGCAGTTCAAGGACGTCTTCCTCGGCAAGGAGAAGCGTCCTTATAGCCGCGCGACCACCGCGCAGCGCTCGCTTCGCGCGGGCGGCAAGCACAACGACCTGGAAAACGTCGGCTATACCGCGCGGCACCACACGTTCTTCGAGATGCTCGGCAACTTCTCGTTCGGCGATTACTTCAAGAAGGACGCCATTGCGTTCGCGTGGGAGCTTCTCACCAAGGTGTACAAGCTGCCGCCGGAGCGCCTATGGACGACGGTCTACCAGACCGACGACGAGGCCTATGAGCTCTGGACGAAGATGGTCGGCATCCCGAAGGAGCGCTGCATCCGGATCGGCGACAAGCCGGGCGGGGCGAAATACCAGTCCGACAACTTCTGGCAGATGGCCGACACCGGCCCGTGCGGCCCGTGCAGCGAGATCTTCTACGACCACGGTCCGGGCATCGAAGGCGGGCCGCCAGGATCGCCAGACGCCGACGGCGATCGCTACATCGAGATCTGGAACCTGGTGTTCATGCAATTCAATATGGAGAGAAGCGGGGACTCGCCCGTCCTCCATCCGTTGCCGAAGCCCTCGGTCGACACCGGCATGGGGCTCGAGCGCATCGCCGCGGTGCTGCAAGGCAAGCACTCGAACTACGAGATCGATCTCTTCCAGGACTTGATCAAGGCTGCCTGCCGCGAGACGCGCACCCGGGAGACGAAGAGCCCGTCGCTCAACGTGATCGCGGATCACATCCGCGCGTGCTCGTTTCTGGTGGTCGACGGCGTGATTCCCGGCAACGAGGGCCGCGGCTACGTGCTGCGCCGGATCATCCGCCGCGCGATCCGCCACGGCTACAAGCTTGGGCAGAAGGAGCCGTTCTTCTACCGCCTCGTGCCCGACCTCGACCGCGCGATGGGCGACGCCTACCCGGAGCTGCGCAGCGCAAAGGAGCGCGTCGCCGACGTGCTCAAGCAGGAGGAGGAGCGCTTTGCGGAGACGCTGGAGAACGGCATGGGCGTGCTCGAGTCGGCGCTCCGCCTGGGCGAGCGGCTGCTCGACGGCGAGACGGTGTTCCGCCTTTACGACACGTTCGGCTTCCCGGTCGACCTCACCGCCGACATCTGCCGCGAGCGCGGCGTGATGATCGACATGGCCGGCTTCGAGGCGGCGATGGAGCAGCAGCGCGAACGTGCGCGGGCCGCGTCGAAGTTCTCCATGGCCGCGAGCCTCGAGTATTCCGGGGGCAGGACGCTGTTCCATGGCTACGAGAAGCTCTCGCACCCGGGGAAGGTGGTCGCGCTCTACAAGGAAGGCACGCAGGTCAAGAGCCTGAAGAGCGGCGAGACGGGCACGGTCGTGCTCGACGAGACGCCGTTCTATGCAGAGTCCGGCGGACAGGTCGGCGACCGCGGCGAGCTCGTCGGCTCGAGCGGTACTTTCGCGGTCGAGGACACGCAGAAGATCCAGGCCGAGGTATTCGGCCACCACGGCACGCTGAAGACCGGAGCGCTCAAGGTGGGCGATCGCGTCGAGGCGCGCGTCGATACCGAGCTTCGCAACCGCACGATGCGTAACCACTCCGTGACGCACCTGATGCACAAGGCGCTGCGCGAGGTGCTCGGGCCGCACGTGCAGCAGCGCGGCTCGCTCGTCGACGCCGACAAGACCCGGTTCGATTTCTCGCATAACAAGGCGATGACCGACGACGAGATCCGCAAAGTCGAGGCTCTGGTCAACGCCGAGATCCTCGGCAACACCCCGACGCGCGCGCAGGTCATGCCGATGGAGCAGGCGAAGAGCTCCGGGGCGATGATGCTTTTCGGCGAGAAGTACGGCGACGAGGTCCGGGTGCTCGACATCGGCTCCTCGCGCGAGTTCTGCGGCGGCACGCACGTCGCCCGCACCGGCGACATCGGCCTGTTCAAGATCTATTCGGAAGGCGGCGTCGCCGCGGGCATCCGCCGCGTCGAGGCCACCACGGGCCTCACGGCGCTGGGCAGGGTCAACTCGCAGCTCCAGGAATTCCGCGAGGTCGCGCGACAGCTCCGCGCACAGCCGGGACCGGGCAATGCCGAGAAGGCGGCGGCCCAGCTCCTCGAGGAAAAGAAGGCGCTGGAGAAGGAAATCCAGCGCATGCGCTCGAAGCTTCTCTCCGGCCAGGGCGGCGACCTGAGCACTCAGGCGGTGGAGGTGAAGTCGAAGGATGGACAGGTGATGCGCGTGCTCGCCGTGACGCTGGACGACGCCGATCCCAAGACGATGCGGGAGACCGTCGATCGCCTCAAGGACAAGCTGAAATCTGCGGCCATCGTGCTCGGCGCGGTGAACGACGGCAAGGTGTCGCTGATCGCCGGCGTGACGAACGACCTCACCGGCAAGGTGAAAGCGGGCGAGCTCGTGAACTACGTGGCGCAGCAGGTCGGCGGCAAGGGCGGCGGCCGGCCCGACATGGCGCAGGCGGGCGGCACCGATCCCGCCGGCCTGCCGGGCGCGCTGCAGTCGGTGAAGTCCTGGGTCGAGAGCCGGATTTAGCTACTGAAAGCCGATTTTCTGGCGGCGTGACCGGCCGGGCTGCACGTCGTCCGGGCTGACCTCGTTGCGGCCTGCGAGCTTGGCATTGCCGAAGGCGGACTGGATGGCGCGGCGCATCTCGCGCGGCGGCAGCCCGGCGAGCCGCTCCAGCGTCGAATCGCTCGGCGATTCGGGAAACTGCCGGCCCCAATCGTGCGCATTGCGCACTTCGGCGTAGATGGTGCCGGCGATGTGGAGCGACCCGGCCTCGTCCGGCGCGTCGATTTCGTAGACCGTCAGACGGTTCACCAGCGGCTCGGGGATGCGCGACACGTCGTTCGCGGTGGCGAGCCACACGGCGCCTGAGGCGTCGATCGGCAGCTCGACGAATTCATCCACGAAGCGGGTGGCGGTCTGGGCTTCGAGGAGCTCGTACAGCGCGCCGAGCGGATCGTATTGCCCGTCGGAGCTCGCCTTGTCGAGCTCATCCACCACGATGACCGGATTCGCATACTCGCCGTTCAGGAAAGTGTCGAACACCTTGCCGGGCTTCGCGTTCTTCCACTGCGACGAGGCGCCGGAAAGCACCCAGCCGGCGGTGAGCGAGCTCATCGGCACGAAGCCGAAGCCGGTGCCGAGAAGCTGCGAGAGCTTGCGCGCGAAGTGCGTCTTGCCGATGCCCGGCTCGCCGAGCAGCAGCATCGGCGGCAACTCGATCGAGTCGTTGGTGCCCACGCAGAGCGCGAGGTGCTTGCGGATGTCTTCCAGCACCTCGGTGAAGTTCGGCAGCTCCTCGAAGAGCGCGTCCATCTCGGGCAGCGCCGAGGGCTTCACCGTGAAGCGCTGGCCGCCGAGCCGCACCATCTTCTCGTAGACCGCGCGCAGCGCCTCGTTCGCCGACGGTCCGAGCTCCTGTAGCGCTTTTTCTACGGCGGGGACTTCATAGACGTCCTTGAAGCCTGCGATCGGAATGGTCACCGTGTTCGACATGGGTTACCTCTCATCGCTTCTTATTAGGCGTTGCACGAGTGAAAAAAGTAGCATGGCACCCTAGTCCAAGCAAACCGTGCGCCTAGCAGGCGCGGGCTTCGAGTGCCAATCGACAGGTCATCCGCCATGCCGGACACAACGCGCGAGCACTTCCAGAGTTTCGGCGCCGCTTACCTGCCGGGGCATGTCGGCGTGGAAATCCTCACAGTGAGCCGCGGACTCGTCGAGAGCCGCATGGCGGTGCGGAAAGAAGTCATGGCGCCGAACGGCTACCTGCACGCCGCCTCCGTCGTGGCGCTGGCCGATACGAGTTGCGGCTATGGCTGCGTAGTGGCGCTGCCCGAAGGGGCCAGGGGCTTTACCACCATCGAGCTCAAGGCGAATTTCCTCGGCACCGCGCTCGACGGCGCGATTCTTTGTCGCGCCACGCCGCTGCACCTCGGCCGGACCACGCAGATCTGGGACGCGGCGGTGACGGCCGAGGAGAGCGGGGCGCGCATCGCGCTTTTCCGGTGCACGCAGATGGTTCTCTGGCCTAAGTAGACAGCCCTATGGGCGGCATGCTTCAATCACGGATCGTGATAGCCCGGCTCTTCGCGTTCTTCTTTTATTTCCACTGCCCCCTGGCGGACTGGACCGGCTAAGCTCACCTTAACGAATCCAAGCAAAACCGCCAGCGCCGAAAGCCTGGCGGTTTTTGTTTTTGGGAGACCCAAATGACGCCGCCCCTCGACAGCTACTCGCCCCTGCCTGCGGACAAGACCTCGCTCACCGACGATGAGCGGATCGAGGACGTCGTCCCGCTGCCGCCGCCCGAGCACCTGATCCGCTTCTTCCCGATCCAGGGTACGCCGGTCGAGGCGCTGATCACGGAGACGCGCCGCCAGGTGCGCCAGATCCTGCAGGGACGTTCCGACCGCCTGCTCGTGGTGATGGGTCCCTGCTCGATCCACGACCCGGCGGCGGCGCTCGCCTATGCCGAGCGCCTCGTCGGGGAGCGCAAGAAGCACTCCGCCGACCTCGAGGTGCTGATGCGCGTGTACTTCGAGAAGCCGCGCACCACAGTGGGCTGGAAGGGGCTGATCAACGATCCCTACCTCAACGGCAGCTTCCGCATCAACGAAGGGCTGCGCATCGCACGCGACGTCCTCGTGCGGATCAACCAGGCCAGCGTGCCGGCCGCGGTCGAATTTCTCGACGTGATCTCGCCGCAGTACATCGGCGATCTGGTGTCCTGGGGCGCGATCGGCGCACGCACGACGGAGAGCCAGGTGCATCGCGAGCTCGCCTCCGGTTTGTCGGCGGCCGTGGGGTTCAAGAACGGCACCGACGGCAACGTCAAGATCGCGGTCGACGCGCTGCTTGCCGCCCGCCAGAAGCACCATTTCCTTTCGGTGCACAAGAGCGGCCAGGTGGCAATCGTCGAGACGCGCGGCAACGAGGACTGCCACATCATCCTGCGCGGCGGAAAAGAGCCGAACTACGACGCGGCGAGCGTGCAGGCGGCCTGCAGGGAGCTCGCGCGCGCCGGCTTGCCCGAACGCCTGATGATCGATTGCTCGCACGCCAATGCGGCGAAGGACTACCGCCGCCAGGCGCAGGTGGCGCGCGAGGTCGCTTCGCAGATCGTCGGCGGGGAGCGGCGCATCGTCGGCCTGATGGTCGAGTCGCACCTGATCGAGGGGCGGCAGGACCTCGTCGAGGGCAAGCCCCTGCGGTTCGGCCAGAGCATTACGGACGCCTGCCTGGGCTGGGAGGACTCGGCTGCGCTGCTCGCGGACCTCGCAAGAGCGGTGCGCCAGCGGCGCGAGCGGGCCCGCTAGGGTTTTTTCGGCATAATCGGCGGGCCATGCCGGAGCGCCCGCAGCAGCTCGCTCACCTCGAATTCCTTGGCGACGCCACGAAGTTCGCCGGCCAGATCCAGGCACTGATCCCGAAGTGCACGCTGCTCGAGCATTTCTCGTTCCCGGAAGTCAGCACGCTCGCGCAGTTCATGGACGTCTACCGCGCCGAAGCCGGTATGGAGATCCTGCGTGAAGGCGACGGCGGAGACTTCATGCTGATGCTGATCGACGGCAAGGTCGAGGTGCACAAGCAGGACCGCTGGAACACGCCGCAGCTCCTCGCCACGGTGGAGCCTGGCCGCACGCTCGGCGAGATGTCGATGATCGACGGCGAGGCCCGCTTTGCCACCTGCATCGCCGCCGAAACGGCCATTTTCGCCGTGCTGACCCGCGAGAGCCTCGCACGCATCATCGTCGAGCAGCCGCTGCTCGGCGCCAAGATCCTGATGGAGCTCGTGCTCATGCTGTCGCAGCGGCTGCGCGCCACGAGCGAGCGGCTCCTGGGGCTGCTCGACGAGAAGACCGAGTCCTATCCACCGCATTTTTTGTAATGCACGCGACCCTTCCGCTTCTGCGCCAGTACGGCTTCCCCGCGCTTCGTCGCAAGCCCCTGGAGACGCTGCAGGTCAACCTCGGCTATCGCTGCAACCAGAGCTGCGTGCACTGCCACGTGAACGCAGGGCCCACCCGCACCGAGATGATGACGCCCGAAGTCATCGAGGACGTGGTCCGTTTCCTGCCGCGCGTGCACACCCTCGACATCACGGGCGGCGCGCCGGAGTTGCATCCGCAGTTTCGCAGCCTCGTGATGCGTGCACGGCGCTTCGGCAAGCACGTCATCGATCGCTGCAACCTGACGATCCTGCAGGAACCCGGCGAGGAGGATCTCGGAGCGTTCCTCGCAGGCGAGCGGGTCGAGATCATCGCGTCGCTCCCTTGCTACACGCTCGAGCTCGTCGATCGCCAGCGCGGCAGCGGCGTCTATGAGCGCAGCATGGCCGCGTTGCGCGAGTTGAACCGCCTGGGATACGGCACCGAGCTCGTGCTGAACCTGGTCTACAACCCGCAGGGGGCCACGCTGCCGCCGGGGCAGGAGACGCTCGAGGCCGACTACAAGCGCGAGCTCTCCGAGCGCCATGGCGTCGTCTTCAACCGGCTCTATACGCTCGCCAACATGCCGATCCAGCGCTTCGGCTCGACGCTGATATCGAAGGGGCAATTCGCGAGCTACATGGAGCTCCTGCGCGGCTCGCACCGCGACGAGAATCTCGAGGCGGTGATGTGCCGCAGCCTCGTCTCGGTCGACTGGGAGGGCTACGTGTACGACTGCGACTTCAACCAGATGCTCGGCGTGCCTCTCGGCGGACGGCGCAGGCGCCTCTCCGAGGTCACGGGCGAGCTCGCCGGCGCCGCGATTGCGGTTCGTGACCACTGCTACGGCTGCACGGCCGGGCAGGGCTCGTCCTGCGGCGGCGCCCTGAATGCCTAGCAAGAGCAGGCTTTTCGTCCTCGCACTTATCGCCGTTGCGCTCGCCGCGTTCTTCGGCAGCGGGGCGTACCGTCATTTCACCTTCGAACACATCAAGGCGCAGCAAGGCACGCTCGAGGGCTGGTATCGCGCCCATCCCGTAGAAACCGTAGCCGGCTTCTTCGTCCTGTACGTCGCCGTCACCAGCCTGTCCATTCCCGGGGCGGCGGTGCTGACCCTCGTCGCCGGCGCAATCTTCGGGCTTGGCGTGGGCGCCCTCGTCGTTTCGTTCGCCGCCGCGCTCGGCGCCACGATCGCCTTCCTCATCTCCCGCTTCGTGCTGCGCGACTGGGTGCGCGGCCACTACGGCGCGCAGCTCGAGCGCGTCGACCGCGGCATCCGCAAGGAGGGCGCGCTGTATCTCTTCACGCTGCGCCTGATACCGGCCGTGCCCTATTTCCTGATCAACCTGCTGCTCGGCCTCACCGCAATGCGCGCTTGGACCTTCTACTGGGTGAGCCAGATCGGCATGCTGCCCGGCACGCTCGTCTACGCGAACGCCGGCACCCAGCTCGCCGCGATCGCCTCGCCGCGGCAGATCCTCTCGCCAGGCGTCATCGGCGCGTTTGTGCTGCTTGGCATCTTTCCCCTCATCGCCAAGAAGGTGATGGATGCGGTTCGGGCGAGGCGCGTCTATGCGCGCTGGAAGCGGCCGGCGCGGTTCGACCGGAACCTGGTGGTCATCGGCGCGGGCTCGGCAGGCCTCGTCGCCGCGTACATCGCCACCGCCGTCCGAGCCAAGGTCACCCTGATCGAGAAGCACCGCATGGGTGGCGATTGCCTGAACACGGGTTGCGTGCCCTCGAAGGCGCTGATCAAGTCCGCGCGCGTGCTCGCGCAGATGCGCCGCGCGGCCGACTATGGCCTGCGCTCGCCGAGTATCGACTTCGATTTCGCGCAGGTCATGGAGCGCGTGCAGCGGGTAGTGCGCACCGTCGAGCCGCATGATTCGATCGAGCGCTATAGCGGCCTCGGCGTGGAATGCATCGCCGGCGAAGCCCGGATCACTTCGCCATGGACGGTCGATGTCGGCGGCCGCACGCTCAGCACGCGCGCCATCGTGATTGCGGCCGGCGCGCGCCCGATAGTGCCTCAGCTGCCCGGCATCGAGCGCGCCCGCGTGCTGACCTCCGACAACCTATGGGAGCTGCGCGAGCTGCCGCGACGCCTGGTGGTTCTCGGCGGCGGCCCGGTCGGGTGCGAGCTCGCCCAGGCCTTCGCGCGCTTCGGTTCGCGCGTCACGCAAGTCGAGATGCTGCCGCGGCTGCTCTCGCGCGAAGACCCCGAGATTTCGGAAATGGTGCGCGGGCAGTTCGTGGCCGAGGACATCGATGTGCGCGCCGGCTACCGCGCCGTGCGCATCGATCCCGGGCCGGCGCTCGTCTGCGAGCACGCCGGGGGCGAGGTGCGCTTCGAGTTCGACCGGCTGCTGTGCGCGCTCGGCCGGGTGCCCAACACCGCGGGCTTCGGGCTCGAGGAGCTCGGCATCCCGGTGACGAAGGCGCGCACCGTGGAAACCGACGAATACCTGCAGACGCTCTATCCCAACATCTATGCCTGCGGCGACGTCGCCGGGCCTTACCAGTTCACGCACACGGCGTCCCACCAGGCATGGTATGCCGCGGTCAACGCGCTCTTCTCGCCCTTCAAGCGCTTTCGAGCCGATTACTCGGTGATTCCCTGGGCGACCTTCACCGATCCGGAAGTGGCCCGGGTCGGCCTGAACGAAACCGAAGCGAAGGAGCGCGGCATTGCCTACGAGGTCACGCGGTTCGACATGGCCGAGCTCGACCGTGCCATCGCGGACGACGTGGCGCGCGGCGTGGTCAAGGTGCTGACGGCGCCGGGGAGCGACCGCATCCTCGGCGCGACGCTCGTCGGCGAGCATGCGGGTGATCTCATCATCGAGTACATCACGGCGATGAAGCACGGCATCGGCCTCAACAAGATCCTCGGCACGATCCACATCTATCCCACGCTCGTCGAGGCCAACAAGTACGCGGCCGGGTCCTGGAAGCGCGCGCATGCGCCCGAGGGCCTGCTGCGGCGAGCGCAATGGTTCCACGCATGGCGGCGCGGCTAGCGGTCATCGTCCCGACGCTGAACGAGGCGGCCGGCATCCGCGCCGTGCTCGAAAGCCTCGCCTCGTTGCGCGCTCGGGGGCATGAAGTCATCGTGGTCGACGGCGGCAGCAACGACGCCACGATCGAACTGGCGTGGCCGCTGGCGGACCAGGTCATCGTCTCCGCGAAAGGCCGGGCGATCCAGATGAACGCAGGCGCGCGCGCCGCACGTTCGGGCGCATTCGTGTTCCTGCATGCGGACACGCGGCTGCCCGAGGGCGCCGACAAGCTCGTCATCGACGCTCTGCAACGCCATGCCTGGGGGCGCTTCGACGTGCGCCTCGAGGGCCGGCACCCGCTGCTCAAGCTCGTCGCTTGCGCGATGAACCTGCGCTCGCGCCTGACCGGCATCGCGACCGGCGACCAGGCGATCTTCGTGCGCCGCGACGAATTCCGCGGCTTTCCCGAGATCGCCCTAATGGAGGACATCGCCTTCAGCCGCGCCATGAAGCACGTCGGCCGGCCGGCATGCCTGCGTGAGCGAGTGGCGAGCTCCGCGCGCCGCTGGCAGGCGCGAGGCGTGGTGCGCACCATCTTCCTCATGTGGCGACTGCGCCTGCTCTACGCACTCGGTGTCGCACCCCAGCGCCTTGCGCGCGAATACGCCGATCCGCGCTGACACCATCGTCATCGTGTTCGCGCGTGCGCCGATCGCCGGGCGCGTGAAGACGCGCCTCGCACCGATCCTCGGCGCGCCTCGCGCGGCCCGCCTGCACACGCGCCTCATTGCTCACGCCATGCGCACCGCGCGCGAGGCGCGCTGCGGACCGGTCGAACTGCACCTGACGCAGCGCCACGCCTTGTTTCCGTACGCGAGAACACAAACGGGCCGCGACCTTGGCGAGCGCATGCAGCATGCGCTGCGCGGCGCGCTGCGCCGTCACCGCCGCGCACTCCTGATCGGCGCCGACGTGCCGGCGCTCGCGCCCGCGGATCTGCGGCGCGCGCGGCGCCTGCTGCAGGGCGGCACCGATGTCGTGCTCGCGCCCGCCGAGGACGGCGGCTTCGGCCTGATCGGCGCGCGCCGGGCGCGGTTGGGTCTGTTCCGCGATGTCCGGTGGGGACGCGACACAGTCCTTGCAGAAACCTTACGAAACGCATCTCTCGCGGGATTGCGTTGCCGCTTGCTGCGGACCGTATGGGATCTCGACCGGCCCGAAGACCTCGCGCGCCTTAGATCGCGCCCGCTTTCTTCAGCATTTCGGCGAGGCGCTCGGCGATGACGCGGTAGCCCCGCGCATTCGGATGGATGGGATCGGATTTGAGGCTCGCATCCTTCAGGACCTGGGTGATGACGCTACCCTCGTAAGGGGAATTATATACTTGACTCCCTGACCGTACAGGGGGAGAATTACGCCTCATACAGGGAGTCCTTTATGAATGACGGCGTTACGGTAAGCACCTTCCAGCTTTTCCAGATGTTCCCGGACGAGGAAAGCGCGCGGCTTTACTTTGAATCGCGCCTCTGGCCGAACGGGGCGAAGTGCCCGGTATGCGGCCTCAAGGATCGCGTGAGCGCACGCAAGGTAGAGGGCTATTACCGCTGCAACCAGTGCGCCGAGGACTTCACGGTACGCACTGGAACCGTGTTCGAGCGCAGCCATGTTCCCCTCCACAAATGGCTGTATGCGATGTACCTGATGCTCACGGCGCGCAA